>JBKQKO010000058.1:0-11139 GCA_052147455.1 Desulfobaccales bacterium | reverse complement strand
GCCCTTCCTGGAGCATCTGCCAGGTCTTCCCGACCCCGGCCCCGTACCCGAGATAGATCTTCAACTTGCCGCGCTGGGCGCGGCGGATCAGGCGCAGGAAACTGAGGGCCTTGTCTTCCGCCATCTTCTCCGGTTCCATGTGCGAGTGCCCCTGAGCCGTTCAGGTATGGCACCCGGAAACAATGAGACCTCTGCAAAAAACCAGCCGGTCATCCTGAGCGAATTGGTTAACTTGAGTAATAAATTATCCCAGGCCTCCGGCGTGTCCGGACCGGCTTAGGCCGCCCTGACGGTGAAAGTGAACCTGGTCCCCTTTCCCGGCTGGCTGGCGACCTCGATCCGGCCCCCGTGGGCCGCCACGATTTCTTTGGCGATGGTGAGCCCCAACCCCGAGTCCACCTGGTCCTGCCCCGGCACCCGGAAAAATTTCTCGAAGAGGCGCGGCAGGTATTCCGGGGCGATCCCGATGCCGCTGTCCTCCACCATGAACTGGACCATATCCTCTGCACTCCGAGCCGATACTCGCACCTCTCCCCCTCTGGGCGTATATTTGAGGGCGTTGCTGAGGAGGTTATCGAACACCAGCGGAATACGTTGCGGATCGGCGAGCACCGCGGGCGCCTCTGGCGGCGCCTCGAAGGTCAGGGAGATCCCCTGGTCCTTGAAGGCTGGCCTCACTTTGTCGGTTACCTGCAAAATCAAGGATTCCACATTCACCATTTGCAGCTGCATCTCAGCGCTGCCTGACTCGATGCGGCTAATATCCAGCAAGTCTTCAATGACTCGATAAAGTCGATCGCTATCCTGACGAGCCGCTTCGAGAACCTCCGACTGCTTAACGGACAGGGAGCCGATTTTTTCACTGAGGAGCAGGTGAATCGCCAGACGCACCGAGGTCAGAGGCGTTTTCAACTCATGGGAAACGGTGGAGATCAAACCATTTTTCACCTCATCCAGGCGGCGCAGACGGGTGACCTCCGTCAACATCAGGGTCACCCCCACCAGCTGCCGTCCTTCATCGAAAATGGGAATGGCCTCGGGAAGGAAAAAATGTTCCTCTTCCTCCAGAAAGATCTGGATGGCGGTGTCGTAACCCTTGGGGAAAATGGGACGTTCCTCCTGACAGACCTTTTGGAAGAGTTGGATAAATTTCTCGTTGCCCACTTCAGCGAGAGTTGCTTCCGGATTCAAGCCGAACAGGCGCCGGGCCACCTCATTGGCCAGTTCGACCTTACCACCCAGGTCGCAGATAACCACGGCATCGCGGAGGCTGTTGAGCGCGAGCAAGGTCGATTTCTGGGTGCGCAGGAGCTGGGCCCGGTCACTCCGCCGCACCTCCCGCAGGGTCGCGGTCATCTTGTTGAAGGCTTCGGCCAGTAGTCCGATTTCGTCCCGGGAAGGAGCGTGCACCACCAGGTCGAGATTGCCTTTCTGGATTTCGCTCACCGATTGCGTCAGACGGGTTATGGGGCCCCAAATGTTCGGCCCCATCGAGACGATAAAGCCCAGCGCCACCAGGATGCCGCTGCTTAACAAGAGCAACATGATGTTTCTGGTATGCACCGCCTTAAGGTGCGCCTGACCATCCTCAGCCACCATGTTATTTAAATTTAACTCCAGGATTTTTTGGGCGGTGTCCCGAAACGCCTGAGAGCGGGGCAACAAGGTACTCTGATAAAGCTCCCGGGTGGCAGCGCCGGAGTTCACTAATTGATAAAAACCCGTTAGCTCCCCGTGGTAGGAGAGCCAGAGTTCCGTTAGCCGGTCCGTCAGTTCTTGCTCGCCCGGGAGAGTCACGTTTCTCTGCTGAAGTTTTAGATTCCGTTCCAGTTCGCCGATCGCCTCATCATTTTGGCGCGGCAAGTCGGGCGGTCTTTCCCAAAGAGAGACTTCCGCCAGGTGATCGAGGCGCTCGCTGGCGTCTTTCATCTTGTAGCAGGCTTCTACGCTGTCGTAGTTCTCCCGCATGATCCGATCAATGACCTTGCTGGATTCATTGAGGGTGTGGAAGGTCACCAGGGCCACCACCGCCAAAATCAAGATCAATCCGCCAAAGACCCAGATCAGTTTGGTCCTGATGCTCATAGCCTGCTCCCGAGGAAAAGATAGCAATCTTTTGGTCAGTGGCAATACCAGAATAATCTATCGATATTTGAGGATTATTTCCAATGGAAGTTTTGCCGACAAGGACTTTGGCTTTCAAGATGCCAGGAATGGCAGGGCCTGGGATTGCAAAATGAAATTGTTATCATATCCCATATTTCTTGCGGCGCCGCCAGAGGGTGGCGGGATCCAAGGCAAGCACCTGGGCCGCCTCATCAAAGGACCGGGTGGCCGCCAGGACCCGCCGGATATGCCTCTCCTCGATTTCTTCCAGCGACACCAGGTCACCCACTTGCGGCTCCGATTTCGCCGGCGTCAGGTGCCGCGGCAGATATTCCATGCCGAGACGCTCCCCACTGCCCAGCAGGACGGCGCGTTCCATGGTATTGCGTAATTCCCGCACGTTGCCAGGCCAGTCATAATCCTGGAGCCCGCCCCGGGCCTCGGTGGTAAAGCCCTGGAGGCGGCGATGATTCTGCCTGGCAAAAAAAGCCAGGAGGCGCTCAGCCAGCGGCTGGATATCTTCCCGCCGCTCTCGCAGCGGCGGGACCACGATTTCCACCACGTTTAAACGATAAAACAGATCTTCCCGGAAGCGCCGTTCCTTGACGGCTGCTTCGAGATCCAGGCTGGTGGCGGCAATAATGCGAACGTCGGCCTTGCGGGTGACCAGATCGCCAACCCGCTCGTATTCCTTGTCCTCCAGGACCCGCAGCAGTTTGGGCTGCAACCGCAGCGGCAAATCCCCGATTTCATCGAGAAACAGGGTGCCGCCTTCACAGGCGGCGATGCGCCCCGGATGGTCGCGCAGCGCCCCGGTAAAGGCGCCCTTCACATGCCCGAAGAGCTCGCTCTCCAGAAGTTCCAGGGACAGCGACGGGCAGGAAACCATCCCGAAGGTGTTGCCGGCGCGGCGGCTCCAGGAATGGATGGCCCGCGCCAGGACCGTCTTGCCGGTGCCGCTCTCCCCGCGGATCAAGATGGTGGCGGCGCTGTCCGCCACCTTGTGGGCCATCTCCAGGGTCCGCTGCATCGCCGGGTTGCGGCTGGCCAGGTCGGCTTCCGGCACCACCTGGTTCAAGGCCTCCTGCAACGACGCCACCTTCTGTTCCAGGGCCCGCACCTCGGCAATCTTGCGGGTCAAGGCGGCCACCTGGTCGTAAGTAAAGGGCTTGGGCAGGTAATCGAAGGCCCCCCGGCGCATGGCCTCCACCGCGGTGTCGATGGAGGCATAGGCGGTCATCACCACGATCTTCACCCAGGGACAGGCGGCCAGTAAGGCCGGCAGCAGCGACATGCCGGATTCCGTTCCCAGACGCAGATCCACCAGCGCCAGGTCAAAGAACCGGCGGTTCGCTTCGCTCAAGGCGTCCCGGGCGTTACTCACCGCCACCACCGGATGACCCTCGGCTTCCAAAGAAATGGTCAGGGTTTTCCGGATGTTAGGCTCATCATCCACCACCAGGATGGCAAGTCGGGGCAGCACATCCATACAAGGCCTTCCCTTATGGTCACGCGCTAATCACGGTTTTCGCTATTTTAAACCAAGTTGCTGCCAAAGAAAGGAATTTCGTATGGGGCACGAGTGTCGAGTTTTAAAATATCTTAAATAAATGCGAGTTGGTTGGTCGAAAGGGGTTAGACCTTTACACGGTAAAAAAGCCTCTTGGAGGGCACTCCACATTGGCCATGACCGAGCGCTATTCTCATCTGGGCAACGCGACCTTGCAGAATGCGGGCAGTTTTTTTTAGGGGCTATGAATCCTGATCATTTCTCCGATTGACTTAATTGCGGAGATAAGATTTAATTGCATATTGCAAATTGCAAGCTGGATTTTAAGCGAAAAAATGCAATTTGCAAGAAGCTTAGATGCGTCTTTAACTGAACGCCGAGTCCTTCGGCCCCCAAACCGAAGGAGCGGGGGAACCCGTCTTCCGGGGCGAATCCGTTTAGTAAAACGGTAGGGCAAGCTAACCTCCTGTCCAAGCCCGTCAGCTAACCCCGTAGGCAGTAGGAGGATATGGTGTACGTCTTCCCCGGTGCGCCCGCGGCACAGCCAGTTTTTCATGGCCTGAGCTGCCCTAGGTCCGCAACTGCTCCCCATTATCAGCACGTGCAGCCCGCTCGGCCAGCGGCGCTTCCCAAGGGCCCTGCGCCCCCCGGGCCCCTTTTCCCTTACCACTGATGTCTTCCCAAATTGGCAGGGATATCTGAAACCCAGGGCTTTCCGGGGGTAGGTTTGGCTTGTTCCGGCGCCTGGCCGGACCTGCAAGCCTCGCCGTCCTGGTAAGATTTTATGAGGCAAAAGATGCAAGACGACCATACAGACGAGAACCCCAGTTTAATTCGTAAGCTTCGCAGACGGCTCTTCGGGAAACCCCGTGATCTCGAAGACCGGTCCATCTTTCACAAGCTGGCTTTGATACCTATCCTGGCTTGGATCGGCCTGGGAGCGGACGGACTTTCGTCCTCGTCCTACGGCCCCGAAGAGGCCTTCAGGAACCTGGGGAGCCATACCTATCTGGCCATTCTCTTAGCACCAGCGATGGCCCTGACGGTTTTTATCATCTCCTATGCTTACTCCCGGATCATCGAGCATTTCCCTCACGGCGGTGGCGGCTATATTGTGGCCACCCATATGCTGGGAAAAAAGGCCGGGGTCATTTCGGGCTGCGCCTTGCTGGTGGATTACATCCTAACCATCACCGTCTCCATCGTTTCCTGCACCGATGCCTTATTCAGCTTTTTGCCCGTGCACTATCACATGTACAAGATGGCCACTTCGACGGGGTTAATCCTGTTTCTCATGGTACTCAATCTCCGGGGGATCAAGGAATCCATCACTATCCTGGCGCCTATTTTCCTTATCTTTATTTTGACGCACGTGGTTTTATTGGGGTATGGCATCACGAGTCATACGGCCCAGGTCCCGGTTTTCATGGGCGAGTTTCACACCAACTGGACCGCTGACCTGCCCGCCATAGGCGGCATAGGGATCTTCCTGCTGCTGATCCATTCCTACTCCATGGGGGGCGGTACTTACACCGGGATAGAGGCTGTCTCCAACGGGCTGCAGATCATGCGGGAACCCCGGGTGCAAACCGGGAAACGCACCATGGTCTATATGGCTACCTCCCTGGCCTTTTGCGCAGGCGGACTGTTTATCTGCTATGAATTATGGAAGGTGGTTCCGGCGGAGGGCAAGACCCTTAACACCATCCTGGCCGAGGCGGTTTTCGGAGGCTGGACTGGCGGTCCCTGGCTGACCCTGATTACCATCTTATCGGAAGGCGCCCTGCTGCTGGTGGCGGCTCAGACGGGATTTCTGGACGGCCCCCGGGTCATGGGCAACATGGCGGTGGATTACTGGCTGCCGCATCGCTTCGCAGCCCTATCCGAGCGGCTCACCATGCAAAACGGCGTGGTCCTGATGACGTCGGCGGCCCTGCTGCTGCTCTTCTATACTAAAGGCTCCATCAATGCCCTGGTGGTGATGTATTCCATCAACGTCTTTTTGACCTTTTCCCTCTCCGAGTTCGGCATGTCCCGGTTCTTCATCAAACACCGCAGAGAGGAAGTGAAATGGAAACAGCATCTCAGCGTCCATATGACGGGGTTGACTCTCTGTGTGAGCATCCTGTGCATCACCTTGGTGGAGAAGTTTACCGAAGGCGGTTGGGTGACCCTGGTGATCACTGCCGCGGTGGTGGGCGCCTGTTTCCTCATCAAGGGCCATTATTCCGAGGTCAAAGAGGAAATGAGCAACTTTGATGCCGTCCTGATGAAAATCTCACCCATTGGGTCTCCCAATGTAGAGCGCCCGGACCCCCAGGGAAAAACCGCAGTGCTTTTGGTTAACGGCTTTAACGGCTTCGGCATCCACAGCCTGCTGTCCATTCTCAGGAATTTCCCCGAGACTTTTAAAAACGTGATCTTTGTGTCGGTGGCCGTGGTAGATTCCAGTATCTTTAAAGGGGCGAATGCCGTAGATGCCCTGAAATCTTCGGTGCATGCGGAATTGGAAAAATATGTGGAACTGGCCCGGAAATTGGGGCTGGCTGCGGATTATCGCATGGAGGTGGGCATCGAAGTGGTGGACGCTGCCACCCATGCCTGCGAAAAAATTAAACATGAATTCCCCAAGGCCATCGTCTTTGAAGGGCAGCTCACCTTTCGCCTGGAGAAGTTTTATCACAAGATCCTGCACAATGAGACGGCCTTTGCCATCCAGCGGCGCTTGCAAAGATGCGGGATCACCACCGTGATCATGCCGGTGCAACTTCAGGTTTGAATCCCCGCGGCCGCCGCCGCGGCTGATAAGCAAAAAGGGCGGGGATTCTTAGTCCCTGCCCTTTCAGCGGCGACTGCACCTTAACCTCTCCGGTTCAGTTGAACGTGCCCCAGACCACCTTCTTCGATTCGGCCGGCTGTCCCAGGGCGCTTAAGGCCCCTTTTAATATGCCGTCAGCGTCCAGACCGTATTTCTGCCGCAAGATCGCCGGGGCGCCGTGCTCCACGAAGATATCCTGGATGCCCAGGCGCTTCACCGTCACCATCAACCCCCGGTCGGCCAGCAATTCCAGGATGGCGCTGCCGAAGCCGCCGGCCAGAACGTTTTCCTCCACCGTGAGCACCCGGCCGTGTTTGGCCGCCAGGGTCAGGATCAGGTTCTCATCCAGGGGCTTGACAAAGCGGGCGTTCACCACGGTGGCGCTGAAGCCCTGTTCCTCGAGGCGCGCCGCCGCCGCCAGGGCAGGATAGACCGAAGCCCCCAGGGCCAAAATGAGCAGGTCCTTCCCTTCCCGCAAGACCTCGGCCTTGCCCAGGGGGACCTTCTTCAGGGTGGAGGAGAAGGCCACCCCCACCCCCGTGCCCCGGGGATAGCGCAGGGCCACGGGCCCGGGATGCTCCATCGCGGTGTACATCATGTCCCGCAGTTCGTTTTCGTCCTTGGGGGACATCAGCACCAGGTTGGGCAGATGGCGGAGAAATGAGAGATCGAAGAGCCCCTGGTGGGTTTCGCCGTCTTCGCCCACAATACCGCCCCGATCCATAGCCAGGACCACCGGCAGGTTTTGCAGGCAGACGTCGTGGAGCACCTGGTCGTAGGCCCGCTGCATAAAGGTGGAGTAGATGGCGCACACCGGCTTGACGCCCTCCAGGGCCAGCCCCGCGGCAAAGGTTACCGCGTGCTGTTCACAAATGCCCACATCGAAAAACCGTTCCGGGAAGCGCTGGCGGAAATCCACCAGGCCGGTGCCATCGGGCATAGCCGCGGTGATGGCCACGATCCTGGGGTTTTCCTCAGCCAGGCGCACCAGGGTGTCGCCAAAGACTTCGGTGTAGGACGGCACCTCGCCGACGCTCTTCTTGACCACGCCCGTGTCCGGGTCGAAGCGGCCCAGGCCGTGAAAGCCGGTGGGATCCGATTCCGCCGGCTCATAGCCCTTGCCCTTCGTGGTGAGGACGTGCACCAGAATGGGGCCCCGCAGCTGCTTGACGTTTTGCAGGACCTCGATGAGGTGATCCAGGCGGTGGCCTTTCACCGGCCCTAAGTAGGTGAATTTGAGGGACTCGAAGAGCATGCCCGGGGTGAAGAAGGCCTTTAAAGACTCCTCGCTCCTTTTGGCCCAGACCAGCAGGTCGTCGCCGATGGCGGGCAGAGATTCCAGCAGGTTCTTTACCCGGTTACGCAAGAAGACCATGGTGGGGCGGGTGAGCTGGCGGCTGAAAAAGGACGACAGGGCCCCGACGTTGGGGGAGATGGACATGCCGTTGTCGTTTAAGATGACGATGAGGTCCTTGTTCAGGTCGCCGGCGTTGTTCAGACCTTCGAAGGCCATGCCCGCGGTCATGGACCCGTCACCGATCACCGCTACGATCCGTTTCTGTTCCCGGTTCAGGCAACGGGCCGCGGCCATGCCCAAGCCGGCAGAGATGGACGTGGCGCAGTGGCCGGTGTCCAAGGCGTCGTAGGGGCTCTCGCTACGCTTGGGAAAGCCGCTGAGACCCCCGAACTGCCTCAGGGTCTGGAAACGGTCCCGGCGCCCGGTTAGCAATTTGTGGGCATAGGCCTGATGGCCCACGTCCCAGATGATCTTATCCCTGGGGCTGTCGAAGACGTAGTGCAGGGCGATGGTGAGTTCCACCACCCCCAGGCTGGGGGCCAGGTGCCCGCCGGTCCTGGACACGGTGGAGATGATTTCTTCACGAATTTCCTTGGCCAGTTGCGGCAGCAACTCCGGGGGCAGTTTCTTCAAGTCCCGGGGGTTATTGATGGCGTCCAGTAATCGGCGGGGGCTGCTTTCCGGCAGCGTTTCCGGGCGTTTATCCATGTGACTGTAACCTTCTCCTTAATTTAATCATTATAGCAGAAAACGCCAGGCCAATCATGTTATTTATGATGTCCGCGGGGGACCCTTGTTTAATTTGCCTCAGGAGCGGCGCATCCTGGTAGCCGCAGGCTTTAGCCTGCGTTCTTACCTGGGACCCTTGATTAATTTGCCTCAGGAACGGCGCACCAGCAGATAGCGGGCCAGTTCCCGCAAGGGCGCCGCCCGCTCCTTAAAGGGCTCCAGTTCGGCCAGGGCTTCCTGCACCAGGCGCCCGGCCCTTTGCCGGGAGGTCTCCACACCCAGGAGGGCGGGGTAGGTGGCCTTTTGCCTCTTGGCGTCCATGCCCGGGGCCTTGCCCATTTCGGCGGCCTCCCCTTCCACGTCCAGCAGGTCGTCGGTGATCTGGAAGGCAAGACCGAAGCGCTCCCCGTAAGCGGTGAGGGCGGCCACCTGGAGGCGGCTGCCGCCCCCCGCCAGGGCCCCGGCCCGGGTGGCCGCGATGAGCAGGGCCCCGGTCTTGAGCCGGTGCACGATCTCCAACTCCTTCAGGGTGATCCGGCGGCCTTCGGCCATCAGGTCCAACATCTGGCCGCCCACCATGCCCCGGTAACCCGCCGCCTCGCTCAACAACTGCTGGACCTCCAGCAGCATCGCCTCCCGCCCCTGGAAGCGGGGCGCCGCGGCAGCCAGGGTATAGAAGGCCTCGGTGAGCAGGCCGTCACCCGCCAGAATGGCGGTGGCTTCGTCGAACTGCTTATGGCAGGTGGGCTGGCCCCGGCGCAGGTCATCGTCGTCCATGGCCGGCAGATCGTCGTGAATCAGGGAGTAAGTGTGGATCATTTCCAGGGCGCAGGCCAGCGGTAAGACCTCATCTTGGCCGCCGCCCACCGCCTCCGCCGCCGCCAGGCAGAGGATGGGCCGCAGCCTTTTGCCGCCCGCAAACAGGCTGTAATGCATGGCCTGGACCACCCGAAAGGCCGGGCCCCGCACCACCGGGAGGCAGGCCGCCAGGGCCCGGTTGACCAGCTCACGCCGCTCTGCCAAATATGCCTTGAGGTCCAGTTCTTCCTGCATATGCGTTTTTCGTTTTTCGCTTTGGCCCAGAGGTTCTATAAGCTATTTCAAAACCGCTTTTTCTGTCACCCTGAGCGAAGCGAAGGATCTAACGTATTAAAAAAGACGAGATTCTTCGCTTCGCTCAGAATGACAATTTTATAGTTATGTAGGGTGGGCACTGCCCACCGTTTCCTTGCCGTGCTGCACCCGGTGCGAAGTGATTCCCGGATTTTTCGGGTCTGCGAATAATCTCCTTCTTTGAAAACCAACCACCGTAAAGAAAAAGGCGGCGCCCAACGTTGGGGATCTCAGGTAAGCAGGCATTTTTATTATATGGAATTGGTGGGCAGTGCCCACCCTACAATTTTTCTGGGCCTCTCTTCCAGATATGTCTTGAGGTCCAAGTCAATTCCTCAATATGCTTTCAGATCATCAAAACATCCAAATGCGGGCGGGACTTATTAATGGCAGCATTATGGGGTCCATTATCATACCCTCTCCCCCGATGGGGGAGAGGGGAGGGTGAGGGGGAATTTAATCTCTTTTCCGCTCTCATTATCACCTAAGAACTTTCCCCTTCCTCCTCCGGGAAAGGCCGGGTGATGAAGCGGCCGGCATCATCTTTCAAGAGCAGTTCCACCCGGCGCTCCACTTCGTCCAGCTTCTGGTGGCAGGCCCGCACCAGGCCCACCCCCTCCGCGAAGGACTGCATGGCCTGCTCCAACGGCAGCTCGCCGTGCTCCAGGGAATCCAAGACCTCTTCCAGGCGCTTGAGCAGCGCCTCGAAACTCTGGTCGGCCGGTTTTTTTTCTTTAGCCATGCCTTTGGTTCCGTTTCCCTTTTCCCGTTTTCCGTTTTCCGTTTTCCGTTCAGGGGCGACCCAATCACAGGCTGGGAGCCTGTGCCACTGCTCCTACTGTCCAGTGCTCACTTCTTTCACTTCGCAATCCATCCGGCCCCGGGCCACCCGCACCCGCACCGCGGCGCCCCGCTCCACCTGGCCGGCGTCGCGAATCACCGTCTCTTGGGGCATCAGGATCGCCACCGCGTAGCCCCTTTCCAGGATGGCCAGGGGATTGAGTTGGTCCAGGTGGCTCTGGCAGTAGGCCAGGTGCCGGCGCCGGTCCTCGAGGCCCCGGCGATAAATCTGCCCCAGTCTCTGCCCCCCCACCTCCAGGCGCTGCCGCCAGGGAGCCAGGACCCGCCGGGGGCTCAACAGCACCAGGCGGGAGTTGGCCAGGCGCAAGTGCTGCCGCTGCCCCGCCAGCAGCCGGCGGGCCCGCCGCACCAGGGCCTCGCCCTTATCGTCCACCTTGAGGCGCAGATCCACCAGGCGACGGCCCAGGTCCGGCAGCCGGCGGGACATCAGGTGGAGATGGTTCCGGGCCGCCACCTGGGTCCTTCTGGCGGCGCCCCCCAGGGAGGCCCCCAGGCGTTCCAGGCGCCGGATCAATTCGGCCTTCTCCGGCACCACCAGCTCCACCGCGGCGCTGGGGGTGGGGGCCCGCACGTCGGCCACGAAATCGGCGATGGTGAAGTCCACTTCGTGGCCCACCGCCGAAACCACCGGCAGGGGACAGTGGTAAATGGCCCGGGCCACCGCCTCTTCATTGAACGGCCACAGGTCTTCCAGGGAGCCGCCGC
>JBKQKO010000057.1:0-18464 GCA_052147455.1 Desulfobaccales bacterium | reverse complement strand
CAAGATGGACGCCTCGGCCTTCGGGCGCATCGCCGCCCAGTCGGCGAAACAGGTGATCATGCAACGCATGAAGGACGCGGAGCGGGACCTGGTTTTTGAGGATTTCAAAGACCGCAAGGGCGAGATCGTCAACGGCATCGTCCAGCGGGTGGACCCTGAGGGGATCATCGTCAACCTGGGGCGCACCGAGGCCCTGTTGCCCCCATCGGAGCAAGTGCCTCGGGAGATGTACCACAAAGGAGAACGCATTCGCACCTTTCTCCTGGACGTCAAGCGGCAGACCCGGGGGCCCCAGGTCATCCTTTCCCGCACCCACCCGCAATTTCTGATAGCCCTCTTCGCTGCCGAGGTCCCGGAGATCTCCGAAGGGATCGTCCAGGTACTGGGCTGCGCCCGGGAACCGGGAAGCCGCGCCAAGATCGCAGTGGCCTCCCGGGAATCCGACGTGGACCCGGTGGGGGCCTGTGTGGGCATGCGCGGTTCCCGAGTGCAAAACATCGTCCAGGAGCTCCGGGGCGAGAAGATCGACATCATTCCCTGGCATCCGGATGCGGCCAAGTTCGCCACCAATGCCTTGTCCCCGGCCCAGGTGAGTCGCATCATCCTGAACCAGGTCTCGCAGGCCATGGAGGTCATCGTCCCGGACGACCAGTTGTCCCTGGCCATTGGCAAGCGGGGTCAGAATGTCCGACTGGCTTCCCGGCTGGTGGGCTGGAAGATCGACGTCAAGAGCGAGGCCAAGTACTCCAAGTCTTTGAAGGAAGGCTATCTCTCGTTGCTGCGGATTCCCGGGGTGGGGGAGATTACCGCCAATCTGCTGCATGAGGGCGGCTATAACTCGGCCAGGGAAGTGGCAGAGACGAGTTTGGAAGAATTAATTCAGGGCACCGGCCTGAGCGAGAAAAAAGCAGGGTCCCTGATTGCCTCGGCTCAGGAAATGATCCAAGGCGCGGCGGAGGAGGAGAGCGGCGAGGAAGCCGCTCACCAGGAAGTCCAGGAAGGATAAAGGTTGATCTGAGGCGTTGGAAACGAAACCAGTTTCGGGGGTATAGTTAGTATATGGCGAAGACCAGGATTGCCAATTTGGCCAAAGAACTAAAAATAGACGTCAAGGAGCTGATCCAGCGCCTGAAAGACGATTTGGGACTGCAGGAGCATTTCACCTATCTCAGTTCTTTGGATGAGGCGACGGTGTCCCGGGCGCGGCAAAGCCTCAACGCTGCGGCCACGCAGATGGAAGAACTGCGGGTGGGGGAAAATGTCAAGCGCCGCCGCCGAGTGGCCTCGGCGCCGCTGATTTCGGAGGCCCCGGAGCCAGAGGCGCAGGTCGAAGCGCCGCCGGCCCCTCCTCCCGTGGAGGAGGCCAAGCCGCGTAAGGCCAAAGAAATGGCCCGAATCGTGGCCTTACCCCAAAAAGAAAAGGGCTCGGAGGAAGGTGCGACACCTTCTGAGGAAGTCAAGCCCGCCGCGGTGGCTGCGGCCGCGGCGCCCCAAGGGGCCAGCCAGGCCTCGTTGGCCGACTCCGGAACCGCCCTGAAGCGCCAGCGCGGCAAAGCCAGGAAGAAAGAGGTACCCGCCCGGATTATCAGCCTGCCCACCGAAAAACCGGCGCCGCCTGCACCGCCGCCCTCCAAAGAGGGTCCCGGGGTAGGGGTTCGGCCCCGGACCGCCGCGGGCAGGCCCGGCCCTGGAGCGGCTAAACCGGGGACCGGCATGGCCCAGCCGCTACCCGGCGCTCTCAAGCCCGGCTTGCCGGAGGAGAAGAAAGAAATCAAGGGGAAGAGGAAGAGCAGACGCCCGGAAACTCCTGATGCCAGTCGCGCCAAGCCGCTGAAGAAGCGCGAAGTGCGGGAGCGGGCGGACCTCTACAGCACCGCCGAAGGCGAAGGCCGCGGGCCCCGGCGTAGAGGCGTGAAAAAAGCCATCAAGAAGTTAAGCAAGGCCGAACTCACCGTGCCTAAAGCCATCAAGCGCCGCATCAAGGTGGGTGAATCCATCACCGTGGGCGAACTGGCCAAGCGCATGGGCATCAAGAGCAGCGAAATCATCAAGCAGCTTTTGCAGATGGGGGTGATGGCCACCATCAACTATGCCGTCGACTTCGAATCCGCAGTGATCGTGGCCAGCGAATTCGGTTATGAAGTGGAACATGCCAGCATGCAGGAAGAGGACCTGCTGGCCCTGGCGCCGCGCCAGGAAGGGAAGAGCAGCCCGCGGCCGCCGGTGGTCACCATCATGGGCCACGTGGATCACGGCAAGACCTCTCTGTTGGATCTCATCCGGCAGACCCGGGTCACCGATTCGGAAGCCGGAGGTATCACCCAGCACATCGGCGCCTACCATGTGAAGCTCCCCGAGGGCCAGGGCGAGGTGGTCTTCCTGGACACCCCGGGCCACGAGGCCTTCACCGCCATGCGGGCCCGGGGCGCCAAGGTCACCGACCTGGTGGTCCTGGTGGTGGCCGCGGACGACGGCGTCATGGAACAGACCGTGGAGGCCATCAACCACGCCAAGGCCGCAGGAGTGCCGCTAGTGGTAGCGGTCAACAAGATTGACAAAACCAACGCCAACCCCGAACGGGTCAAACGGGAGTTGGGGAACTATGGGGTGGTTTCCGAGGAATGGGGCGGCGATGTCCTGTTTGCCGAGGTATCCGCCAAGAAAGGTATCGGCATCCAGGAGTTGCTGGAGAAGATTCTTCTGCAAGCGGAAATCCTGGACCTTACCGCCTCTCCAGAGGCGCCGGCTTCCGGCCACATCATCGAATCCCGGCTGGACAAAGGCCGGGGCCCGGTGGGCACCGTCCTGGTGCAGCAAGGCAGCCTGAAGGTGGGCGACTACTTTGTCTGCGGTTCCCAGTACGGCCGGGTGCGGGCCATGTTTGACGACCGGGGCCACAAGCTGGATGAGGTGACTCCGGGATTGCCGATAGAGGTCCAGGGATTCAATGGCATCGCTGAGGCCGGGGACGAGTTTATGGTCCTGGAGGATGAGCGCCGGGCCAAGCAGATCGCCATGATGCGCCAGCGGAAACAGCGGGAGGCCAGCTTGGCCCGCATCAGCCGCGTGACCCTGGAGAAGCTCTACCAGCAGGTGAAGGACGGGGCGGTCAAGGAGCTAAAAATGGTGCTCAAGGCCGACGTTCACGGCTCCATCGAAGCCCTGGCCAAGGCCCTCTCGGAGCTGGGCTCCAGTGAGATCAAGGTTAACCTGATCCACGCCGGCATGGGAGAGATCACCGAAAGCGACATCATGTTGGCCTCTGCCTCCGATGCCATCGTGGTGGGCTTCAACGTCCGGGCCAACCCCAAGGCGATCGCCCTGGCGGAGGCGGAACAGGTGGATGTGCGCTTCTATGAAGTCATTTACAGCCTGCTGCAGGATATTCACGACGCCCTGGAGGGCCTGCTGGAGCCCGTGGTCGAAGAAAAGATCCTGGGCCGGGCCGAAGTCCGCCAGGTCTTTAGTGTCAGTAAGATCGGCACCATAGCCGGCTGCATGATCCTGGAGGGTACGGTGGAACGCAACGCCCTGGCCCGGGTGCTGCGGGACAAAAAGCCGGTCTCCGAAGGCGGGCGGATCAATTCCTTGAAGCGCTTTAAGGAAGACGTGAAGGAGGTCCAGGCTGGCTATGAATGCGGCATCGGTATCGACCGCTTTAGCGACTATAAGGTAGGAGACGTTATCGAGGCCTATGCCCAGGAGAAAGTGAAGGCCATTCTGATCGCTGATTTTGGGAAGGGTCAGGATAATGTAAAGGTCACCAAGGAAACAGCAGGCGCTGGAGCTAAGAAAGAGGAATAGGGCAAGGGACCCGGCCTTGCCGGTTCAGGGAGGTTCAGATGATCGTCGCCGCGGCCCGCCTAACCTTGATCATCCCGGAGAACGACTCCCTGAAGGGAAAGCGCAAGGTGGTGAGGAGCCTCATCGAAAAGGCCAGGCACAAGTTTGACGCGGCCATGGCGGAAGTGGGAGACAACGACCTGTGGCGCAAGGCCCAGGTCGGGGTGGCCCTGGTGGGCAACGATCCCCAATTGCTGGAGTCCAGGATGCAGCAGATTATGAAATTCATTGAGAACCAGTACGTAGTGGAGATCATCGATAGCCAGATGGAACTTTGCTACCTGAAGGATGAATGACCGATGCCGCCGCGCCTGGTTAGCGGCCGCTCCCGGCGGGCGGCGGAACTGCTGCGGGAGCGCCTGGCCCTGATTTTGCTCTATAAATGCGCCGACCCCCGGCTTCGGGATCTCACCCTGACCCGGGTGGAGATGAGCCCGGATTTGAAGCAGGCCCGGGTCTTTTACGCGGCCCGCTCCGAGGCCGACCCCGGGGAGTTGCGCCGGGCCCTGGACCGGGCCCTGGGCTTCATCAAGCAGGAAGTGGCCCGGGAGAACCTTTTCCGCCTGCTGCCGGAAATCGGGTTTTTGCCGGATACGGGGCCGGATCAGAACTCCCGGCTGGAGGAGTTGTTTCGGGAAGCGGGGATTTCCTCATATCCCAGGGAACCATCGAAGCAATAGATTGCTGCGGATTCCGCCGGGCAAATTCCGTGTGGGGTGTTTAACCATAGGGCAGGGAAAAGGCTTTCACCCTAGAGTCGCAGAGAGCACAGGGAAAAGCATTATGAAAAGAGGTCCGGAGCAAATCCTCAAGATCATTGAAGCAAATCGCGAAAAGATTAAAGGCTTCGGGGTGCGCCGCCTGGGCCTGTTCGGTTCCGGCGCCCGGAGCGAGGCCACGGAAACTAGTGATTTGGATTTTTTGGTGGACATGGAGCCTAAGACTTTCGATTCCTACATGGACTTAAAGGAATTTATGGAGCAATTATTCGGGTGTAAGGTTGATCTAGTCATGAAAGATGCCCTTAAACCTCGGTTGCGGGAACCGATATTAAAAGAAACGATCTATGCCCAAGGATTATAAAGTCTATATAGATGATATATTGGAGTCCATCGGAAAGATTCGCCTCTATATTAAAGGAATGACATTTGAAGACTTTTGTTGTGATCCAAAGACTATTGATGCAGTAAACCGTAATTTGGGAGTAATCGGAGAAGCTACAAATAGAATTCCTGAGAACATTAAAAATAAATATTCTGGTATTGAATGGTACAGAATTATTGGGATGCGCAACATTCTTATTCATGATTACAGCAATGTCGATCTTGAAATTATTTGGGACATTATTCAAAATAAATTATTCATATTCGAGATCCAAGTAAAGGAAATTCTCAAAGATTAAGATTTTTATATGACCTCCGGCATCCTGCTCATCGATAAACCCGCAGGGATCACCTCCTTCGAGGTGGTGCGCCGGGCGCGGCGGGCCCTGAATCTGAGGAAGATCGGCCATCTGGGTACTCTGGACCCCTTCGCCACCGGGCTCTTGCCTCTGTGTCTGGGGGAGGCCACCAAGCTGGCGCCTTATTTGCTGCCGGGGCGCAAGAGCTACCGGGCTACCTTGAGGTTGGGGGAGGCCACCGACACCCAGGACCTCACCGGCCGGGTGCTGTCCCATACGGAGACGCTGCCGGAGCCGGAGGAGGTGCGCCGCTTGGCCGCCACCATGGTGGGCGAGATCCGCCAGGTGCCCCCCATGCACTCGGCCCTGCACTATAAAGGGGAGCGCCTCTACCATCTGGCCCGGCGGGGACAGATGGTGGAGTTGCCGCCCCGGGCGGTGACTATCTATCGCCTGGAGGTGGAGAAGGTGGAGCTGCCCCGGGTCACCTTTACGGTGCAGTGCTCCCAGGGGACCTACATTCGCACCCTGGCCGCCGACCTGGGGGCCGCCCTGGGTTGCGGCGCCCATTTGGAAGCCTTGCGGCGCTTGCAGGTGGGGGCTTTTCGGGTTGAGGAGGCCCTGGAGCTGGCCACCCTGGAAGAGGCCGCCGGCGGGCGAGACCCCCGCCCCACGCTGGCGGAAGCGCTTTTAGGGCGGATTATTCCATTGAGCAGTTGTCTGCCGGAAGTCAGGCAGGTGACCGTCAGCCTCGGGGAAGCCGCCAAATTGCGCCAGGGGCAGGAAATCATCAGGCCGCCAGAAGATTTGCCTCCGGGGGAGTTGGTGCAAATCCTGGCCGCCGGCCAGTTACTGGCGCTGGCCAGGGTCCGGCCCCGGGGCGCCGGGATGGTATTGGCGCCCATTCGGGTGTTCGCCGTCAGCCCCAATTCAGCAGCCGGGGACCAGGACGCAGAAAGCACCTGTGTTGCCGGGACCGTGGCAGACGAGAGGAAATATTTATAAGATACCAACCTTGCAGCTTGTGCTGCTGGGAAAATCAATCAGGTAATTAAGGCCGCCTTAGGCATTTTGGGTTGTTTTAAGGGACTCAGGTTGAGGAATCATCCTGCAATCCTTGGCTGAGCGCTGACTGCTGAAGGCTGACCGCTAAAAAAGGAGGAAGACGTGGGCTTAACAACCGAACTGAAGCAGGAGATCATTGACCGCTATCGGCTGCACAACTCCGATACTGGCTCTCCGGAGGTGCAGGTGGCCATCCTGAGCGAGAGGATCACTTACCTGACGGGCCATTTCAAGACGCACGCCAAGGACCATCACTCCCGTCGAGGTTTGATCAAGCTGGTGGGCCAGCGCCGGCGCCTCCTGAACTACTTGAAAAATAAGGATATCGAACGCTACCGGACCCTGATTGAGCAATTGGGGCTGAGAAAATAGGAGGCTCATCTGACAGCTATGCCCAAAATATTTAAGGTGGAAATTGGAGGTCGTGACCTCAGCTTTGAAACCGGCCGCCTGGCCCAGCAGGCCAGTGGCTCTGTTTTGGTTAGATACGGGGAGAACACGGTCCTGGTCGCCGCGGTCATCTCGGAAGATATGCGCGAGGGCATCGACTTTTTGCCCCTGACCGTGGATTACCTGGAGAAGGCCTATGCCGCCGGGCGGGTTCCCGGGGGCTTCTTCCGGCGCGAGATCGGCCGCCCCAGCGAAAAGGAGACCCTCACTTCCCGATTCATAGACCGGCCCTTGCGGCCCCTGTTTCCCAAGGGGTTGAAAAACGAGATCCAGATCATTGCCACGGTGTTGTCCGGTGATATGGAGATCGACCCGGACATCGTCGCCCTGAACGGGGCGGCGGCAGCCCTGGAAATCTCGGATATCCCCTTCCAGGGCCCGGTGGCCGCGGTGCGGGTGGGGAAGATCGAGGGCCGACTGGTGGTCAACCCCACCAACTCGCAACTGAAGGAAAGCACCCTCAACCTCATCGTGGCCGGAGCGCCGCAAGGATTGGTGATGGTGGAGGCCGGGGCCCAGATGATCTCGGAAGATGAAGTGCTGGAAGCCCTGTTTTTCGCCCAGGAGCAGCTTAAACCCATCCTGGAGCTGCTTACCCGGATGCGCCAGGAAATCGGCCTGAGCAAACGGCGTCCCCCGGAAGCCCCGGATTATGGGGGCCTGGCGGAAAGAGTAGCGGCCCTGGCCCCGGCCCGGATCCTGGAGGCGGTAAAGCCGCTGGAGAAGAAAGCCCGCAACCAAAGCCTGGCGCAAGCCTATAAAGAAATATTGGCCGAGCTGGGAGAGGAAGCCCTGGGAAAAGAAAAGCTGGTGGCCAATCTCTTCAAGGAGACCCAGAAGCGAGTGGTGCGGCAGCTGGTGCTGGATCGGCAGCAGCGCATCGATGGCCGCAGCTTCAACCAGGTGCGGGAGATCAGCGGAGAAGTCGCCATGTTGAGCCGCACCCACGGCTCGGCGATCTTCACCCGGGGGGAGACCCAGGCCCTGGCGGTGACCACCCTGGGCACCCCCTCCGACGAGCAGAAGATCGAGACCCTGGTGGGGGAAACCTTCAAATCCTTCATGCTGCACTATAATTTTCCGCCCTATTCGGTGGGAGAGACCCGGCCGCTGCGGGGCCCGGGACGCCGGGAAATCGGCCACGGCGCCCTGGCGGAGCGGGCCATCTCCCAGGTATTACCGTCGGCGGAAGAGTTCCCTTACACCATCCGCATCGTCTCCGAGATCCTCTCTTCTAACGGCTCCTCCTCCATGGCCACGATCTGCGGCGCCTCCATGTCCCTGATGGACGCCGGAGTACCTATCAAAAGCGCGGTGGCCGGGGTGGCCATGGGCCTCATCAAGGAAGAGGACCGGGTAGCGGTGCTTTCGGACATCCTGGGGGATGAAGACGCCCTGGGAGACATGGACTTCAAGGTGGCCGGCACCGCCGCGGGCATTACCGCCTTGCAGATGGACATCAAGATGGCCGGCCTCACCCGGGAGATCATGGGCCAGGCCCTGACCCAGGCCCGGGAGGCCCGGCTGCATATTCTGGGAGAGATGAACAAGATCATTGACGCCCCCTCCCCCGAACTCAAGGAACATGCTCCCAAGATTATCGTCATCAGCATCAACCCCGATAAGATCCGGGATGTCATCGGTCCCGGCGGCAAGATGATCAAGCTGATCGTGGCCACCACCGGGGTGAAGATGGACGTCGAAGACGATGGCCGCATCCATATCTCCTCGCCGGACCAGAAGGCCGCCGACGAGGCCATCCGCCTCATCAAGGAGATCACCGCCGAGGCGGAGATCGGCAAGGTCTATCATGGCAAAGTGAAGAAGATTATGGACTTCGGCGCTTTTGTAGAGATCATCCCGGGCACCGACGGTCTGGTGCATATCTCGGAGCTGGCCCATGAGCGGGTGAAGGCCGTCACCGACGTGCTCAAGGAAGGCGACGAGTTGGATGTAAAGGTCCTGGACATCGACCGCCAGGGCAAGATTCGCCTGTCCCGCAAGGTCCTGCTGCCGGTGCCCGAGGGATTTACGCCGGCGCCGGAGAGGGACAGGGGACGCGGCTATGTACCGAAAAAGCGTTCTGACTAACGGACTAAGGGTAGTTTCTGAGGAATTGCCCCATTTCCATTCGGTGGCCGTGGGGGTTTGGCTCAACATGGGCTCCAGAGACGAGACCCTGGAAGAGAACGGTCTCAGCCATTTTTTGGAGCACATGGCCTTCAAAGGCACCCCCAGGCGCACCGCCTTGGAGATCGCCCGGGAGATCGACCAGATCGGCGGCTCCTGCAACGCCTTCACCAGCAAGGAGCAGACCTGCTTTCATGGCAGGGTGTTGGCGGAGCATCTGGACCGGCTGGTTGACCTGATGGGCGACCTGTTCTTAAACCCTCTTTACTCCTCCCAGGACCTGGAGCGGGAGCGCCAGGTCATTCTGGAGGAGATCTGCGCCCAGGACGACAACCCGGAAGACCAGGTGCAGGTTGCCTTCTGCCGCCATTTCTGGGGGGATACCCCCCTGGGCCGGCCCATCCTGGGGGAGGCTGGGCACATCGCGGAGGTGCAGCGGGAAGATCTGCTGGCCTACCGGCAGGCCAGTTATCGCCCGGAGGAGACGGTGGTGGCGGCCGCGGGCCGGGTGCGGCACCAGGACCTGGAGAATCTGGTGGGCCGCCATTTCCAGGATTTTGCCAATGGCCGCCCCCCCCGCGATCGCCCTGCGGCCAGCTACCATCCCGGAATCAATGCCGTACCCCGGGACCTGGAGCAGGTCTATCTCTGCCTCGGCACCCGGGGCCTGGCCGCCAGCGACCCCCGCCGCTTTGCCGCCACCATGCTCCAGCTGATCCTGGGGGGCAATATGAGTTCCCGCCTCTTCCAGGTGATCCGGGAGCAGTTAGGCCTGGCTTATTCCGTTTTCTCGTTTCACAGCTTCTTCCGCGACACCGGCCTGCTGGGCATCTCGGCGGGGGTTAGCCCATTGAAGCTGGAGGCCCTGCTGGCCGCGATCAGCCCTGAATTAAAGAGGCTAAAAAACCAGGCGGTCCCGGCGGCGGAACTGCAGGCGGCCCGGGAATACCTGCGGGGGTCCATCTATCTGAGCGCGGAAGATGCGGACCACATGATGATGCGCCTGGCCAAGAACGAAATCCATTTCGGCCACTATATTCCTTTGGAGGACATCGTCGACGGGCTAATGAGGGTTACCACGGAGGAGATTCAGGAACTGGCCCGGGAGCTGTTCTGCCCGGAAAACTGGGCAGCTACCCTGATGGGGCCGGTAGCGCCGGATTTTAGCCGCACCCTGGACTTCTAATGTTGTGCTTCGTAAATAGTATGGCATTAAATCAAGAAAATTTAGGTCCCAAGGGTATTAAAGTCCCCCTTTGGAAAAGGGGGATTTAGGGGGATTTCAGGAGGTTATTTTAAATCCCCCCTGCCCCCCCTTTTTCAAAGGGGGGTTAAAAAACCCTAATTTGAAATGTCCTGGTAAATAAGAAGCATCTCACTAATTCGGAAATTTCTTCCCTAAAAAAATTCCCAGGCCCAGCCTGGAAACCAAAATTGAGGATAAGCAATGGATATAGATAACCTGACCATCGCCAAACTGGTTATGGACCTGAAGCTGGCCGCGGAAAATTGTCCCAGGTGCGCCGGGAGCCGGGAAGCCGTCTTCACCTCCCGGGGCCGGGACAATATCGTCAACTGCCTGGAGTGCGAGCCGATTTATAACCTCCTGGCGACCCTGGAAACCGCCCTGGAATTTCTGAAACAGGGACAATAAGCCCTCATAGGCATTTTTCCCTTGCCTGTAACCACTAGGGAGGGACGGATGAAATCCTGGAACTCGCTCACCGCTTACGTAATCGGGGTTCTTGTCGTGTGGGCGGTGATCCTGGCGGTTGGATTCTTCCTCAATGGCAGTACCCCTGGCCATCCAATCCTCCATGTCTTTGGTGGTTTTCTATTGGGTATGCTCTCCATGTACATTGCCACGCGTGTCTATCCTTCCAAGGGGAAGGATGGGAGCTTGCGGGACTAGCCGGAAACCCGGCAAGGCCTGGCGCGGACTAACCCACCTTGAAACCGATCCCATCGATAAACCGCATGACCGCCGAAATGTGGAAGGATTACAGAATTTTTAAGGCCGCGGGCTCGCTCAAAGAATGGCGCTGGAATTGGGCGGCGTATTTGCCGAAATAAAAAATGACGGTTGTTTTGTAGAACTGGACAATTCGTGCTATTCTGTCCAGTTAGTGAAACAGACCAGTTGCTATGATTTTTGGAGAATAAAATTATGGATTGCAAAGAACAAGCAAAAAAAATTTATGTAATATGTATTGCTAAAGCAAAGGATAGAAAAGCTCTAACTTATAAAGAAGTGCTTTGCTCGCTAGGATATAAACCCAATGCCAAAGGGAACGCTATTCAATACGGCCTAAAAATAATCCAAATAGCTTGTAGAAATATGGATTTGCTAGATGTAACTTCTATTATTGTTACCAAAAAGACAGGACAGCCAGCAGGAGGCGGGCATTCCCCTGAGAAATTAAAGAATGACCAGTTGAGTGTTTTTGAACATCAAAAATGGCCTTCCGTCGATGAAATTGATTGGGATTATGTTTGGGAAAATCGAAACGAATTATCTAAAAAATACGGAACTAAAGATTGTTGGATAAATCGCCCATCCGATCGTATACAAGGAAGCCGTTTAGACCTTTATAATAATAGAGTTGGTAACAAGGGTGATGTTTGTAAACATTTTATACTTTGTAATGTCACCAATATATTGCTTCAAAGCCACAATGCTAACCAGCCATTTGTTTATGTAGATACTCATTGCAGCCTTGGTCATTTCCCCTTGATCGTAAACGGGCAATGGCAGCAGGGTATCGGTAGGTTCTTTGGTCAAAAGTGGCGACCGCTCCCTGATTATCCTTACTTTAAGATGGAGGAAGAGACTTATAAAACATGTAATCAATATCTCGGTTCATGGAAGCTCGTGGAGCGGCTTCTTGCTGATCGAAAAATCAAAGGTGATCTTCAACTGTTTGACACATCCAAAGAGGTTGATCTGCAACTGAGAAAAATGCGCGGATTCAAACATTCCGATGGATTCGAAGCAATCCAATCGGGTTTAACCGCCGACCTGTATTTTGTCGATCCTGCATATTCCGAACACCGTGACGAAGATTGGAAGCGAGTCACAGAGGTCATCAAGAAGCTCTGCAAACAGGGTGCAAACGCGCTTATTTGGTATCCGGTGTTCATCAAAAAGAGACCCATCGAAGACCTTTCCGGCGTGGTCATCGCTGAAGTTCAATGGCCTGCAAGCGGGGCAAACCAAGAGATGAGAGGGTGCGGAATGGTTGCCACTGGAGATGCATCGGGCATCCTCCATAAAATGGAAAAAACTTTGGAGCAGCTTGCCAAGGCGCTCTCCGGGAAGTTGTTCCTGCTTGATAAACGCTCTCCACCAAAGACTCCACCAAAGATTGGTTTCGACCTTTGATCGTCGTTATTTTCGCTTCTTTCTTAAATAACTGGACAAAATCTCGCTAATTGTCCATATTCGAAAAAGGCCGCCACACCATGCCTAAAGGCGCGGGCAGACTTCACCCTGAAAACTGGACAAAATGACCAATTATCGTAACCACCTTACCGGCAGTCGCGGACGGTTGTCAAACATTGACAATCATTGACAACAGATTTATCTTAAAGATACCCTAAACACAAAAAGGAGGGTGTCGTGCCGATGAACGTCAATTTAACCCCCCAGCTTGAGGATATGGTCAAGAAGAAGGTGGCGTCGGGCCTCTATAATTCGGCCAGCGAAGTTGTCCGCGAGGCGTTGCGCCTCATGGAAGAACAAGACCGTGTGCTCGCGGTCAAGCTTGAACAGTTGCGGCAAGATATTCGCGACGGACTTAACAGCGGCGAACCGACGCCATGGAACCCCAAAGAAATTAAGCGCGCAGGCCGCAAGAGGAGAGCCGACCGAATGAACGCCAGCCACGAGGCGTAAATGCCGGTCATCATTAAACGCCCCCTTGCCCGAAGCGACCTGACCGAGATATGGGATTATATCGCAGATGATAACGAAACGCGGGCAGATGCCTTTATTGACAGCATTGACCAGAAATTTCAGACATTAGCCAGTCACCCTAACCTGGGCCGTTCTCGTGACGAATTGGCAGAAGGTTTGCGGAGCTTTCCGATTGGCAGGCATGTCATTTTTTACCGAGTCATATCGGGCGGTGTCGAGATCGTCCGCGTACTGCACGGTTCACGAGACCTGAACGCTATTTTCAATCCTGACGAGGGTGATTCGTGATCAAGGCGTCGGGCCATGGCCAGATTAAAATTTAAGGTGGAAGGCATGGTACAGCAGGGCGGCTTCGTGTGACAAGGCTGTCCGGACGCCGTGGGCGTTGCCGTACAAATTCTGCCGGGAGTCGGGGGCGTCGATTACGACCCGCAGCAGGACCTGTTTTCCCTGGAGTATGATCCGGAGAGGGCCAGAGTCGAAGATATCTTTGCCGCGGTGGTGCAGGGGGGCAAGCAAATGGGCCGGGAATACCGGCCCAGGCTGCTTTGATAAGTCAGTTATTGAGGGGAGCAGAAACGAGATTTAATTCCCCCTCACCCTAACCCTCTCCCCCATGGGGGGAGAGGGGATAAAGAAGGAATCCTGGAGAGGGGATAAATAAAGGACCCATAATGCTCCAATTAATAAGGCGGGGCTTCTAGCCCCGCCTCAGTTTTAAAGATGCGTAGGGTGGGCACTGCCCACCAAAAAGTGGAGGCGATAGTGGCACAGTTTCCCTTTCCCCTAGCGGCCGATCGGGTCGGGCGTCCCCTTTTAAGGTCTCTTAAAAATCCTCCCCGTCTTCTAGAATGGCCTTGTTGATGAACTTATAGAGGCTGCCGATCCATTCCAGTTCGTTTTCCAACTCCGAGTTAGCGAAGATCCACTCGCCCTCCCGGTCTTTGGCAATAATGACGATCTCTTCAATGTCACCCAGATCTTGATAAAATTTCTCCACCACCTCTTTCACGGATCGCTGCGCCTTGGCAAAGGGAATGATGTTTTTTTTCATGTCGGTATCCGGTTTTTTCCTGTAAAGGAGCCCGTTGCCCCCGGATTTTGAAAATGCTTCCAGATTAATTGTTTAATGAAGCGGTCAAAAAATCAACGATAATTTTGTTAACCTGCGTGGGGGCCTCCTCCTGGGGGCGTGCCCCACCTTCGGGAGCAGGTGAAACAGAAAACCGCTTTTACCGGCGGGGAGTTTTGGGGAGAATTATCGGAAAGTGGGTCCCCCGTTGCACTTCATCCCCCACCCGGTTATATCGTTCCCGCAATTCCTCGATCAGCCGTTCTCCCCGGATCAAAGTTTCCCAGACCCGGAGCCGGGAGGGATTCTCCGGCGGCTGCGACCCGGCCAGCTTCTTGAAATAGGGCTGGTTCAAAAGTTCTTCCCAGAGGCTGAGGCATTTGGCAAACAGGTCGGGATAAAAGTAGGCCAGGTCCCCCTGGTTTTCTTCCAGGAAGGCCACCGCCTGGTTCAGACGCCGGGCGGGGGAGCCCCGGTGTTTTCCATCCACCTGAGCCAATCTTTCCAGGACTTGCAACCGCTGCGCCTGGGTGAGGTAGGTCAATAGCTGCAGCACCTCTCGATGCAGGTCCGGGTTTTTGACGAAGGCCTCCCGGAATTCCCGGTTGAGCAGGTAGCTGTTCAGGAGCTTTTTGGCAGCCGCAAAGGTCTCGTGACTATAACGGCCCAGACGGCGCATGTTCTTCCGGAGCCAGGCCGACAAAAACTTGAGGCGCTCCTCATGCGTCTTGGTGGTGCTGATGAGCTCGCTGCGCCTGTAGGAAATGGAGCCGATGTGTTCGCCCCGGATGATGTCGGTTAGCTCCTTCAGGCTCCGGCGCGTGCCCTTGAGGATGTCGGGGCTTGCTGCGCGGCCGCCGTGCACCGGGTGGATGAGTTCCTGCTTGACCACGGACAGGGCCCGGTCCTCCAGGACATTGAAGCGGTTGTACTTGTGTTGCTGATAAGTGACCTTGAAGATCACCACCCGGCGCCCCCGGTCCAGATAGAAGCCCTGCTCCCGCAAATGCGGGTTGGCCTCCGCCATGGACTTGGGCAGGGAGATGAGGGCGGTCTTTTCCACCAGGGGATATTGTCTCTGCTCAAACCCGGAGAGGCTGGTAATGGTGCGGTCCGAGGCCCCTAAGACCTTGATGAGGTACTGCTCCTTCAGGCGGCTCAGCTTGCGGGCGAACAGGGCGGCGGAGGTGCGGCGCTCGGCGGCGATGGGAAAGCCGTAAAGTTCCATGAAAAACTGGTAAACGAATTCCCGTTCGCGCTCGTAGGAGGCGCTGTCCTGGTCTTTGAACTTTCCCAACCTGGAGCCGAAGGATTTGAGTTCGGTGTCCAAATCCGACGGAAAGGAAGCGTACACCCCCAAAAGGCGAAAATCTTCCTGGGGCGCCTGCCGGGCAATGACCTGGCCCCGGTCCATGCGGAAGAGAAATTCCGCCAGTTCCTCATAATGGCTCAGATCGGTGAGATCCCGGGAAACGAACCTTGATTTAAAGGCAGTGCGGCGGTCCCGGTCCAGGTGCGGCAGGATCTTCTCCAGGCTTTCCCGGGAGCTGCGGCGTTGGCCTTCGCCCCAGGGATGCAGCAGATCGAACTGAAAAATCTCTTCCTGATATGAGAGGGGCCGGTTGAAGGCCACCAGGCTGAAGCTGGGAAGGTAATTGTATTCGGCAAAATTCTTCTCGAAAGACGGCAGGAGTTCCCGTGGCTCCACCAGGGGATAGGCGGCGTCGTAAGCCTCCAGCAGGCCTTTCTTAATATGGACGTATTCCAGAAATTCCTTGAAGAGATAACGGTCCCGGATGGTGGCCTGGCCCAGTTTGACATCTGCCAGGGAGCAGCCATTCAGCCTCACGTCGGCAAAGAATTTCTCCCGCGGCATCAATCCCCCATCACCTTGAGGTGCAGACGCCGGGAGCGGGGCCCATCGAATTCACAGAGATAGATGCCCTGCCAGGTTCCCAACACCAGGCGGCCGCTGCTGACCATCAGGGTGAGCTGCGGCCCCATCAGGGAGGCCTTGATATGGGCCGGGGAATTGCCTTCCAGGTGGCGATAAGGCTCCTGGTCGCTGATGATCTTGTTGAGGACCATCAGAATATCAGACTTGACGCTGGGGTCGGCGTTTTCATTAATGGTCAGAGCCGCGGTGGTGTGGGGCACGAAGAGGTGGCAGAGACCTTCGCGGACGCCGCTCTCCAGGACGGCAGCCTGGATTTCCCGGGTCACGTCCAGAAATTCGTTGCGGCTGCTGGTGCGCAGTGTCAGGGTTTGCAACATGCTACCTCCGGATGAGCCGGGAGTTGCCGGGCAGGGTCAGCAATCCGCCGGGGGCGGGGGCCTCACGGGTTTTTCGGAAGTCCTCCAGGGCCAACCTGAGGGCCACGGATACCAGTTCGGTCAAGAAGGGGTTTTCCCTGGCCAGGAGGCCTTCTTGGGGGTTGGCCAGGTCAGCGGCGGCGGCCCTGGCGATCCGGGCCATCTCCGGGCGTTGGCTCAGGTCCAGGTAATAGGCGGTGGCCAGCAGTCGGCGGCGCCAGAGGCCCCGGCTTTCCGGGGGATAAAGGGCCAGGGCGGCCTCCTGCATCAGGGCGTCGGCGCGCTCCTGCTTCTGATGATCCGCAAGGACCAGGGGACTTTCCAGAATATCTTGCAGCTTATGGAACCAGGGTTCAATCTCCTGCAAACCGGGTAACCAATAATAGAAGATGGGCTCCGCGGCTAATTGCCGGGATTGCCCCAACAGCCGGTTCCATTCGCCGGGGTCCAAGGCGGGAAGGGTTTGCTCCAGGTCCGGGGCCTCATCCGGGCGGCCCCAGTATTTCCAGATACGCTCCCGGAGAGTCGGATAACTGCCGGCGGCGGCCCCGCCCCGGCCTTGCTGGGCGTAGGCCTCTTCCAGGAGGCGCACCGCGTATGGTCCGGGCACCGGGAACCATTCCGTCAGACCCTGCTCCCGGTAGTGATCCCAAAACCCTTTTTGTTGCTTGCTATTCAGCGAGAGAAGCTGGCATTCCTGGAATCCCGCGGCATCGTTAATGAAGGCCACCAGGAAGGATCCACCCAGGATTTCCCGGGGGGCCTCCAGGACGACGATGCTGTCGCCGTTTCCCAGAATGGGGGAAACCCGGGCCTGGGTTGCCGGGGGATGCTCCTCCCCGATAATCGGCTCTTCCCTGGGGAGCACCTCCCGAGGTACGGGAACTCCCCGGGTCTTGAGGAGGTGCAGCGCCCGTTTCAAGGCCTTGCGCCTGAGAACGTCCGGGCTTCTCCCGAACATCTCAGCCAGGAGGCCCGGAATCGCCGGGTTGCGGATATTTCCCAAGGCCGCCATCAGGTGCAGGTCCCGCAGCTGATCTGGCGGCGAGTCAGCAGCCAGGCCCTTGAGGCTTTCCAGGTCCGCACCCTGCTGGCAAGCCGCGATCACCGCCTCTACCTGGGATTGCAGGGCGGCTGCCGCCGCGGGCGGCAATGGGGCCAAGGTCCGGCCCAGGCGGGCTCGGGCCTTTTTCGCCCCTGCCATCACGGCCTCTCGAGGGGGGCTGACTCGATGGACACCGCGTCCTTTCGGCCCGTCTCCTTTAGATAGACGTTGACCCGCTGACCGGAGGGAAGCCTTACGGTTTGGCCCACGAAGTCCGCCTGGATGGGCAATTCCCGCCCACCGCGGTCGATGAGCACCGCCAGTTCGATGCGCCGCGGCCTCCCGTAGTCGATGAGGGCGTCCAAGGCGGCCCGTACGGTGCGGCCGGTGAACAGGACATCGTCCACCAACACCACCTCCTGGTCATCAATGGAGCCGGGCAACTCCGTCTTGCCCACCAGTGGTTTATGGCTCAATTGGGTCCAGTCGTCCCGGTAGAGGGTGATGTCCAGAACCCCCACCCGCATGGGCTTCCCGGTGCGCTTGCTGATGCCGGCGGCCAGGCGCTGCGCCAGATGCGCCCCCCCGGTGCGGATCCCCACCAGGAGCAGGCAGTCCGTATTCGGGTGTTGCTCCATGATCTCGTCGGTGAGTCGCTCCAGGGTTTTTTTCAACTCGGCTGCGGTCATGTCGGAGAGCTTCTTGGAAGTCATATCAGGCAACATCCTTGTTTTCTTTAATTATTTGTCAAGTCAAATGGGGTGGCCCGCCAGTTTCAGGCCGATTTGACCTGTGCCTCTATTTTATTATAACTTAACACGCACGCCCCGGTAAGACAAGCGGGATCAGGATTTCCCCAGCGCTCCGGGAAAGCGCCTGAAAGGGGTAATGTTTATAGATCAGGGCCGACCTGAGAAAGGGGCGCAGGCGAGATGCCGGCGCCACCCGACCCGCCATTTGCCCCGGGGCGGAAACCGGGATATAATTAATCAACTCAAGTTTCGCACCCCAGAATTCAGTAGACAGGCGGGACGCCTAGGCAACCAAATCCGGAGGGCACCGATCTGGAGCGGCTGACGGTTTTCCTTGCCATCTCCGTGTTCGCCGGGAGTATGGCGCGGCAGAAAACGCTGGCGGAATCGCGCACCGAACGCGCCACCCGCGAGATGGCTGCTATTGTGGAATATTCTGCTGACGCAATCTACAGTCACGATCCGGACGGCGCCAT
>JBKQKO010000056.1:0-4875 GCA_052147455.1 Desulfobaccales bacterium | reverse complement strand
CAGGGATGAAATCCCTGGCCCTCCCCCCAAAATCTCAATCTCAATTACCTCTCCAGCAAGCGCGGCAGCAAATCCGCCGCCTGTTCCAGCAGGAGCCCCGCATCCCGGGCGGCGGCCTCGGTGTAGGGGCGGGGCTGGTCCCCGGGGGTGCGGGAGTCGTAGAGGATGTAGGGGACCGGTTCCGGGCTGTGGGTGCGCAGGCTCAGTGGGGTAAAGTGGTCGCAGAGCACCAGGAGGCGATGATCTCCCAGGGTCTTTAAGCCGGCCAGCAGCGGCCCTACTATTTGGGCGTCGAAGTCCTCGATGGCCCTGAGTTTCAGCTCCAGCTCGCCGCTGTGTCCGGCCTCGTCCGGAGCCTCCACGTGCACGAAGACCAGGTCCCGATGCTTCAAAGCTTCCAGGGCCGCGGCCACCTTGCCCGCGTAATTGGTATCCAGGAAGCCGGTGGCCCCGGGCACCAGAATGGGGGTCAGGCCGGCGTATTTGCCGATGCCCCGGATCAGGTCCACCGCGGAGATCACCGCGCCGGAGAGACCGAAGCGCTCCTGCAGGGTGGGGAGCTGCGGCGGCCGCCCCTGGCCCCAGAGCCAGATGGAGTTGGCGGGTTTTTTCCCCGCCGCCCGCCGTCGCCGGTTAATCTCATAGTCCTTCAAGATCGGCCAGGAGGCCCGCACCAGCTCCCACAAGGGCGCGGCGGCCCCGGCCTCCATCAGGTGGCCCACCTCCTGGCCGCTCCAGTCATGGGGCGGATAGGTGCGCCAGGCCTCCCCCCCTCCCTCGGCCCATACCAGCAGGTGACGGTAGCTGACCCCGGGGTAGAAGCGGCGCCCCTCCCGGCCCAGGGCCGCATCCAGGACCTGGATGATCTCCCGCGCCTCTTCGCTGCTGATATGCCCGGCGGAGTAATCCTCCATGAAGATGCCGTCCGGATCAAAACGCAGGGTCACCAGGTTGCAGCGAAAGGCCACCTCCCGGGGACCCAGGCCCACCCCCAGGGCGGCGGCCTCCAACGGGGCCCTGCCGGTATGGTAGCGGGCCGGATCATAGCCCATGATGGCCAGGTTGGCGATATCACTCCCCGGTTCCATGCCGGGAGGGATGGTGCGGGCCAGGCCCAGTTCCCCCCGCCGGGCCAGTTCGTCCAGATTCGGAGTGGCCGCGGCCTCCAGCGGAGTCCGGCCCGCCAATTGGGCCAGGGGATAATCCCCCATGCCGTCGCCCACCAGGATTACATAAACCATCCTCAAGATTCTCGCTGGTTAAAGGGTGGTCTCCGCTTGCAAATCATCATTATCCTTGCCCAGGGTCTGTTTCAGGTAACTTTCATATTTATATCGGTTTTCCGTAAAGCGGCGCTTCAACAGGACGGTGTCGATATTCCAGGTCCTGGACTTGGAAAGCCCGAAGAAGATGCGGCCATCCTTGGAAAAGCGGTATTCCCAGAGGTCGCCATGATGGTGCGCCAACTCCTGGGAATATTGGACCGCGCTCCGGGGCGGGATAGCCTCTCCGCCCTTCAGGGCCTCTATGCCGGTATTATTCAGGATGGCCAGGGCATCGGGAAGGGACGGGAAGATATCCGTGGATTGCTGGAGATCCAAGATATCTTGCAGGGCTCGCCGGGAGAAATGCAAGTTCCGATAAGCCATATTAAGCCAGAGAAACTCCTGGGGCCTCCTCACCTGCTTTTTAGCAGGGTCTGGATAGTTCAACTCCTCCACTTCCTTTAAGGCCTCCAGTTCTTTCATCTCCTTGAGGACTCTCTCCCGGTCCAGTTCAATGACCTGCATCTTGGCGAGGGCTTCATTTCTTGCTGATTCGGCTTCTTTCAGGCTTTCCTGCATTTTTTTGCTTTTCCTGGATTGATGTTGGATGGCCTGCTGCAATGCGGCAATGGTGTCATTGGCGCCCCCCAGCCTGGCCTGGGCCTGTTCCTGGCTCCGGTCCAGGAGCTCCAGCCGCAGGTCCGCAGCCCGGATGTTGGTTTCCAGGTTTTGAATGCGCAATTCCCTGGCCTCCAGTTCAGATGCATACCAGCTATCCCGAAGTTCCTGGGACTGCCTTTGATACCGGGCGGTTATGGCGCAAATGCCGGCAAACCCAACCAATATTATGAAATAGCTGAGAAGGCTAAAGGCAGAAACCGTATCGTCAGTGGGCAGCAGCCTCCCCAGCCCCTGCGGCCCCTTCTCCACCAAATAAAGCCTGCCCAAGGCTGCCGACTCCACCCCCGGGACCTGCGAGGCTTGGGCACCGGTGTACGGCCCGCTCAGACTTGGTTGGGTGGCCGGATCCTTTAACAGATAATAGTATTTCTCGCCTTTCAGGAGGGCGGCGCCCCGGTTTCCGGGGGGCCAGAAGTCTGGGGCGTACTTGAGGTTTCCGACCTTATCCGTGAGCACCACGGCGTAAGGTCCGAGATCGGCACTAAGGATCTCCTTAAGCAAATCCGGCCGCTGCTGCTCTTCCAAATAAGCAATGGCGTAAGGAAAGATGCTAAAGATACCCACCAGTTCCCGTTGGCCGGATTGGGTCAGGGCCTCTCGCCGCTTTAAATCATTCTGCCAGGAGCCGATTACCAGGATGGCAATTAACATTGCCAACCAGACCCCCAGCCAGATGATATACGGAGGTAAAACCTTGTCCTTCATGCAGCCGCTCTCCAACAGGCCCGGTTCCAAGAAACCAGCGCGGGGCCGGGCGCCGGCCGGAGTCCGGAAAACCGGTCGGGCCGCGGCGCCCCCCGCCGGGACTAATCCAGATGAATCGCCTTGCGCTCCACGGCGTGCTTGATTTCCGTCAAGGTCTCATTGATGCGGAAAAAGACGATCTGGATGATCACCGGGGTGACCATTTTACGGAAAGCCCAGAAGTCGCTCACAATTGTCTCCCTGATCTTAAGACCTGAAAATCGCAACTATTATCGCAAACAATAATCTCAGTTTATTCATTTCTCCTTCCCAAACAGGAACTCGGGAAGCGGAAGCCCGGGAGGCCGGCGCCGCCGCTCAAATCCTGGCGGAGTGAAGGTGCGGGTCTTCGATGCGGTAAAAGATAGCCGGTGGGGAGACCTCCGGCAGTTGGTCGATCATTTTGAGGGCCTGGCGGACGTCGGCCTCCCGGGCTTCATGGGTGATCATGACAATGGGCACGGTGCACGCCACTTCCCGGCCCTTCTGGGTCACCGCGGCGATACTGATGCCGTAATTGCCCAGGATCCCGGAGACCTGGGCCAGCACTCCGGGGCGATCCAGGGCGGCGAAGCGGAAATAGTAGTTGGTCACCAGATCGTTCAGGGGTTTGATGAGTCGGGTCGACTCCAGGGCGGTGCGGCAGCCCAGGGGCGGTACCCGGCCGGCGCCTCCCCGCATCAGGTTGCGGGCCAGGTCCAGGATATCGCTCACCACCGCGCTGGCAGTGGGCATCATGCCGGCCCCCTGTCCGTACAGCAAAATGGGCCCGGTGGCGTCGCCGGTGACATAAACGGCGTTCATGGCCCCGTTAACCCGGGACATGATGTGCTCCCGGGGGATCAGGGTGGGATGCACCCTGGCCTCCACCCGATGGCCATCGTCCCGGGTGATGGCCAGAAGTTTCAGGCGATAACCGAATTCCCGGGCGAACTGCAAATCCAGGGGGTCCAACCGACTGATGCCTTCCACCGCGATGGCTTCCAGGTCCAGGCGGGCGCCATAGGACAGGCTCATGAGAATGGCCAGCTTATGGGCCGTGTCGGTTCCTTCCACGTCCAGGCTGGGGTCAGCCTCGGCGTAGCCGGCTGCCTGGGCCTCGGCCAGGGCCTGGGCGTAGGAAATGCCCTGTTGGGACATCTGGGTGAGGATGTAATTGCAGGTGCCATTCAGGATGCCGAAGAGCTCCCGGATGTGGTTGGCGGCCAGGCCCTGGCGCAAGGCCAGGATGATGGGGATGCCGCCGCACACCGCGGCTTCGAAGGCGATCTCCACCCCTTTGGCCGCCGCGGCGGCCAGGAGGTCGTTGCCGTGATGGGCCAGCAAGGCCTTGTTGGCGGTGACCACGTGCTTGCCCCGCTCGATGGCGGCCAGGATATAGTCCCGGGCGGTGTTCAGGCCGCCGATGAGCTCCACCACGATGTCGATCCCGGGGTCATCCAGGATCTCCATGGCCCGGGAGGTGAGAAGCTCCCGGGGGACGGCCACGCTTCGGGGACGCTCCAGGTCCAGATCCGCCACCTTGGCCAACACCAGGTCGGCGCCCAGGTGCCGGGCCAGCAGCTCCTTCTGCTCAATGAGGAGGCCCACCACCCCGGTGCCCACGGTGCCGAAGCCTATTACTCCCACGTTAACGGCTTTCATCTGCATCCCCACGTAACCACCAGAAAGTCCAGCACCAACCAGCTAAGAACGCCCAACCTGCTAACTACATAGTCCCTCTGCCCTTGGCAGTTGAGCTGCGACTTCTAGAGCGTTTTGTTGGGCCAACGGATTTCTGCGCCACTTCGATAAGATGGCGAAGGGCTTCATTAACCAACTCTTCGGAGGTAAATACCTTCGCCACCTCGGGGCTGAGGAGGACCACATTGGTTCCGCCCCGGTAATCTTCCAAATACTTACCTCGAACACCCCTGCCCAGGTCTTCACGCCGGTATTCCGGGCGCATTTCATCTGATTTATCCTTCCTCATAGATGTTTCTCTCCTGCACCCGCGCCCCTTGCGCTTCCGGAACCGGCGAAGGGCTCCGGGTCCCAATAGTGTTCGGCAAGGTTATTGCTAGTCTGCCATGTAAAATAGGTTGCGAAATCCTCCGTTATTAACTTCTGGAGTTCTCTTCCTTTTTTCCCTCTCCCCCAATGGGGGAGAGGGCAGGGTGAGGGGGGAGTAATCGGTAGCGGGGGG
>JBKQKO010000055.1:0-5274 GCA_052147455.1 Desulfobaccales bacterium | reverse complement strand
TGTTCTACGAACCCAGCACCCGGACCCGCATGTCCTTTGAGATCGCGGCCAAGCGCCTCAGCGCCGACACCCTCAACCTGACGGTGGCCGCCTCCAGCGCCGTGAAGGGCGAGACCCTGGCGGACACCGCCCACAACCTGGAGGCCATGCAACCGGACCTTCTGGTCATCCGCCATTACGCCAGCGGCGCCCCGAGCTATCTGGCCGGCAAGCTCCGCTGCGGGGTGGTCAATGCCGGCGACGGCCTGCATGAGCACCCCACCCAGGCCCTCCTGGACCTGCTCACGGTGCAGGAGGCCAAGGGCCGCCTGGATGGCCTGAAGGTGGCCATTATCGGCGACATCGCCCATTCCCGGGTGGCCCGCTCCGACATTTTGGCCTTCAGCAAGATGGGCTCCCGGGTGACGGTGGCCGGCCCCGCGACCATGCTGCCCCCGTTTCTTGCCGACCTGGGAGTGGAGGTCAGCTATTCCCTGGAAGAGGCGGTGGCCGGGGCCGACGTCATCATGATGCTGCGGTTGCAACTGGAGCGCATGGGCCAGGGGTTCATCTCCACCCTGCGGGAATACAGCCGGCACTTCGGCCTGGGCCTCCGGCACCTGGAATTGGCCAAGGAAGACGCCATCATTATGCATCCGGGGCCCTTGAACCGGGGGGTGGAGATCGAGCCTTCGGTGGCCGACGGGGCCCACTCCGTCATCCTGGAGCAGGTGACCAACGGAGTGGCGGTGCGCATGGCCATCCTCTACCTCTTGATCGGAGGAGAAAAGACTTGATGCTGATTAAGGGCGCCCTGGTGGTGGATCCGGCCCAAGCCCTGGAAGCTCCCATGGACCTGCTGCTGGCGGACGGCAAAATCGCCCTGGTTGCGCCCCCGGGGACCATCCCCGCTGAGGGCCGCCGGGTGGTGGAGGCCCGGGGCCTGGTGCTGACCCCGGGACTCATCGATATGCACGTCCACCTGCGGGAGCCGGGGGAGGAATACAAAGAGACCATCGAGACCGGGACCCGGGCCGCGGCGCAGGGCGGCTTCACCGCGGTGGCGGCCATGCCCAACACCAGTCCGGTGAACGACACCGCGTCGGTGAGCCGCTATATCCGGGAGCAGGCCGCGGCCGCGGGCCTGGCCCGGGTCTACCCGGTGGCCGCCATCTCCATGGGTTCCAGGGGGCAGAGCCTGAGCGAATTCGGCGACCAGAAGGAGGCCGGGGCAGTGGCCGTCTCCGACGACGGCAAGCCGGTGATGAACTCCATGCTCATGCGCCGGGCCCTGGAATATGCCCGCACCTTCGGCTTGCCGGTCATCTCCCACAGCGAGGACCTGGAACTGCGGGGCGAGGGGATGATGCACGAAGGCCGGGTCTCTCTTACCCTGGGCCTGAAGGGCATCCCGGCGGCGGCGGAGGAGGTTATGGTCTTCCGGGACCTGGCCCTGGCCGGCCTCACCGGCGCCCGCCTTCACATCGCCCATGTCTCCACCGCGGGCGCGGTGGAGCTCATCCGCCGAGCCAAGGCCGCGGGGTTCAAGGTGAGCGCCGAGACCGCGCCCCACTACTTCAGCCTGACCGACGCCGCGGTCGGCGGCTACGACACCAACGCCAAGGTGAACCCGCCTTTGCGCGGGGAGGCGGATCTGGCCGCCATCAAAGAAGGCTTGCGCGACGGCGCCCTGGACGCCATTGCCAGCGACCACGCCCCCCACAGCACCCTGGAAAAGGACCTGGAGTTTGAGGCCGCGGCCTTCGGCCTCATCGGCCTGGAGACCAGCCTGGGCCTCAGCCTGAAACTGGTGCACGAGGGGGTCCTCAGACTTTCCCAGTTAATCGCCAAGATGAGCCTCAACCCGGCCCGCATCCTGGGATTGGCCGGCGGTACCCTGGCCGTGGGCGCCCCCGCGGACCTGACCCTCATCGATCTCAACCGGGAGTGGACCGTGGACGCGGGGAAGTTTGCCTCCAAATCCCGCAACTGTCCCTTCCACGGCTGGACCCTCAAGGGCCGGGCAGTGATGACCGTGGTGGGCGGCAAGGTGGTGTGGGAGGAAGCAGTTGGCAGTTAGGGGCAGGGAGCGCTAATGACACTGGTGGGGGGGAAATAGTTAGCAGTAAGCAGTAAGCAGAAAAGGCAGGGGTTAGGGGCCAGGGATCAGTTTTCGGCGGCGGCATTCAATGTAGCCGCAGGCTTTAGCCTGCGCAAGAGGAACAATAGCTCGCTTTCTTTCAGAAGCTGGCGCCACTCTGTGAGCGGATTTCCTAAAACTCCCTCTCCCCTGCGAGGGGAGAGGGTTGGGGTGAGGGGTGGCTCGTGTCCAACCAAGGCGCCAAAGCCTTGCGAAAGCGCCTGACCGATGCCGAAAGGCTGCTGTGGCGTCATTTGCGGAATCGGGAGCTGGGCGGTTGGAAATTCCGGCGGCAATATCCTGTTGGTCCCTTTATTGTCGATTTTATTTGTGTGGAGAAAAATGTTGTCATTGAAGTCGATGGCGGGCGACATTCCGAAAATGAGGAACAAGATGTTCAACGTTCAGCATATTTAAATAGGATGGGGTACCGGGTCTTCCGATTTTGGAATAATCAGGTTATGCAGGAAACAGAGGCGGTTCTGGAAGCGATTTTTGCAATTTTGGCGGATGGCAAGCAGAATTCCCCCTCACCCCAACCCTCTCCCCCATTGGGGGAGAGGGGGAGGCTCTGACTGAAGAGTCCTTGGAATGGAAGATAAGATAATCTCCAGAATATGCACGGCCTTAGGAGAAGAGGAATTAGAAGTTGCCAAGAAAATAGTTGCAATTGAATACCCACATCAATTATTAAGGCCAACTATCAGAAATTACAGCGAATACCAATCAATAAAGATATTTGCACGAGACGGCTTCATAGACAGATATTCAGGTAAAAGACTCGTATTTCCCCCTGTTCTTAGGTTGTTGTCTAAAGTGATGCCCGAAGTATTTCCTTTTCAGAAAAACTGGAAAATGTCAGAGTGCCATATAGCATATTACCAGTTATTCCCCACAGTTGACCACATAATACCAGTTGCCCGCGGTGGAGAGAATGAATATAGAAATTGGGTTACTACTTCCATGCTGAGGAATAGTGCAAAATCAAATTGGCTGCTCGAAGAACTCGGTTGGGAGCTTTATCCTCCAGGTGAAATGAAAGAGTGGGATGGGCTAATTTATTGGTTTATGAAATATGCAGAAAACCATCCAGAGATTTTAACTGTTCCATATATTTATAAATGGCATAAGGCTATAATTAGAACAATTGAAATATGATTTGCATACCTTCCGGTTCCCAAGCAGGAGATTGGCAACCAGAAGCGGCCTTCTTCTCGAAACTCGAAACCCGAAACTCGAAACTAAGGGGATGATATGCCCAGCCAGGTATTCTTCATGGACCTTCGGGCCAGCGTCAAGGAGCCCAATTTCAAGAAGTTCCAGCGGCTCCTGGAGGCCCTGGAGGTCAAGGACATCATCCGGCGCAAAAAGAAGCGGCCCCTGGTGGGGGTGAAGCTCCATTTCGGCGAGCAGGGCAACACCTCCTTCATCCGCCCCATCTTCGTGCGCCGGGTGGTGGACCACCTCTGGGAGGCCGGCGGCCGCCCTTTCCTGACCGACGCCAACACCGTCTACGTGGGCACCCGGGCCGAGGCGGCGCACCACCTCACCACCGCCATCGAAAACGGCTTCGCATACGCGGTGGTGCGGGCGCCGCTGATCATCGCCGACGGCCTCACCGGCAAGGCGGAGGTGGAGGTGGAGATCAACCGGGAGCAGTTCCAAAAGGTCTATCTGGCCGAGGCCATCATGGAGGCGGAGGCCCTGGTGGTCCTCTCCCACTTCAAGCTCCATGAACTCTCGGGCTTCGGCGGGGCCCTGAAGAACCTGGGGATGGGCTGCGCCTCCCGCAAGGGGAAGCTCTCCCAACACTCCAACATCTCCCCCAAGGTGAGCGAAAAGAAGTGCACCGGCTGCGGCGAATGCGTGGTCCACTGCGCCCAGGAGGCCATCCGCATCAACCCGGAGACGGAGAAGGCGGTCATCGACCCCACCAAATGCGTGGGTTGCGCCGAATGCCTGCTGGTCTGCCCCTACGGCAACATCCAGATCCAGTGGAACGAATCCATCCCGGTGTTCCTCAGGAAGATGATGGAATACGCTTACGGGGTGGTTAAAGACCGGCAGGACCGGGTGGTGTTCGTCAACTTTCTCACCCAGGTGTCGCCGGCCTGCGACTGTTACGGCCACAACGATCTGCCGGTGGTGGGGGACCTCGGCATCCTGGCCTCCCGGGACCCGGTGGCCATCGACCAGGCCTGCGCGGACCTGGTCATCCAGAGCCCCGGGCGCCTGGGCTCCGCCCTGAAGGAGCTGGCCCCCGGCAGCGATAAATTCAAGGACATCTACCCCCAGGTGGACTGGCCCCTGCAACTGGAGTACGCCGAGCAGCTGCGCCTGGGCGCTCGGGAGTACACCTTGGTGAAGGTGTAGCACTTCCGTATCCCGGCGTTGTTGCCTGGCGTGAAATTTTTCCCGCCGGGGCGCAAACCTTAAACCTTTAAGGAATCAAGATCATGCTGCCCATCGGACCCCTGATGATCGAACACCGCCTCATCGAGCGCCTGATTGCCCTCATGGGGCAGGAGTTGGCCCGCCTCAAGGACAACATCGCGGTGGCGACGGAGTTTGCCTTTGTGGACCCGCTCTTCATCGACACCGCAGTGGATTTCACCAGGACCTACGCCGACCGCTGCCACCACGGCAAAGAGGAAGGCATCCTGTTCGCGGCCTTGGCCGACAAGGACCTGACCCCGGAGCACCGGCAGGCCATGGAGGAATTGATCCAGGACCACCTCTGGGCCCGGCAGACCACCGCCTCGCTGCTCCAGGCCAAGAATGACTATCTCCTGGAAAAGGCCGGGGCCCTGGAAGACCTCCTGCTGCATCTGGAGACGCTGGCGGTTTTCTATCCCCGCCATATTGAAAAGGAAGACAAACACTTCTTCCTGCCCTGCATGAACTATTTCAGCGAGGCCGAAAAGGCTCAGATGCTGGAGCGCATGTGGGAATTCGACCGCAAGTTGATCCATGAACACTATCGCCGCCTGGTGGAAGCCCTGGAACACGGGAAGGGCTGCAAAACCTGTAAATAGGCGCTCATGATGGGGAGGTCGGCTCACCAGGCCGCCCCACCTTATCAGGAAATGAAAGGGGCGACCCCGCGGGTCGCCCCGTCGTCTAGGGGGGGTTGGGTGGGGTGTTTGTGGGGAGGG
>JBKQKO010000054.1:0-2781 GCA_052147455.1 Desulfobaccales bacterium | reverse complement strand
CCCCCACCCCCAACACCCCCCCCCCCCCCCCCCCCCAAAACAATCATCTCGTCCCCTCACCCCTTCAATTCCTTAATCCGCTTCCGGTGGTTTTTGAGTTTGGTGAGTTTTTCGGTCCAGGCCTGGAGCTTGTCTTTCTCTTTCTGGACCACCTGGGCTGGGGCCTTGCCGAGGAAGTCCTCATTGCTCAGTTTGCGTTGGGCTGCTGTCAGGTCTTTTCCCAGTTTCTCGATTTCCCGGGTGAGGCGGCGTTCTTCTTCGGTAAAGTCGATGATGCCGGCCAGGGGCAGGTAGATATCTACATTACCCACAACCGCTCTGGCTGAAGTAGGAGGCGGTCCGGAAGCCTCGTTAAAGTGAAGTTCTGCAACCTTTGCTAATAGGGAGATTGATTGCCGATGATTGTGTAATTTCTGGATGGCTTGATCGTCAAGGCTATGGATATAGGCCTTCACTTGAATAGCAGGAGGGACATTCATTTCCGCGCGTAAGTTGCGAATCGCAATTATGCAATCCATTACCATGGCTAGTTCGGCTTCGGCTAGAGGGTTGATGAGGGCTTCATCGGCCTCGGGGTAAGGCGCCACCATGATGGAGCTCCCGGTCCCGGGCAGTTTCTGCCAGATTTCTTCGGTGAGGAAGGGCATGAAGGGATGGAGCAGCCTTAGTGCGGCGCTCAGGAGGCCAAGCAGGACCTCCTGGCAGTGGCGGCGGGCCGCCAGGTTTTCTTTATCATAGAGCTGGGGCTTAATGAGCTCCAGGTACCAGTCGCAGAACTCGTGCCAGATGAACTGGTAAAGGCTATTGGCCGCCTGGTCGAACTCGTAGGCGTCCAGGCGGGTCCGGGTCTCTCTGGCGACCTGCTGCAGGCGGCTGACGATCCAGGCCTCCTCCACCCGCAAAGGTATTGGGCCGGTCTCATCCGGGGGGCCGGCAGGGTCGTAGTCCTCCAGGTTCATCAAGGTGAAGCGGCTGGCGTTCCACACCTTGTTGGCGAAGTTGCGGTAGCCGGCGATGCGCTCCTCGGAGAGGCGCACGTCCCGGCCCATGGCCGCGAAAGCCGCCAGGGAAAAGCGGAAGGCGTCGGTGCCGTAGGCTTCCATCAAATCCAGGGGGTCGATAACGTTGCCCTTGGATTTGCTCATCTTCTGGCCTTCCGGGTCCCGCACCAGGGCGTGGATATAAACCTCCCGGAAGGGCACCTCCCCCATGAAATGAATCCCCATCATCATCATCCGGGCCACCCAGAAAAAGAGAATATCGAAGGCGGTAATCAGAACGCTGGTGGGGTAGAAGATTTTCAGCTCCGGAGTGGCATCGGGCCAGCCCAGGGTGGAGAAGGGCCACAGGGCCGAGGAGAACCAGGTGTCCAGGACGTCGGTCTCCTGGGCCAGTTCGACGCCGGCGCATTGGGGGCACTCACCGGGGTCTTCCCGGCTGACTACGAGCTGGCCGCAATTTTTACAGGTCCAGGCGGGGATGCGATGGCCCCACCAGATCTGCCGGGAGATGCACCAGTCCCGGATATTGGTCATCCAGTCGAAGTAGCTCTTATCCCAGTTGGCCGGCATGAGGCGGGTGCGGCCGTCCTGCACCGCTGCCATGGCCGCCTCGGCCAGGGGTTTCACCGCTACGAACCACTGCTGGGAGACCAGGGGCTCGACGATGACCTTGCAGCGGTAACAATGGCCCACCGGGACTACGTAGGGCTCCACCTTCGCCAGGAGGCCGAGGCGCTTCAGGTCCTTGACGATCTGCTCCCGGCAGACGAAACGGTCCATCCCCACGTATTTGGGGCCGGCTTCTTTGGTCATCTTGCCGCCCGGGTCGATGACCTGGACGGCCGGGAGTTGATGGCGCCGGGCCACCTCGAAGTCGTTGAAGTCGTGGGCTGGGGTGATCTTCAGGGCGCCGCTGCCGAACTGCGGGGAGACGTAAGAGTCGGTAATTACCGGGATCTCCCGCCCCAGCACCGGCAGGCGCAGGGTGGCCCCGTGGAAGGCCAGATAGCGCTGGTCTTGGGGATGGACCGCCACCGCGGTGTCGCCCAGCAGGGTTTCGGGCCGGGTGGTGGCCACGGTGAGGTGGCCGCTGCCCTGGGCCAGGGGATAGCGGATATGGTAAAGGTGGCCGTTGTGGGGGTCGTGCTCCACCTCCAGGTCCGCCAGGGCGGTGCGACAGCGGGGGCACCAGTTGATCATGTAGTCGCCCCGGTAGATGAGGCCTTCTTCATAGAGGCGCACGAAGACCTCGCGCACCGCCCGGGACAAACCCTGGTCCAGAGTGAAGCGCTCCCGGCTCCAGTCGCAGGAGCAGCCCAGGCGCTGCAACTGCTTGATGATTTGCCCGCCGGATTCCGCCTTCCAGCGCCAGACCCGCTCAATAAAGGCCTCCCGACCCAGGGCGTGGCGGTCGCTGCCCTCCGCGGCCAGCATCCGTTCCACCACGTTCTGGGTGGCGATGCCGGCGTGGTCGGTGCCCGGCATCCACAGGACGTCAAAACCCTGCATGCGCTTGTAGCGCACCAGGATGTCCTGCAGGGTATTGTTCAGGGCATGGCCCATGTGCAAGAGACCGGTGACGTTGGGGGGCGGGATGACGATGCAGTAGGGAGGTTTGCAGCCGTCGGCCTTGGCCCGGAACAGCCCCTGCTCTTGCCAATATTGGTACCACTTTTCCTCAATCCGGGAGGGATCGTAAACTTTGTCCAGAATTTCCGCCATGGTGGTCCTTGTGGAAAGATTATTGGGGGAGGGGGCTAAGGGCCGACGGCCCTTACCC
>JBKQKO010000053.1:0-7284 GCA_052147455.1 Desulfobaccales bacterium | reverse complement strand
CCCTCCCCCCAACCCCCACCCAACCCCCCCAAAAGATTTTTATGGGCACCGCAAGCCGTGCCCCGTCTTGTATTTAATGTATCCTGCTTGACGTGTCATGTTTGCCATTATAAAATAATGACGTGATCAAGGCCTTCAAGTGTAAAGAGACCGAGAGGCTTTTTAACCGGCAGCCCACCCGGAGAATACCCGCCAATCTACAGCGGTCGGCCTTGCGCAAACTCTGGATATTGGCTGCCGCAGAGAAACTGGAAGACTTGCACAGTCCACCGGGGAACAGATTGGAGAATCTCGAAGGGGATAGGAAGGGACAGTGCAGTATCAGGATTAATAATCAGTTCCGCATCCGCTTCGTTTGGCGGGATAATAATGCGTATGCAGTGGAAATCGTGGATTATCACTGAGGAGAAGTCCAATGGCCGCTGAGAAAATTCCCCCGGTTCATCCGGGAGAGATATTATTAAAAGAATACCTCATTCCTCTCGGAATAAGCCAAAACAAGGTGGGCCGCGATTTGGGGGTCCCGGCGCAAAGGATCAATGAAATTATCCGGGGCAAGAGGGCTATTACGGTAGATACCGCCCTGCGCCTGGCCAGATATTTCAGCACCACTCCGCAGTTTTGGCTTAATCTCCAGTCACACTACGACCTGGAAATGGCCGGAGAGACGCTTCTGCTGGAGCGGATCAATCAGGAGGTGAGGCAGCGGAAAGTCAAAGCCGCCGGATGATCAGGGGCTCCCCAGACCGTATCTTGCCTGAATGGTCGAAAAATTAGGGGCGGGTATAACACCCGCCCCAGGTTTCTGGCGAACGGCGAGGGTATTATGCCAAGCTGAGACATCTGGCAAAAGCAACTTTGTCATCCTGAGCGAAGCGAAGGATCTCGTGTTTCCTGGTCGTTATGAGATTCTTCGGTCGCTTCGCTCCCTCAGAATGACAAACGTGGGGACTTTCGCAGAGGTCTCAAGTTGCCGTCAACAGGTTCTTTTTGTGTAGGGGCGGACCCATGTGTCCGCCCTCTGGGTTTTTCATCAGGGCCTTCCCCAGGTGGGGAGGCCAGCTTAACTCCTGGACACTAGGCCAAATCCAGGGTTAACTCTGCTCCCCCATTCTCCTGCTGGCCATCTCGGATGCCATTTTGATGGCGGCTTTGAGGCTGTCGGGGGCTGCCTGGCCGGTGCCCGCCAGGCCGTAGGCGGTGCCGTGGTCCACCGAGGTGCGGATGATGGGGAGACCCAGGGTGACGTTCACTCCGTCCAGGAAATGGAGGAGCTTCAAGGGAATGAGGCCCTGGTCGTGATACATGCAGACCACCGCGGTGAACTCCCCCTGGCGGTGGCGCCAGAATAGGGTGTCGGCCGGGAAAGGGCCGGTAACCGGCAAGCCCGAGGCCTGGGCCTTCTTAATCGCGGGGGTGATGATCTCTTCTTCTTCGCGGCCGAACAGGCCGCCCTCACCGGCGTGGGGGTTGAGGGCCGCTACCGCCAGGGGCGCGTCCGCCAGGCCGAAGTCCCGGGCCAAGGCCTTGCAGGTGAGGGCGAAGAGGCGATAGAGGCCCTCGAGGTTCAAGCGCCGGGGCACCTCGGCCAGGGCGCAGTGAATGGTGGCCAGGACGACCCGGAATTCGTCCCCGGCCAGCATCATGGCCACCTCGGCGGCGCCGGTCTTGTCCGCCAGCAGCTCGGTGTGTCCGGGATAGGGGTATCCGGCCAGATTCATGGAGAGCTTGCTGATGGGCGCGGTGACCAGCCCGGCCACCCGCTGCTCCAGGGCCAGATCAATGGCCCGCAAGATGTATGAGACCATGGCCCGGCCGCTGTCAGGAGTGGGATGGCCGTACTTCAGATCCTTGGGCGGTAGCTGGGACAGCGCCATGAGGTCCAGGGTTCCAGGCTTATAGCGCCCTGCCTCGGGCCGCTCCGCCAGGTGAATGGCCAGGGCCGGGGAAAGCAAAAGAACGGCCCGCTCCAGGGCGGGAAAGTCGCCCACCACCAGGGGCCGGCAGAGCTGGTAGATGCGGGCGTCGGCCAGGGCCTTGACGATGATCTCCGGCCCGACTCCCACCGGATCTCCCATGCTCAGGGCCAATATGGGGCGCAGTTTTTCAGAAATGGCTCAGGCTCCGGTCATTGGCCAGGACCCCAGCGCTGGGATTGGCGCAGGTGCTCCTGAAAATTGGCTTCATAGCGGGCCGCCAGGGCCCGGTCCCGAATCACCAGCAGATTTTCGGCGTTGTACTCCTCGGCACTGCGGGTGAAGTTGAAGGACCCGGTAATCACCGTCTCCCCGTCAATGATCATGACCTTATTGTGGGCGATTTGGTAGGCCGCGTCAATCCAGGTGGGCACCCGGGCCGCCAGTAGGGAGCGCAAAACGGAAAATTGTTGCTCCGACTCCCTCGCGTCCAGGATGACCGCCACCTTGACCCCCCTGGTTTGGGCCGCGATGATCGCCTTGAGAATGGGCTGTGAGGTAAAGGCATAGGCCTCGATGTGGAGGAAGTTGCGGGCCTGGCCCACCGCGGCGACGATAGCCTCGGTGCAGCCGCCTTGGGGGGAAAAATAGACCGCCCACCGCGGCTGAGCCGCGGCCTGCACCGCCGGGGCCGCCAGGGCCGGGGCCGCCAGGCAGCACCATAGCACCAGCACTAATCCGAGGGCTCTGTTTATCTTCCTCAATTTCATGAGTCCTATCCCCCTTCCGGTCGTCCCCCCAACAAGTTTGGCGGCCTGGAAGGACATTCAGAGCTGAGGAATTACCCCCGCACTTTTTCCATGCACTTTTCGGGAGATCTGTGCCAAAATATGGTCCAGTCAAACTATGACGTGGGATGAGGGCAATGTCAATGGCAGAAACGGGCAGCGGACGACTGCAGGGAGTGAAACTCGGGTTCATCGGCGCCGGGGCCATGGGTGGGGCCATTATCCAGGGACTGCTGGCCGGCGGCCGGGTAGTAGGGAAGAACCTGCTCTATTACGACCCGGACCGGACCCGGCAGACGCAGATGGACCAGCTGGGGGTGCAGGCCGCGCCGGCGCCGGCCGCGGTAATGCAGGCCCAGGTGGTGCTCCTGGCTGTCAAGCCCCAGGTGATGGACCAGGTGCTGGCGGTGATCAGTGGGGCCGCCCGTCCCGAGAATCTCATCATCTCCATCGCCGCCGGGGTGACCCTGAAGGCGCTGGAGACCGCCCTGCCCCAGTCCCGGGTGATTCGGGTCATGCCCAATACCCCCACCCTGGTGGGGGCCGGCATGGCGGCCCTGGCGCCGGGAAGCCGGGCCACCCCTGAAGACCTGGCCCTGGCCCTGGAGATCTTTGAGGGCGTGGGCCGGGCCGTGGTGGTGGAAGAGAGAATGATGGACGCGGTCACCGGCCTGAGCGGTAGCGGTCCGGCTTATGTGGCCGTGTTCCTGGAGGCCCTGACTGACGGCGGCGTGAAAATGGGATTGCCGCGACCCCTGGCCCTGCTCCTGGCCAGCCAGACCGTCATCGGCGCCGCCCGCCTCTGCCTGGAAAAGGAGATATCCCCCGGGATGCTGAAAGACCTGGTGACCTCTCCGGGAGGCACCACCATCGCCGGCCTCCACGTCCTGGAAGAGGGCGGCTTCCGGGGCCTGGTGATGAGCGCCGTGGAAGCCGCGGCCCGGCGATCCCGGGAATTAGGGAAGGAGTGATAGTGATGTAGTTGGGGGAGGGAGCCAGGGGCCATCGGCCCCTAGCCCCCTCCCCCAACTACATCTATCTCCAGGTCCTTACCAGGCGCAGATGGATATCCGCGGCGGGGGCGCTGTGGGTGAGTTGGCCCATGGAGATGAGGTTGACTCCGGTGGCGGCCACCCGGGGCAGGCGTTCGGGGGTGATGGAGCCGGAGGCCTCTAACAGGGCGCGGCCGGCAGTGATGGCCACGGCTTTTTTCATGGCGGCCTCATCCATATTATCCAGCATGATGACCTCGGCTCCGGCGGCCAGGGCTTCTTCCAGTCCCGCCAGGTCGGTGACTTCCACTTCGATCTTCAGGAGGTGGTGGGATTGCTGGCGGGCCTGTTGCACCGCCTGGGTGATGGAGGCTGCCGCGGCCAGGTGGTTGTTCTTGATGAGGACGCCGTCGTAGAGCCCGGCCCGGTGGTTGCGGGCGCCGCCCAGGCGCACCGCGTATTTCTCCAGGGCCCGCCAGCCCGGGGTAGTCTTGCGGGTGTCCACCAGGGCGGCGGCGGAGCCTTCAATCAGGATCGCCATCCGCCGGGTGAAGGTGGCGATGCCCGAGAGGCGCTGGAGGAAGTTGAGGGCGGTGCGCTCGCCCGTAAGGATTCCGGCCACCGGGCCGCTCAGGCATGCCAGCACCGTGCCCGCAGCAATTTCCCGGCCTTCTTCCACTTGCGGCTCAAAGACCAGACTGGCATTTAGCTTGCGAAAAACCCGGTGGGCCAGCGGCAGGCCGGCCACCACCAGGTCCTGCTGGGCCCGAAGGTGGGCCTCACCCTGAAGGTCCGGGGGGATCAAGGCCTGGGTGGTGACGTCGCCCGCTCCCACGTCCTCTTCCAGGGCCAAATCGATGAGGCGGTCAACGAGGGGCCAAGCAGGGAAAGCGGTCATCAGTCCAAATCCTCAGGTGCAAGGAGCAGGCCCAAACCGACCCGGCGCTGGCGGCCGGGTTTAACACCGCCGCGAGGTTGGCATTTGAGGCGAACCACCAATGGCCGGCCAATATTATCCGTTATAATGGCGCGGATTCTCCTGCTCCAGGTCATAGCGAACAACGGAAAGATATGTGCTTTGAAAGCGTTTTTTTAACCGCGCATAATGCCGACAGGTCCATTAACTTTTGCCGTTGGGCCGCAGTCAAATCACCCTGAAGTTCAACCCCATACTCAAAAATCGTCTGCTCGGGGTCATCTCTATTGAGGGAGACGCTTACCTTTGCCTCAGAGAGGGGGATTTGGTATTGGTCGGCGTACCTTCGGAGGGTTATATTGAGGCAACAAGCGAAAGCTGCCTCAAGCAGATCGTGAGGACTAAAGCCCGAGCCGCTCCCTCCATGCTCAGAGGTTGTGTCGCAGGTAGCCTCCCTCTTTCCATCGGTAAAGATCGTGGCATACGGAGTTTTCGTGCTGACGCTGACAATCATGTTTTTCTTTCTCCCTTATTGGTATTGTTGGATCGGGCTGATGCCTATTTTACCATATTTACTTTCAGAAGATCATCGCTTATACGAGTAAGGTTCTCTATTGATGTAGAAAACGCCCCAGGCCCCTCCCATTAGGGGGGGCCTGGGGTTAAGTTGTTTTTTAGATCAGAGGCCGGCTATGGATTACTGTTCGCCCGGCTTTTTTTGCTCTTGCGGCTTCTGTTGTGGCTGCGCCTGCGGCCGCGCTTGCGGTTGCGCCTGCGGCCGCGCTTGTGGCTGCGGCTGCGGCCGCGCTTGCGGCTGAGGTTGAGGCCGCGCTTGTGGCTGCGCCTGAGGTCGCGCTTGCGGTTGAGGTTGAGGCCGCGGTTGCGCCTGGGGCCGCGCTTGTGGTTGCGGCTGCGGCCGCGCTTGTGGCTGCGGCTGGGGCCGCGCTTGTGGTTGCGCCTGAGGCCGCGGTTGCGCCTGGGGCCGCGCTTGCGGTTGTGGTTGCGGCCGCGCTTGTGGCTGCGGCTGTGGCCGCGCTTGCGGTTGGGGCTGCGGCCGCTCTTGCGGCTGAGTCTGCGGCTGCACCTGCGGCGAAACTGCGGGCGTTGCCGGTCTGTAAGGGCTATGACCTGCGGGGGTCGCACCGGGCTTGACCCCGGGTTGCACCTGACCGGGTTTACCACCAGGTTGGACCACGCCGGGGCCTGGGGCGCCGCGCTGTACCTGTCCAGGTTTCCCAGGTGCTCCCGGTGGCGCCATACCCGGTTTGGCCCCAGGCTGCATCCCAGGCTGAACTCCCGGTTTGGCGCCCGAGGGCCCCGCCGGTTGACCCAGGGTGGGCTTCAGTGGGGGGGCTACCGGCTTAATCTGCTGTTGCGGCGGCAGCTTCTGGACCTGCGCCTGCTGCTGCGGGCTCAGCTTCATGGTGGCCTTGGACGGCAGCGCTGCCCCGGGCAGGGCACCCTTCACCGGCTGGGCCGCCAGAGGCGCAGCCTTGGGAATCTGCGCTTTCAACGGCGGCACATTTTTCGGGGCGTACACGAGGTTGGGTTTGCCCAGGTTCGCGCGGGCCGCCTTGACGTCAGTCAGTTGCTGGGACTGCGGTAAAGCCTGACCTTGCACCAGGGCCGGTGGAGTGATCTGCCTTAGACCTGCGTTGCGGCTCAACACCTCCTGTGGCGGCACCACATTGTGGATCCTGGTGATGTTGGCGGAGTTATTGCTAATGGTATTGTTCATCACTGTCTGGTTGATGTTGCTCACCCGGGAGATGTAACTCACCGGTGGCCCATAGCTATAGGCGCCAGCGACAGCCCCGCCGTAAGAAGTCTGCGGGTAATAACTCGGCGTATAATAACTGGGGACGAATTGCGTTTGGGCGAAGAAGGTCGGCACATAACCCGCGGGCGCCAGACAGCCGCAGTCCCCGTAGGAATAAGCAGGCGTGTAAGGCTGTCCAAATCCCAGCAGGAAGCTGGCCGCCCGGGCAAAGATCCATAAAGGCGAGGTGAGCGCGTCCGCGACCGGGGCCCCGGAATAATAACCTGGCGCAGCATAGTCCTGCGCCGGCACGTAGTTAGGCGGCGGGATGGGGGCCCAACCTACGTAAGAGTTGTCCACCGCTTCAGTTTCGGAGCTGGTGCGCCAATCCACGGTGGAAGGATACCAGGTGCGCCCCGGAACCCAGACCCAGCCATAGCCGGGGGTGGGCATCCAGTTGCCGTAATGGTAAGTGGCCCAGCCCCAGGCCTCCTGGGACTCGAAAACGTAGCCGTCATTGGTGGGCACCCAGCGGCCATCGGTATAGGGCCGCCAATCCTGGCTGACATTGCTGGGCGCCCAAACCGGGCCGTAGTTCTCGTAATCCACCCACTGGCCGTACTGGCTCAAATCGTCGTAGAACATCGCCACATCCTCCGAGGCTGCCCTGGCCGGCTGGGTAAATCCGCTACCCAGCACGAGAGCCAACCCCAGGGCCAGGGCGACGACGAGCCCCAGAAGTCGATGTATTCCTTTCATTTCCTTACTCCTTAATGTTTTTTGGGGTCCTGACTGCACCGAGCCGCTTAGAGGCTGTGGTGCCAATCTTCCCCCATTATAAGGGGGTTGGGAGGGTAGTCTGAGGGGAGGGCGTGGGCAGTCGGCCCCCGGCCCACCCCTCAAAACAATCAAC
>JBKQKO010000052.1:0-44634 GCA_052147455.1 Desulfobaccales bacterium | reverse complement strand
GCCCCTGGCCCCCTCCCCCCAATAATAGCGTCCACTCCCCCCCTCAGCTCCGGCGGCGCCAGCGGGGGCCGCCGGGGGTGTCGGTGAGCTCGACGCCCTGTTGGGCCAGTTCTTGCCTGATCTCATCGGCCGCGGTCCAATCCCCGCGCCGGCGCGCCTCTTCCCGGGCCCGGACCTTTTCCTCGATCTCCTCGTCCGGGGCGGCGGCGGCTGGCGGCGGGTTCATCACTGCCAGCACTTCGTCCAGTTCCCGGAGACGGTTCCCGACCGCGGCCGCGGCTCCCTGCCCCAGTCTTCCCCGGTCCAGGTCGGTGTTGAGGTCCCCCACCAGGGCGAAGAGGCCGGAGAGGACCCGGGAGATGTTGAGGTCGTCATCCAGAGAGTCGACAAACTCCTTCTTCAACTGGAAGAGGCGCTCTTCGATGGCGGCGTCGGCGGGCCGGTCTTCGGTTACCTGGGAAAGGCGCGCCAGGAAGTGATCCAATCGGGCCCGGGCCTGGGCCGCGGCCTTGAGGTTCTCCAGGGTGAAGGCCAGGGGCTTGCGGTAGTGGGTGGCCAGCAGGAAGAAGCGCAGGTCCGCGCCGCTGAAGCCCTGGGCGGTGAGGTCCCGGACCGCGGCGGCGGCCTCGTCCTTCACCGGCCGGCCCTCCTTGAGCACCCGTTCGCAATGGAGCCAGGCGTGGGCCAGGGGCTTGCCGGTGGCGGCCTCGAACAGGGCGTTCTCGTTCTCATCGTGGGGGAAAAGGGACTCCACCCCGCCCACGTGGAAGTCCACGGTCTCCTTGAGGTGCTTCAGGGCCATGGCGGCGCTCTCCAGGTGCCAACTGGGGCGCACCTGGCCCCAGGGAGTCGAATGATAGAGGCCCTTCTTCAGCTCCGAAAGCTTGGCCCGTTTCAGCAGGGTGAAATCCCGGGGGTTTTCCTTGGCGTATTCGTCCAGGTCCACGGTTTTGCCCACCCGGATCTTGCCAAGGTCCACGCCGGAGAGGCGGCCGTAGTTCTTGAAGCGGGAGATGTCGAAATAGACGGAGCGCAGCTTTTCATAGGCGAAGCCCCGCTCCAGGAGTTTGTGGGTGAGAGCGACCATCTCCTCGATATGGTCGGAGGCCAGGGGATAAAGGACCCCCTCCCGGAGGCGCAAGGCCCGCAGGTCCTCAAAGAACTCCTGCTGGTAGCGGCCGGTGAACTGGGGCAAGTCCTGGCCCGCGGCTTCGGCCCCGGCGATGGCGCGGTCGTCCAGGTCGATAAGGCTCACCACCTGGCGCACCTTGAGGCCCCGGGAGGTGAGATAGCGGCCCAAGAGGTCGGCCAGCACCAGACGCCGGGCCACCCCCAGGGAGAGGTTGCTATAGAGGGCCGGGCCATCGGTGAAGATGGCCGCTTCCCCCGGGCGCCGGGGTTGGAAGGCCTCCTTGGCCCGGGCCATGGTGTTGTAAAAGTGGAGGCTGGGAACCTCTTTCTCCACGAACAGTTGGGTGGAGAGATAACGTTCGCCGCCGTCCGGGGCGATGGCCACGATGAAGCCCTCAGCCATTTCCCGGGCCAGGCGGATGGCTACGCCCACTGCGGCCCCGGAGCTCATCCCCAGAAACAGGCCCTCCTGCCGGGCCAGGCGCCGGGCGGTCTCATAGGCCTCTCCATCCTCGATATTGACGATGGCGTCGGTCTGGCCCTTGTCGAAGATCCCCGGCTTATAAGACTCCTTCATGTTTTTCAAACCCTGGATGGCATGGCCCAGGAAGGGTTCCACCGCCACCACCCGGATGGCCGGATTAAACTCCTTCAGATAGCGGTACAGGCCCATGACCGTGCCGGTGGTGCCAATGGTGGCCACCACCATGGTGACCTGGCCGCCGCTCTGGTCCCAGATCTCCTGGGCGGTGGCCCGGTGGGCCTCAGGGTTGACCGGGTTGTTGAACTGATCCACCAGAAAATATTTTTCCGGGTTTTCCCGGCTCAGGCGGTAGACCTCCTCGATGGAGCCATCGGTTGTCAGGTGGGCCGGGGTGAGGAGGAGCTCGGCCCCCATGGCCTTGAGAATCCTTTTGCGCTCCAGGGAGGCGGATTCGGGCATGGCCAGCATCAGCCGGTAGCCTTTGACGGCGCATACCAGGGCCAGCCCGATGCCGGTGTTGCCGCTGGTGGCTTCCAAGATGATCTTCTCCGGGGTGAGCTCGCCCGCCGCCTCAGCCGCCTCGATCATGGCCAGGGCCGGCCGGTCTTTGACCGAGCCCCCGGGGTTGAAGTATTCCAGTTTGACGTAGATCTGGACCCGGGGATTGGGGTTGAGGCGGTTCAGGCGCACCATGGGCGTGCGACCGATCAATTCCAGAATATTCGCGGCCTTGCCTTCCATAGATCACATCCCAAAAGTAGGAAACTATCGTCTAAAAGTCTTCCTTCAGCGTGCATTCGCCCGCTGGCCCGCAGGCGGATTCCAGTTCGCCGGTTAAGAAATTGTTAATCAGGGTGATCAGGGTGGTAAGGAAATGGCGCCTGGCCTCCGGGACCTCTTTCAGGACCTCCAGCAGCCGGTAAGTCAGGGAGAGCACCACCATCCCGGCGTCCGCGGGTGAGACTTGCCGCTGGTTGAAGATCTCCAGAATTTCGTTCACCAGGGGCCGCAGGCGCTCGGCCATCTCCGCATCGATTTCCTCCGGCGAAGATTCGATATCGGAAGCAGTCATGGGGGTCCTTGCTAACTTCCTAAGAGTCTAAAAAGATATGGAAAACGTAGCATATTTCCCGGCCGTTTGCAAACGCCGCCAACCGCCGGAGAGCTTTGGGGTGCAGCGATGCCCCGGGAGACCGGCAGATGGGAGGCTGAGGGTGGTGCATGTCAACCATCCTTCTTCCTTACTGAATGCTACGCAACGCATTTTTTTTCGTCAATCTATCAATAGTCTGGGACTGAATATTGGCAAACTCCCCCTACCGTTAGGTGACCATCACCGGGGCGGGGATCTCCGAGGCCTGAGCCGTTTACGGATCTCCCGATCAGGGAAAGAGCCTGGGGGGGCTTAACCGCGCCTCGCTGATTAGGGTTTGACAACCTGCCCCTCTTTTTCTAAGGTTAGCGATGGAGGAGGAAGGTTATGAGCGCTAGCGCCAGGCGTTGCCTCTTTTCCCGGCAGGACCTTGAGGGGCGCATTCGGGAGCTGGGGGCCCGCCTCAGCCGTGACTATGCCGGCCTGAACCCGGTGCTGGTGGGCGTCCTCAAGGGCGTTTTCATTTTCATGGCCGACCTGGTGCGGGCCCTGGAGTTTCCGGTGGAGGTGGATTTTGTCCGCCTCTGCAGTTACGGGGCCGGTACCGAGACCTCCGGTGAAGTGCACATTACCAAGGACGTGGAAGTGTCCTTGCGGGACCGCCATGTCCTCATCGTGGAAGACATCGTGGACACCGGCCTCACTTTAGCCTTCCTCAGGGAGCACCTGGCCAGCCACCGGCCCCGGTCGTTGAAGATCTGCTGCCTCATCGACAAATGGGAACGCCGGGAGGTGGAGGTCCCTCTGGACTACGTGGGATTCCCGGTGGCCCAGGGGTTCCTGGTGGGCTACGGCCTGGACTGCGGCGAGCAGCAGCGCACCTTGCCGGAGATCTACGTCCTGGAAAAGGATTGAGGCAAGCAGCTGTCAGCTGTCAGTTATCAGCTAAAGACAAAAGACCGAAGGGGCAGCCAATTGCTAACCTCGTTCAAAAAATAGTTCCTGTAGGGTGCGCCCTGCGCACCATTTCGATTAATAGGCAGAAGCAATATTTCGGTGCGCTGTGCGCACCCTGCATGGCTGAAAGCTGACAGCCATTATGAGCGGCGCCGGCCATTCTCCCTTAAAAAAAATCCGCTTCGCCGCCATCGATCTGGGCAGCCTCACGGTGCGCCTGGCGGTGGCGGAACCCAGAGGACCCGGGCAATTCCACCTCCTGCTGCACCTCCGGGAAATCACCGGCCTGGGCCGGGGCCTGGCCCAGACCGGGGAGCTGGCCCCTGAGGACATGGGCCGAACCCTCCAGGCCCTGTCAGGTTTTAAGCAGGCGCTGGCCAACTATCGGGTTGAGAACTGCCGGGTAGTGGCTACCCACGCGGTGCGGGTCGCCAAGAACGGCCCCTTCTTTCTGGAGCAGCTGCGTGAGAGGCTGGGCCTCGAAGTTCTGGTTCTGGCCCCGGAGCAGGAAGCTCGCCTATCCCTGGCGGGGGTGCTCTCGGCGCTGGCCCCCCCGTATCCGGCGACCCCGGTCCTGGTGATCGACGTGGGCGGCGGCAGCTCCGAGTTCGCCCTGGCGCGGCCTGGGCGGGAATCGCAGTTCGCCAGCCTGCCCCTGGGGGTCCTCACCCTGAGCCAGGCCCATCCCCTGGGAGACCCGCCAGACCCGGAGAAGGTGGCTGCCCTGAAGCGGCTCGTTACCCAGGATTTGGCGCGCTTCCGGGACCTGACCTTCCCGCCGGACCGGCGGCGCGGGGCAAGACTGGTGGGCACCGCCGGGGCGGTGACCACCCTGGCGGCCATGCACCTGGGGCTGACCCGCTACGACCCGAACCGGGTCAATAACCTGCTCCTGACCCGGACCCGGGTGGCGGAGCTGAGCGAGATCATCTGCCGGCTGCCTGAGGCGGAGCGGGCCAGGCTTCCCGGGATCGAGCCCGCCAAGGCCGGGGTCATGGTGGCCGGGGCCTTGCTCATCCTGACCATCCTGGAGGTATTTGGCCAGGACTCCCTGGTGGTGGTCGACGCCGGACTCCTAGAGGGAGTTTTGGCAAGTTTTAATGAAGTTTCAATGAAGTTTCGAGTTTCGAGTTTTGAGTTTTGAGTTAAAATAGTTAGGATATAAGGAGGACTTCGCCAGGGGAGGGTGGGTCATCCGCACGACCGGTGCAGGGCCTGTCCCCAAAGCACCGTCTTGATTAACTAGCTTGTAAAACGGGTTGGTTTCTCTTCACTAACGGAATACCGAAAACTCAAAACTCAAAACTCAAAACTCGAAACTCAAGGATGCCCCCATGAGCCCAGACGCCATTCACTATGCCTATACCTTCGATGACCTCCTGTTACTGCCCTCGGCCTCGGCGGTGCTGCCCAGTGAGGTGGACCTCAGCACCCGCCTCACCCGGCGCATCAGCCTCAACATCCCGCTGTTGAGCTCTGCCATGGACACGGTTACCGAGGCCGAAACCGCCATTTCCCTGGCTCGCCAGGGGGGGATCGGCATCCTGCACCGCAATATGGCCATCGCCGCCCAGGCCCTGGAAGCCGAAAAGGTGAAGAAATCGGAGTCCGGGATGATCATCGACCCGGTGACCATCGGGCCGGAGGCCCGCATCGCCGACGTCCTGCAGATGATGGAGCGCTACCGCATCTCCGGGATTCCGGTGGTGGAGGGACGCAAGCTGGTGGGCATCGTCACCAACCGGGACCTGCGTTTCGAGACCAACCTGAATCAGAAGGTCAAGGAGGTGATGACCAAGGACCACCTGGTCACCGCCGAGGTGGGCATCACCCTGGAGGACTCCAAGGCCCTGCTCCATAAATATCGCATTGAGAAGCTGTTGGTGGTGGATGAAGCGGGCGATCTGGCCGGCCTCATCACCATCAAGGACATCGAGAAGATCCGCAAATATCCCTGGTCCTGCAAAGACGAGTTTGGCCGCCTGCGGGTGGGGGCCGCGGTGGGGGTGGGCCCGGACCGGGAAGAACGGATCGACGCCCTGCTCAAGGCCGGGGTGGACGTCATCATCATCGATACGGCCCACGGCCATTCCAACCGGGTGGTGGAGGCGGTGGCCGACGCCAAGCAGAATTTCCCCCAGGTGGAATTGATCGCCGGCAACGTGGCCACCGCCGAAGGGGCCCGGGACCTGGTGCGGGCCGGGGCCGACGCCGTAAAGGTCGGGGTGGGGCCGGGCTCCATCTGCACCACCCGGGTGATCTCCGGGGTGGGAGTGCCCCAACTCAGCGCTATTCTGGACTGCGTCCGGGTGACCCGGGAAGCCGACGTGCCCCTGGTGGCCGACGGCGGCATCAAGTATTCCGGAGACGTGACCAAGGCCCTGGCCGCGGGGGCGGAGGTGGTGATGATCGGTTCACTCTTCGCCGGCACCGAGGAGTCCCCGGGAGAGACCGTGATTTTTCAGGGGCGCAGCTACAAGATCTACCGGGGCATGGGCTCGCTGGAGGCCATGAAGACCGGCAGCCGGGACCGCTACTGCCAGGAGGACGTGGATCTGGAGTGCAAGCTGGTGCCCGAAGGCATCGTCGGCCGGGTGCCTTCCCGGGGCAAGCTCTCCGACGTCATCTATCAGCTCATGGGCGGCCTGCGCTCCGGCATGGGCTACGTGGGGGCCGGAAACATCCGGGAACTCCAGGCCAGGGCCAAATTCGTGCGCATCAGCCCCGCCGGCCTCAAGGAGTCCCACGTCCACGACGTCATCATCATGAAGGAAGCGCCCAATTATTGGCTGGATTAGGAGCAGTGAGCAGTGAGCAGAAAAGGCGGTCAGCTTTAAAGCGTAGGGGCGGACCTGTGTGTCCGCCCCTTTTTTTTTGTCGGTTTGTATATTATTTTCTGCTCAATTTATTTCTTGACAATTCCGATATCTGTGGTTAATTAATTACCATGTGGTAAATAAATTACCACATACAGATAGGAGAGAGAAAAATGTTTGGAAAATTCATTAAAGAGCGGAGAGTTGAGAGGGGGATCACCCTCAGAGAATTCTGCAAATCATTGGAAACGGATGCGAGCAATTGGAGCAAAATTGAGCGTGGTCAGCTCGCACCGCCAAAAAATGATAAGAAATTGAAGAAAATAGCAGAGATTTTAGGAATTCCTGTTGGCTCAGATTTGTGGATTACAATGAAAGATGCGGCGGCGATAGATAAAGGGAATATTCCTAGCGATATACGATCTGATAAAAAATTGGTCGGTTCCCTGCCAATGTTTTTCCGAACAATCAGAAGCGAAAGGCCGGCGGAAGAAGATTTAGATAAGTTGATTCAAATGATTCGAAAAGGAGAGTGATGATTGGATTATTCTGCCTTCAAGTGCAAATGGATCGATCAGAATCAACTTAGAGAATTGGCAGAGCAAAAAAGACAAAAATATTGGCCCGAAGGTATTCTTCCTGTAGATACAACCAAGATAATAGAACTAAGATTAAGGCTCGAAGTAGAGCCTATGTTCGATTTGCTTTCAACGTTGGATGTGGATGCTTACCTAAAAACCGATTTAAGTGGAATTGTAGTAGATCATGACTGTTATATGAATGACAAATTTCTTAACCGTTTGCGATTTTCCATGGCTCATGAGTTAGGCCATTATTTTCTACATAGAGAGATTTATTCGAGTTTATCTTTAAGTTCCCCGGAAGATTGGAAGGAATTCATTCAAAATGTCCATGAAACAGAGTATGAGGCCTTTGAATATCAAGCGAATGAATTTGCCGGACGATTTCTGGTTCCTTACGAAAAGCTGAAATCTGCAATAATGGACTCCTTAGAGATGATAAAAAAAGTGGCATTGAATATATGCTTAGGGACAGTGATATGGTTTTATCGAGGATTTCTCCTTTTCTCCGAAGGATTTTTGGCGTTTCAGAGCAAGTAATTGAAATCAGAGTTAGAAGGGAAAAATTATGGCCACCTAATGGATAAGATAATGTTCAGATCATAAAAAGAAGCCCGTTAGCCATTAGCAAACTAATGGGCTTCTCTTTCCACACTTGTTCCCAAGTTTAACTTGGCAACGAGTGTGTGCATTGAATGAAATGGCGGGCACGGCGGCCCGCCCTACCGGGCAAGGCGCAGGCTTAAGCCTGCGGCTACCAAAAAACAAATAAAAAGGGAGGGCCAGCGGCCCTCCCTTTTTGATGGTGCGCGGTGCGCACCCTACGATTTTTGGGGCGACCCAGCGGGTCGCCCTTGCATAAGGGATTGGGGGATGGGGTAAGGGCGTCAGCCCTTAGCCCCCTTCCCCAAATCATTTCATCCCCTTAACCTTACGCCGCCTTGGCCTTCAGCCAGGCCTCCCGGGCTTGGGGGTTCATCGGGCTGGGGCCCAGTTTTAAGGCCCGCTCCACCATCTCCTTGGCGATGGCCGCGAAGCGCGGCCCTTCCGAAGATGACAGGTTGAACATCTCCAGGCGTTCGGGTTCGAAACCCATTTGGGCAAAGTCGAGCTTCACCTTATTGACCCGCTTCCTGGCCTGGATATTGCCCCTCAGGTAATGGCATTCGCCCTCCAGGCAGCCGGCCACGAAGACCGCGTCCGCCCCGGCCTCGAAGGCCTTGAGCAGGTGGAGGATGTCCACCCGCCCGGTACAGGGCATCAGAAGGATCTTGATATCCGGGGGATATTGCAGCCGCATCGAACCTGCCAGGTCCGCCGCGCTGTAGGCTCAGTAACGGCAGCAAAAGCCGATGATTTTGGGAGCAAATTTGGCGGTCATGGCTCTCTCCTTCCTTTAGCCCGCGGCCAGCGCGGTTTCTTGGGCGATGATCTGGGAGTCGCTGAAGTTTTTCAAGGTAATGGCCTTGGCCGGGCATTCCGACGGGCAGATGCCGCAGCCCTGGCACTTGGCCGGGTCGATATAGGCCGCGTCCACGGTGTAGTCGATGACCGGCACGTTGAAGGGGCAGGTGCGCACGCAGGTGAGGCAGACGGCGCATTTGTCCTGGTCCACCACCGCCACGATGCCGCCCACCTCGACCTGATCCTTGGCCAGGAAGGTGGCAGCCCGGCCCGCGGCGGCCATGGCCTGGGCGATGGACTCATCTATGGGCTTGGGATAATGGGTCAGCCCGGCCAGGAAGATGCCGTCGGAGGGCAGGTCCACCGGGCGCAGCTTGGCATGGGCCTCGTTGAGGAAGCCTTCGGCGTTGCGGGGCACCTTGAAGATCTCCCCCAGCTTCTCCACCGAATTGGGCAGTACGGCGCTGGCCAGGGTGAGGAAGTCGGGGCGCAAGACCACCGGCATCTGCAGGATGGGATCGAAGATGGTGACCTTCAGGCCGCCGCCGTCCTCCTCCACCTTGGGTTTGGTCTCCAGGTCGAAGCGGATGAAGATCACCCCCAGTTCCCGGGCCTCTTTGTACAGGAGTTCCTTCTCCCCATAGGTGCGCATATCCCGATAGAGGATAAAGACGTCCAGGTCCTTCTGGCGCCGCTTCAGTTCGATGGCGCTCTCCACCGAGTGGGTGCAGCACAGGCGGCTGCAATAGGGCCGCTGCGGCTCACGAGAACCGACGCACTGGATGAAGACCGCCTGGGTGGCGGCATCGATCCTGGGGTCCTGGTCGGCGATCAGTTTGTCAAAATCCAGGGAGGTGAAGATATTGGGGTGCCGGCCGTAGAGGTACTCCTCCGGCTGGTAGGCGTGGCCGCCGGTGGCCATGATGGTGGCGCCGTGGTCCACCTGGCGCTCGCCCGCCGGGGTGCTGATGGTGGTGTTGAAGTTGCCGATGAAGCCGCTGGTTTCCTTGATCTCGGAATTGAACAGGACTTCGATGTTGGGGTGCTTCTCCACCTGTTTGATGAGTTCTTCCAGGTAACCCCGGTAGTTGTAGCCCCGGGCGCTGGTCACCAGGTTCCAGGCATTGCCGCCCAGCTTGTCGCCCTTTTCCACCAGATAGACCGGGAAGCCCATGCCGGCGAGGGAACGGGCCGCTTCCATGCCGGCTACCCCGCCGCCGATGACCAGGGCGTTCTTGAACACCGGGAAGGCCTGTTTGTGCAGGGGTTCCAATTGCACCACCCTGGCCACCGCGCCCCGCACCAGGTCTTTGGCCTTGGCCAGGGCCTTTTCCGGCTCGTGCATATGCACCCAGGAGTCCTGGTCCCGGATGTTGGCCATCTCAAAGAGGTAGGGGTTGAGGCCCACCGTCTGGATGGTTTCCTGGAACATGGGCATGTGGGTGCGGGGCGAGCACGAGGCCACCACCACCCGGTTCAGGTGATGCTCTTTGATGGCGTTCAGGATCTTATCCTGGGTGTCGGCGGAGCAGGTGAACAGGTTCTGGTCCGATAAGACCACGCCGGGCAGGGTGGCGGCGTATTCGGCCAGGTCCGGCACGTTGATGACCCCGCCGATATTGATCCCGCAGTTGCAGACAAAGACGCCCACCCGGGGGGCCTGGCCGGCGACGTCGATCTCCGGGGGCAGAACCCGCACCTTGATCTGGGTCCCCCGGGCCGGAGCCAGGAGCTCGCCCGCCGCGGCCGCGGCCGCGGAGGCCTCCATCACCGACTGGGGGATGTCCTTGGGGGCCTGGAAGACGCCGCAGACATAGATGCCTTCCTTGTTGGTATCCACGGGAGCAAAAGGTGAGGTGGCGGCAAAGCGGGTGTTGGGGTTGACCTCGATACCCATGGTCTTGGCTAACTTCAAGGCGTCCTGGGAGGTCTCCAGGCCCACCGACAGGACCACCATGTTGAAGACTTCCGTCTTCAGTTCGCCGTTCTCCGCCAGGAAGCGGACGGCCAGGTCGCCGGTGCCCGGCACCTCGTCAATGGTGTGAATCCGGGAGCGGATGAAGCGCACCCCGTGTTCGTCTTCGGCCCGCCAGTAATACTTCTCGAAATCCTTGCCGTGGGTCCGCATGTCCATGAAGAAAATGGCGGTGTCCAGGGGGTATTCCTTGCAATGCTCCTTGGCAATCACCGTCTGTTTGATGGCGTACATGCAGCAAACCGCGGAGCAATAGCTGTTGTCGCAGTGGTTCAAGTCCCGGGAGCCCACGCATTGCAGCCAGGCGATCTTTTTGGGCTCCTGATGGTCGCCGGGCCGCACCAGGTGGCCGGCGTAGGGCCCGGAGGCGGAGAGAATCCGCTCGAACTCCAGGGCGGTGACCACGTTGGGCAGTTTGGAGTAATGATACGCCCCATATTTGGTGGGATCGTACACCGAAAAGCCCGGGGCCAGCACCACGGCGCCCACGTCCAGGTCGAAGGTTTTGGGGCCCAGGTCGTGGGCCACGGCCTGGGCCTGGCAGGCGAGGGCGCATTGCATACATTCGGAGCAGACCCCGCAGTTGATGCAGCGTGCCGCTTCGGCCACCGCCTCTTCTTCGCGGTAGCCCAGGTTGATTTCCTTGAAGCCCTTGATCCACTGCTCCACCGGCAGGGTCTGCATCAGGGCCCGCTGCTTCTTTTCGATGTCGGCCCGGACGGGGGACCACTTGCCTTCTTCCTTGGTCAGGGGCTTTAGGGGCATCTGGCGGCCGGCCTTTAAATCCTGGCCCTGGAGGTAGCGGTCGATGGAGATGGCCGCCTCGCGGCCCGCAGCCACCGCGGCGATGGCGATATAGGGGCCGGTCTCCACGTCGCCGCCGGCAAAGACGCCTTCCCGGGAAGTGGCCTTGCTCTCCGGGTCCGTCTGGATGAGGCCCCGGGGGGTGACCTGGATTCCATCGGCCTCGGTGATGAACTTCAGGTTGGTCTTCTGGCCGATGGCCATGATGACCACGTCGGCATTTTCAGTCCTGGTCTGATCTTCGAAATAGGTGGGGGCGAAGCGGCCCTGCTCGTCGAAGACCCGCGCCACCGCCTTCAATTCGATGCCGGTGACCTTGCCGCCTTTCTCCAGGATCTGCTTGACGCCCCAGCGGTTGATGATCTCCACGCTTTCGTGCCGGGCCTCTTCCACTTCCCAGGGGGAGGCGGGCATCTCTTCCGGGGATTCGAGACAGATCATAGCGACTTTGCCCTGCTGCCGGACCGCGGTGCGGGCCACGTCCATGGCCACGTTGCCGCCTCCGATGACCAGCACCTTCTTGCCGGCCAGATTTTGCTTCTTGCCCATGGCCGAGTCTTTGAGGTACTCGACGCCCCAGAGGACTCCCTGGGACTCGTGCCCCGGCGCCGGGATGCGCACCGAATCCTGGGCGCCGACCCCCAGGAAGACGGCGCTGAAGCCGTCCCGGGTCAGCAGGTCGTTGATGGTCCGGTTTTTGCCGATGGGGGACTTATAGTTGATCTGCACGCCCAGGCGCTGGATATAGTTCACTTCCCTTTGCAGCACTTCCCGGGGCAGCCGGTATTCCGGGATGCCGTAGCGCAGCCAGCCGCCGGCCTCGGGCGCGGCCTCGAAGATCACCGCCTGGATACCCTTCAGGGCCAGGTGGAAGGCGCAGCTCAACCCGGAGGGGCCGGCGCCGACGATGGCCACCTTCTCGCTTCTTGGGGGAATTTCGGGCACCGGCAGGGCGTCCCAATCCACCGCGTCGGCCACGAAGCGCTTCAGGTTGCAGATGGCGATGGGCTCATCCACTTCCTGGCGGCGGCAGTCGCTCTCACAGGGGTGGGGGCAGATGCGGCCGATAGTGCCGGGCAGCGGCAGCCGGTCCATGATGATGGCCAGGGCCTCGGGGAATTTGTGCTCCTTGATCAACTGGACGTAGCCCTGGGCGGCCAAATTGGCCGGGCAGGCCCGGACGCAGGGGGCCCGGTCCAGCTTCTTGATGGCGAAGGTGGCGGGAATGGCCTGGGGATAGAGGCGGTAAATGGCCTTGCCTTCGCTGAGGCCCAGGTTGAATTCATCGGGGATCCGCACCGGACAGACCTCGGTGCAGGCGCCGCAGCCGGTGCATTTGGCCGGATCGATGAAGCGGGGCTGGGTTTCCACGGTCACCTTAAAGTTGCCCGGCCCGCCGGCAATGGATTTAACTTCGCACAGGTTCAGGATCTCGATATTCAAGTGACGGCCGCATTCCACCAGCTTGGGGGAGATGATGCACATGGAGCAGTCGTTGGTGGGAAAGGTCTTATCCAATTGGGCCATGGCTCCGCCGATGGCCGATTTCTTTTCCACCAGATGCACGTAAAAACCTGCGTTGGCCAGGTCCAGGGCGGCCTGAATCCCGGCGATCCCCGCCCCCACCACCATTACCTTGCCCACCGGATCTCGCTTCTCGGCTGCCATAATCTTACCTTCCATGCATATTTATATGCGTAATTTTGTTAAGGTTTTGTGAATTTCTCCACTTTCCATCATAAAAAATCTTACCCGGGTTGTCAAGAGAGATTGCACCGGAAAGGCAGGGCCGAAACCCCGCTTTTCTTAAGGGCCCACCTTGACCGGGCCGGAGAAATGCTTAGTTATTTGCTAAGGATAAATGGGCTGGGCGACCGAGGCGGCGGGGGGCAAAAAGTCACAAAATTCTTGACCCCATGTTACCTTTTCCCCCGGGGTTCCTCTGACATTTAACGCCCTGGGAGGGCGGGTTTCTCACCCGCGCCTGACGACCCCATCCCGCCGGGCAGGGCGCGGCCTGTGCCAATATCTTATACGGGCGGGACGCCTGAGCCAGCGCTGAATGATTTTTCTTAAAAGGAAGGGCGGCCAATGATCATTCAAGACGATCTTCCGGAAATTAAGGCCTTCTGCGACATTCTGGGCCTGCGGGAAGAGCCCCTGGGCCTGTACTACACCCCCGTGGCCCCCCGGGAGGCCATTTCCCCCCAGGCCGCGGTGCTTCCCAGCGCCGAGCTGGAGAGGGCCGGCGAGTTGGATTGGGAAGCGACCTTCGCCAATTTTTCCTGCGTCATCGGGGTGCTCTGGCGGGCCCGGAGGCTTAAGCGAGCCGCCTGCTTCGACCAGGCCCGCTTCGGCTGCCTGGGGGGCGCCTTCTATCTGGGGTTCCTAAAGCCACAGTTGGAGCGCATCGTCCATTACGTCTCCACCGGCCAGCCTGGGGTTTTCGAGGGCGAATGCTACCTGGACTCACCCGCGGCGGTGCGCCGCTTCTTCGAGGTCGTGGACCCCAGGCCGGCCCCGGAGCAGTTCTGCGTTTTCAAACAACTTAGTCAATTTAGTCCTGACGAAACCCCCGAGGTGGTGATCTTTTTCGGCCGGGCCGAAACCATCTCCGGCCTCCACCAACTGGCCACCTTCGTCACCAACGACTTTGAGGTGGTGCAATCCCCCTTCGGGGCGGGCTGCACCAACATCGTCGCCTGGCCCCTGAAGTACCTGGAGCGGGGCCAGCTCAAGGCGGTGCTCGGCGGCTGGGACCCCTCGGACCGCAAGTTCCTCAAACCCGATGAGATCACCCTGGCGCTGCCCTATGAGTTGTTCGCGCGCATGGTGCAGCGCTGGCGGGAGTCCTTCCTCACCAAGGATGCCTGGAAAACGGTGCGCCAGAAGATCGAGCTGAGCCGCAAGGCCTGGAAGGAGCAGTAGCAGGGTAGAGACCTCTGCTAAAAGTCATTTTGTCATCCTGAGCGAAGCGAAGGATCTGGTATTTACTGGTAAATTACAAGATTCTTCGGTCGCTTCGCTCCCTCAGAATGACAAGTGCAGGGACTTTCAAAGAGTTCTCGAGTAGTCAGTAGCCAGTAAAAATAGAAATATAGGGCGGCCTGTGGCCGCCGAAAATGGGGGCACGACACGCCCTATAATTGTTTTACTGGCACAGGCCTTTGGCCTGTAAAAGGAAGATTCGAAAATCAAACCGGGAAGGGTGATATGGAAAACCAGTGTGATGTCAAACTTTATGCATTGAGTACCTGCATTCATTGTAGAGATACCAAGGAATTTTTGAGTCAGTGCGGGATTGCGTATAAATGTATCAACGTTGATGAGTTAGCTCCCGAAGAAAGAAAGAAGGCTCTGCTGGAACTTAAGGAGTTAAGTCCAGAGTGTGCTTTCCCTACCATCGTTATCGGCGATAGCGTCATTGTTGGCCTGCAAAAAAAAGAAATCAAGGAGATACTGGGAATCAAATGAAGGTTCAAGAACTATACGAGGTTCTAAAGAAAAGCCAAGAGGCCAGGGGCTACTATTTTAATAGAGATAAAAAGAGGGTTTTTGATCTTTTAGAGGGGTTGTTGATCAACCAAAAACGGTATGGCTACATGTGCTGCCCTTGCCGGCTGGCGGCGGAGGATCGACAATGGGATCAGGACATTATCTGTCCGTGTGTGTACCGGGGGCCGGATGTGGCTGAATATGGCAGCTGCTACTGCCAGCTTTATGTGTCCCAGGAAGGAAACGAGGCAAAGATGCCCCTTGCTTATGTGCCGGAGCGTCGCCCTCCCGAGAAGCGTTTTCGGCTGTAGTCGTTTCCTGCAAGCAGCAGGTGTCTAAGCCACCCTCCCCCCAAAATACCATTGAGAATATGGAGACCATATCTGCAATTTTTACCTCTCTGATTATATGTGCGCAGTTTGGCAAGTTATCAACTGATTTCAATTTTAAAGTCGGCAACAAAAGAGGCAGGGCCAAGTCTGACCCTGCCGTGACCTTCGAAAAATGGGAATCTAATTCTTAAACCATCTCCTCATTGCCGCCAGACCGAACAAGCCCGGGCCGAAAAGCAGGAGGCTAGAAGGCAGGGGTACGGTGCTCCCGACTCGCTGGCTCACAAGGCCCTGAAAACCAGGATTGGTAGTAGAGGTGTTGAAGTTGTCGCCACCTGTGTAAGTCCCCCCAAGGGCATAAGCGAACCATAGTTCCGAGAACGGAGCGTTGACTTCGGTATCATGCACCATAAAACCGCTGAGAGTCTGGCCGGGCTGAATTGCATTGCTGTCATTATCGTTTTGATCAAGCCAGTTGTCGTTGTACGTGGTTACTGAGCCGCCGGACCCGGAATTGTTCCATAAAACTGATGGCAGATTGGGAGTCCAACCCGTCGGCGCGCCTGTGATGGTCGAGTTCGGAAACTCGTTGACAATATTCACCCCGAAGAAATAAATATCATTGCTGCCTCCAAGGGTATTGGTAACGCTGAAATTGAGCGTCCAGTCGCCCGAGGAGCCGCTGAGGCTAGCGGTAACTAATGGTGAAGCATAAATGTTTCCGGCTAACAGCGCCACCAGGCTCAAAGCTAAGACCATCTTGAGCACCAAGTTTCTTTTCATAACTTCTCCTAATTCATTCAAGATCGGATCAGACTCGTTTCCGTAACCATTTCTTATTTTAGTAAGGACAGTTTGCAAATTTTTTGACTTTGCATATTATCTTAGGGAACTATATACAAAGTTACCCAAAATACTTATTGTTGACCTTGGTTTGAAATTCGGCCATATTCCAGACCGCGATTAGGGCTCCCTTTTCGTGAACCTGATTTTTGAGCCATTTCATCGCTGACTTTTTGTAGCCCGAGCCGTCCAGCAGGATTATGGTGGGGATGCCGGTCTTGACGATATTGAAAAGCAGGAAGGGGTATTTCTCGTCAACCGAGCCGGTGACTTGCTGCCACTTGCACTCGATGATTAGGTCTTCCGGGAACAGATCCCGGTTGATGATGAAGAAGTCGCATTTGCGGGTGGTTTCATAGATGGTCTGCCCTACCGGAAGCTGCTTGATATACTGCCGCCCGCCAATGGCCCAACGATTCTCAAAGGCGGTCAGCTTATGGTCCCAAAACTCGGTGTAGCCTTTATCTCGCAGGATTTGCTCTACGAACCGCTCAAGAAGATTCCCGGTTTTATTGGCCTTTTCCCCACTACTGGTAATTCCTGATGATAAGCTCGGTTTCCTTGCCACGCTGGTCCCCTTTGCAGGAAACATACCGCGAAGCCTGAACTTGTTCAATATAAAATCCTTGGTATAGCCCTCTCACAAAGGAATTGTCAGAATTGGACAGCATGAAGAAGCACTCGGATTTATCCAGGGTCCGGCAGAAAGCCGCCAGGTGTTCATGGTCAGAGTCCCCGAATCGGCTGCTATCATATCCATCAAAGGTCTTGTGATAGGGCGGGTCCAGGTAGTAGAAGTTGCCCGGCTGCACGATGGCGTGCCAGAACACATGCTGCTTGATTTCAGCCCCTTGTAGAGATTTAGAAGCGGCCCGCAGGTTTTCTTCGTCAAGGATGGTAGGGGAAACATAACTGCCGATAGGCACATTAAATTCCCCGGCCTTGTTGACCCGGTAGAGGCCGTTATAGCAGGTCTTATTGAGGTAAATCAGGAGTGACCCGACCTTAGTGGGGTCTTTCTCCCTGGACAGCCGTTGCCTGGCTTGCAGGTAATATTCTTTGGAGTGCTTGGCCGCATGAATCTTGAGGTTGACAATCAGGCGGTCAACATCGTCCCGGACCGCGATGAAGGTGAGGACCAGATGAAAATTGACATCTGAGAGATAGGCCGACTGAGGCTTGGCCGCAAAAAACAAGGCCCCGCCCCCCAGGAAAGGCTCGCAGTAGGCTTTATATTCTCCCGGCATCCGCTCCAACAGGTCCGGCAGGATGGACCGCTTGCCCCCAGCCCATTTCAGAAAGGGCCTGGCTATGGCTTCCCGGATTACAGGCTTGTTTTCGTCTGCGATGGCGGAGAGGACGCTTTCAAAGGACATGTTCAGGGGCTTATGCTTTTTTTGTTCTCTCATGCGGTTAGCTCCTTATAGGGCAACCGCGTGGAGCCTGCGGCGTTAGTGACCATGTTGGAGAACACGCCCTCAAATTCATCTTCTCGGGCATTGAACCGATAAGTAAATTCGTCAACATACCTTTGCAGGTGCTTCTCGCTCATCGAATGGTAAATGCCGACATACCCGCGTTTGAAGATAGCCCAAAAACTTTCGGCGCAGTTGGAATGGATTTTGCCGTCCCGAACAAACTCGCCCCGGTTATGGTTAATCTTTTCGTGATTAAATAGCCGCCCTATGCGGTTATAAGAGGGAAAGTCGTCTGTGTAGAGGTTGGAGCCGATTTGGACATTCTCAACGATATGCTTTTCAACTGTCCGCATTTTCACATCGTCAACGACCTTGGCCCGAACTTCCCCGCCGCGCTGGAGCATCCCGAAAACGGCGGTCTTGCTCTTGGTATTTCTTCCCTGCGTCCCGCCAAGCCGCTTAGAGGCGTGCTTATTCTTCTCCTTGCCGCCCACATAGGTTTCGTCAACCTCTATGGTTCCGAATAATTGGCCCCCATTCTGCTTCATGGCCTTGCGAATCCTGTGGTCCATAAACCATGCGGTTTTCTGAGTGACCCCGACTTGCTTTGCAAGTTGGACAGAAGAAATTCCCTTGCGGCAGGTCGTGAGCAAATATATCGCGATGAACCATTTTTGCAAAGAGATTTTGCTTTCCCCAAAAACGGTCCCGGTTTTGATGGTGAAGTCTTTTCCACAGCCCGCGCAGCGATACCGGCCATCCTTATAGCGGTAAATGCTGGTGTAGCCGCAATGGGGGCAGTATTCGCCATCCCGGAAGCGAATTTGCTCAAAGAATTTCTGGCAAGTTCCCTCATCGTGGAAATTCGCCATAAACCCTGCGATGCTGTCAAATTTGGTTTCCATCTTCTTTCCCTAAAGGTGCTTCCGCCTGGACTTCTGCATACAGGCGGGCTTAGGACAGGCACCATGGTTAAGGTCCAGATACCGGCCATCCGGGGTCTTGAGCAGCTTATATTTGGCCCCGCAAAACTCGCAAACGCCCCAACCTTCTTCAACCTTCTTAGACGCTGTATTCATCGGGCTTACCTCCATTTGTCTATAATATAATGGATCAGTTTAGGGTTGTCAAGTCTTTTTTCAATCTTTTTCAAAAAAAGTTTGATCCTTTCAAAAAATCCAGATATATTAGACTCATGGCTACCCAAAACTGCATCCATGGCAATTCGGCCCCGGCTGAAGTTCTGGAAGGTATTCACGATTCCCAGGCCGGAAAGGTGCGTCATAAATGTGCGGTGTGTGCTTATGCCAGGGGCTATGAGGATGGGCGAAGAAAAAGATCCTTTTCATGCCCGGTGCGAAGTGCAAATCAATATACCGTGGGGCTTCCAGACTCACAGGCTGGGGCAGGAAGGCATAAATGCTGTATCTGCGCCTATGAACGGGGTTTTGCAGCAGGCCAGGCCGATAGGCCGTAGCCCTTTAGGGTAGTTTTGTATATAGTTCCCTTATCTTAATTTTTTTATATCTATTCCTCCCTCGAGGAGACCCGTGGCTTCCCATCGCCACCTTGCGATGGGTTTGGCTCGGCTAGATGAATTTTATTGCAATTTAATACAGTGGTTTTTTTGTCTATCAGCACTTATACCCAATTCCGCCTGGGCTTTCCGCCCCCGCCTCGCGGCGGGTTTGGCTCTATTTGTGTTACAAACGTAATATACATTTTTAGTTTGTCAAGAGATCTTTAAAATTAACGATAATTTATTTTAAAATGGGGGCAATTAAGGAGGATGCCAGATATCTTGGGCGGTTGCTTGCTGAAAAAGAGCCAGGGGCCGAGGCGTCGCGATCTGCTATATCTACGCAGCTTCAAGCAAAATTAGCGCCTGTCGATCTGGTTATCATATCTGAATTCCAGCTCATCCGGTTTTTTCAGGCCCAGGCTGGCTGCCTGGGCTTGTAGGGGCGGCGTCTCAGTGGCACAGGCCTCTGGCCTGTGGGTTTGCCCTGGGCGGGGAAACCCCGCCCCTACGGAAATGGTGGGCCGTGCCCACCCTACATATCTGTGCCGCTGTCCCCCTTCCGCAGGATTCTCCCAAAATATCTTGCAATGACCGCGCTAAAATAATAAATTTTAATAGATATCGATTCCGGCAGTGTCTATCTTGCCCTGTCGCCTCATTTCCTGCTATCTCGCCTTAATAAGGAGTCTTTGGATATGGATGAAAAATGCCCTTCGGGGGCGGACCCCAAGACCTGCGGCGCGGAGCCCCAATCCTGTCCGGGGTGCAGCCCCTCCCATCACTCTGAACCATCCCCGGAAGAGAAGAACCTCACCCGGGCCCTGAAGCGCATCCGCCACAAACTGGTAGTGATGAGCGGCAAGGGCGGGGTGGGCAAAAGTAGCGTGGCCGTCTCCCTGGCCGTCTCCCTGGCCCGGCGGGGCCACAAGGTGGGCTTGATGGACGTGGACCTGCACGGCCCCAACGTCCTGAGGATGCTGGGCCTCAAGGAACCCCTGGACCTCCAGCACGCCCAGTTCCCCCTGCCGCCGGACCTGTTCGACACCCTGCGGGTCATCTCCATCGAGATGCTGATGCGCGACCGGGACATGGCGGTCATCTGGCGGGGCCCCCTGAAGCACCAACTGATCCGCCAGTTCCTTACCGAGGTGCAATGGGACGACCTGGACTACCTGGTGGTGGACTGCCCGCCGGGCACCGGGGATGAGCCCATGAGCGTGGCCCAGACGATTACCGACGCCAAGGCCGTCATCGTTACCACGCCCCAGGAGATCTCCCTGGCCGACGTGCGCAAATCCATCAATTTCTGCAAGAAGATCGACATGGAGGTCATGGGGATCATCGAAAATATGAGCGGCTACCGCTGCCCCCACTGCGGCGGGGATATCCCCCTGTTCAAGCAGGGCGGTGGCGAGGTCATCGCCCGGGAGGCCAAGATTCCCTTCCTGGGGGCCCTGCCCTTCGACCCTCAGGTGGTGGAGGCCGCCGACCAGGGGCGGCTCCTGGAGCTCCAGGACAGCCCCTTTTTCCAGGCCCTGGCCCCCATAGTGGCATGGCTGCTGGCGGCCTTACCTCTCTCGGTGAGCCGCCGGCAGCCTGGGGCCCTGAAGTTCGCCCTGCCGGTGAGCGGCGGCAAGCTCTCCGACAAGTTCGGAGACGCCTCCCATTTCGCCTTGCTGACCGCCAGCAACGGCAGCCTAAAGGATCAGGAGCTGGTACCCGCGCCTCCCCATGAGCCCGGGGGCATCCCCGAGTGGCTGGACGAGCTGGGGGTGACCCACGTCATTGCCGCCGGCCTGGGAGCCAAGGCCCAGAAGCTGCTGGCCCACAAGGGCATCGAAGTCATCGCCGGCGCCCCCCAGGGGGACCCGGAAATCCTGGTTAAGCAATACCTGGAAAAAACCCTGGGCCCCGGGGCCAACTGCGGCTCACCTTGCACCACCGCATAAACAGCAGATGTAGTCGCAGGCTTATGGACGTTTAGCCTGCACTTTCTTCTTCCCAATCCAGTACCAGCAGAATGGCGTCTTCCTGGGTATCTTCGTAATACCTGGGACGGCGCCCCACTTCTTTAAAGCCGCAGGAGGCGTACAAGGCCAGAGCCGGGGTATTGGAGGGCCGCACCTCCAGCCAGGCCGCCTTAGCCCCCAGGGCCCGGGAGCGGCGCAGGGCCTCCTGGAGCAGGACCAGGGCAACGCCCCGGCGCCGCTTCTCAGGGTGCACCGCCAGGTTGAGGAGGTGCATCTCGTCGGCTACCAGCCAATAGATGATATAGCCCCAGAGTTGCCAGGGCTGGGGAGGAGAAGGGCCGGCCACCAGGAAGTGGCCCAGCGACTGGGTTAGCTCCGCCAGAAAGGTCCAGCGGGACCAGGGGGTGGGAAAGGACTCTTTTTCTATGGCAAAGACGGAATTAAGATCCGTCAGGCCGGCCTCGCGGATGGTGAGCCCGGGGCTCATTTCTTGGGGCGCAGCACTTCGCTGGCCACGGTGATCCCGCTCTGGCCGGACTGCTTCAAGGCCTGGGCCGCCTCCTGCAAATCGACCTTCTGTCGAATCTGGGGCAATTTCATCAGCATGGGCAGGTTCACCCCGGTAACCACCTCCACTTTACCCTCCTTGAGGAAGGGCAGGGCCAGGTTGGAGGCGGTGCCGCCCAGCATGTCGGTGAGGATGATGGCTCCAGTGCCGTTGTTGATCTGGGCCAGGCCTCGCTGAATCATCTGACGGGAGACTTCCGGGGGAGCGCTGGGGTCCAGGGAGACGGCCTGCACCCCTTCACCGCGCCCCAGGATCAGATCCCAGACGCTCATCAGGGCCTCGGCCAGTTCCTTGTGGGTGACGATTAAAATACCGATCATCAATGATCTCCTAAGATCCGCGGCAGGTCGCGATGGCTGAGGGTAAAGGGAAAATTCCCCTGGGTCAGGTGCTCCGCCAGGAGGTTGATAATGACCACCGAACGGTGCTGGCCGCCGGTGCAGCCCACCGCCAGGGTGAGGTGGGCCTTGCCTTCCTCCCGGTAGCAGGGCAGCAGGTAATCCACGAAACTGAACAGGTGCTTTAGGAAGGTCTGGGTTTCCGGTTGCTTCAGGACATAATCCCGGACCGGGGGGTCCTCGCCGGTGAGGGCGGCCAGGCTCTCCACAAAGAAGGGGTTGGGCAGAAAGCGGACGTCCAAAACCAGGTCGGATCCCGGGGGGAGGCCGTTTTTGTAAGCAAAGGAAACCAGATGAAGCCGGAGGCGCTGCTGGGGGGGGAGGTGGGAATACTCTTTTTGGATCAGCTCCCGCAATTGATGGGGGGTGTAATAGGAGCTGTCGATGATGAGCTGCGCCAGGCGCCGCAGGCCGGCCAGGGCTTCCCGTTCCGCCCCCAGGGCCTGGGAGATGGATTCCCGGTCCGCCAGGGGGTGCTGGCGCCGGGTCTGGCTGAACCGCCGGATGAGGGACTCTTCATCGGCCTCCAGGAAGATGAGGTGGAGTTTGAACCCCCGGCCCTCCAGGCGGCGTAAGACCCGGGTATAATTCTGCAAAAACCCCTGGGTACGCACGTCCATCACCAGGGCGATCTTGCGGTTGTCCCGGGAGGCGCCGGTCTGCATGTGCAAAAACCGCGGCAGCAGGCCTAAGGGGAGGTTGTCGATGCAGAAATAACCGATGTCCTCCAGGGCGTGCAACACCGTGCTCTTCCCCGAGCCCGACAGCCCGGTAATGATCAGCACTGGGGCAGTCAGCGGCGGCGGGAGCTCCGGCTGCCCCGTAGTTTCGGTCTCAGGCGCCATGTCTCAGAGTTGCCCCCTTGCCTGGGAAAACCGGAAAACCCAACGCAGTAGCGGAGATTAACCTAAAATTCCGCATCTCTCTCGGCAATTAGACGGTAAATCTCTTCGGCTCCCTGAGCCTTCATGAGGTTGTCCCTGAACGGCTGGCTCATGAGCATCCGGGAGATTTTGGCCAGGATCTTGAGGTGCAGGCCCGCGGAATCGACCGGAGCCAGCAGCAGAAAGAAGAGGTTGGACGGTTTGGCGTCCATGGAGTCGAAGTCCACTCCTTTGAGACTGCGGCCGAAGGCCAGCTTCAACTGGGAGAGCTGGGGCAGCTTGCCGTGGGGGATGGCAATGTGGTCGCCGATGCCGGTGCTTCCCAGGCGCTCCCGATCCAGCAGCACTTCCACGACGCTTTGCAGGCTCAGCCCGTCGGAGCCGTCCGTTATGGTCCTGGCCAGTTCCTCCAGGACCCCCCGCTTTTTGCTGGCCTGCAGGTCCGGGATGATCCTTTCCGGTGGCAGGATCTCGAGGATTTTCATAGGACCGCCGCTTCTCCTATTGCAAATCGGGCTCCACCAGGACGAAGGAGCCATCCTGACGCCGGTACAAGATGCTCAAACCGCCATTGGCCACGTTAGTGAACACCACCAGGTCTTCCCCCCCGGTTAGCATCATCTCCATGGCATCGTCCACCAGCAGGGGCGGCACCTCCACCCGTTTGCGGCGCACCGCCGGCAGGGTCGGAGACTCCTCGGCCTCCACTGCCACTGCCGCCGCCGACCTGGCGGTGCGGTCCCCTTTGGCCCCTCGCTGTTTATCCCGAAATTTCTTCATCTGCATGTCGATCTTGTCCATCACCAGGTCGATGGCCGCGTACATGTCGGTATTTTCTTCTTTGCCTTTGATAATCCGGCCATTATTGTCAATGGTGACGTCGGCCAGGTGGCGGAATTTCTCCAAACCCAGGACCACGTGGGCCTCCACCGGTCCTTCCAGATAACGTTTAAACTTGCCCAAACGGTCGGTGACGTAGTTCTTCAGGGCCTCAGAGGGCTCAATTTGCCGGAAAGTGACGGATATTTGCATATGTTCCTCCCGTGGGATAGCCTGGCGCCGCGGCGGGATTAATGGGCCTGATTCTCGGGCAAACTTTTGCGCCGGAATCCGGGCTTCTTGCGTTTACTGGAGGAGAGCACCCTCAGCATGCCGCGGTATTTGGCAACGGTGCGCCGTGCGATAAGGATGTCCTGCCGGCGCAACAGGTCGGTGATCTCCTGGTCGCTCCAGGGGTTTTCGGGGTTTTCGGAGTGCACGATCTGCCGGATCTTATCCTTGACGCTCTCCGAAGCGATCTGCTCCCCCAGGTTCATATTGATGCCGCTGTTGAAAAAGAACTTCAGATCGAAGATCCCCTGGGGGGTGTAGACGTACTTATGGGTGGTCACCCGGCTGATGGTGGATTCGTGCATCTGCACGTCCTCGGCCACCTGGCGCAGGGTCAGGGGTCTGAGATGCGACAGGCCGTGATCCAGAAACTCCTGCTGGTAGCGGACGATGCTCTCAGTCACCTTGTACAGGGTCTTCTGACGCTGGTGAATGCTGCGGATGAACCACAGGGCATTGTCCAGGTGTTTCTGGATGTAGCTGCGCACCCCCTCGGGCAACTGGCCTGGAGCCCGCATGGCCTCCAGGTAGAAGGAATTGATCCGCAGCCTGGGCAGGCCGTCTTCGTTCAAGCGGATGACGTAATCGTTGCCCACCTTCTCCACGTGGACGTCGGGGTTGATGTAGTCCACGTCCTCGCTGTCGAAACCCCGGCCGGGTTTGGGTTCCAACTGCATGATGACTTCGTTGGCCCGGACTACCTTTTCCACGGAGACTTTCAGCTCCCGGGCGATGGTCTGGTAATTTTTATTGGCCAGATTGTTCAGTTGGCCGTCGATGATGGCCAGCACCAGGGGATCCGGGGTCCCCAGCACCCGGACCTGAAGTTGCAGGCACTCTTTCAGATCCCGGGCCGCCACTCCCGGCGGATCGAAGCCCTGGACCACTGCCAGGACCTCTTCCACCCGGGTCGGTTCGACCCCCAACTCCCCGGCGAGCTCCGCAACTTCGGCCCGCAGGTAGCCGTCCCTATCCAGGTTGCCGATGATCAGGGCGCCGATGGTCTCGCCTTCCCGGTCCAACTCGGCCATGTGCAACTGCCACATGAGGTGGGATTTCAAGGTGGTTTTCTGGGGGTTGAGGCTCTCGAAGGGCAGGGACTCCCGCTCTTCGTATTCGCCCATGGGCGGCGGCATGAGCCGGTCTTGCAAGAAGCCTTCCCAGTCCCATTCTTCCTGAGATGACTTGGCTTCTCCGTTTTCGCCGGCCCCTTCCTGGGATGGTTCGCTCTCCCCGGAAAAACCCGGAGCCTCCGGCAAAAGGTCCTTCCCGGGCTTCTCTTGAGCCTGGATTTCAGAGTCTTCCAGGACCGGATTGCTTTCCAGAACTTGCTGGATCTCGCCCTCCAGCTCCAGACGGGAGAGCTGCAGCAGCTTGATGGCTTGCTGCAGCTTTTGGGTCATGATCAGCGACTGAGTCAGCTTGAGATTCTGGCGAAGCTCTAAGGGCATTGATCAATCTTCAGGTTGCGATGAGATGCGATTTACTTCCGAATTATAACTTAAAGGCTTCTCCCAAGTAAATTCTTTTGGCCAGCTCGCTGTTTACCAGCATCGCAGGCGTCCCTTCCTCCAGGACCACCCCTTCGTTGAGGATATAGGCCCGGTCGCAGACCCCCAGGGCCTCCCGGACGTTGTGATCCGAAATCAGCACTCCCAAACCCCGTTCCTTCAACTGGCGGATGATGTTCTGGATATCGGTGACCGCCAGGGGTTCGATGCCGGCAAAGGGCTCATCCAGGATGATGAAATGGGGCGCGGTGACCAGGGCCCGGGTGATCTCTACGCGGCGGCGTTCTCCGCCGGAAAGCGACGAGGCCTTCTGCTGGGCCAGGTGGCTGATGCGCAACTCGGCCAGAAGCTGTTCCAGCCGCTCCTGGCGCACCAGGGGGTCCGGTTCCAGGGTCTCCAGGATGGCCAGGATGTTGTCGGCCACCGTGAGCTTGCGGAACACCGAGGGCTCCTGGGGCAGATATTGCAATCCCTGGCGGGCCCGGCGGTAAATGGGCATGGTGGAGATATCCTGGCCGTCCAGGTAGATCTGGCCGCTGTCGGGCTGCAGCAGCCCCAGGATCATGTAAAAGGTGCTGGTCTTGCCGGCGCCGTTGGGACCCAGCAGGCCCACCACCTCCCCGCTGTTAACCTCCAGGCAGACCTGGTCCACTACCTTGTGGCCGTTATAACTCTTGGTAAGGGTCTGAATGCGCAGGTGGTGCATACCTTAAGGCCGGCGATCCTTCCGGGGTTTGGCCGGCAAGGGCGACGCTTCCTGGCCGCCGGCCCCCGGTTGTTTGGCGGGGTAGAGATTGGCCTCCACCCGCTTCTGGGGGGAGCTCTCGGCCCGCATGGTGTTATCCGTGAGGTTGAAGATGATACGCTCCCCTTTCAGGCTATTTTCTTTCTGCCATACCTGGGGGTTACCCACCATCACCACTTCGTTCCTATTCTTGTAGTAAGTGGCCTCCTGACCGGTGGCCACCCGGTCTTCCTGGACATAGCGTACCTGGCCGGTGGCCACGATGTGGTCGATCTGGTCGCCTCCCAGCGCATCCAGGGGTGAGGCGCCGGCCGTTTCGCCGGCGGCCGCCTTGGGGGCGGTCACGGGGGCGGTCACGGGAGTGGTCCCGGCCGCGGCTCCTTTACCGCCGTTGGTCTGGGCCCCGGCTGGCTTCTTGGGTATGAAATAGACCCGCAGTTGATCGGCATACAGGATGGATTCCCCATAGGTGGCCTTCACCTTCCCCGTGAAGGTGGCGATCCCGGCATTCTGGTCCGCTTCCAACTTGCTGGCGGTGATGTGCAGGGGGAATTCTTCGCCGGATTTGGCCAGCGGCGGCGTTCCCTGGACCGCCCCGGCAGCCGGGACAATCCAAGCCGCCAGCATTATGATGGCCAGGGCCAGGTAATCTCTCAATGTTTTAATGCCCCCTCTTGCACCTTGACTTCCGTTAAACGATGTTGGGATAGGACCAGCCTTTTCTCCGCCAGCCACACCCGCAGCCCCTTGCCCTGAATCCGGAGGGTAGGGTTGCTCAGGGTCACTTCTTCCGGGGACACCAGGACGCGACTGTTGGGGTCGTAGGTGGCGACGCTGGTCTTAACCAGCAGGTCCCCCTGCTCCATCTCCACGTTGCCGGTAAGGGTTAAAATCCGGGTCTTGGTATGGAACAGGCCTTGGTCCGCCTTGACCTTAAGGTGCTCCCCGGGTCCGAAGAATTCCACCCGCACCCCGCTGAGGTTCACCCGTTCCTGGTCTTGGCTGATGTCCGCCTTCTGCCCCTCCAACACCCAGCGTTTGTCGCCTTCCTGGATCTCGGTGAGGGACATGGTTTCCATGCGGGACGGGGTCTCCGCGGGCGGGGGTTTGGGCGGCGGCGGGGGCGGCTGGTTCAGCCTCCCAAGGCCCCAGGCGCCCAATCCCACCAGCATCACCAGGAGGGCCAGCCACCTCCATCTCGACAGTCTCGCGGCACCAGTACCGTTCTTGGGAGCTAATATTTTCATACCAACTGAGTCGTCTTTTTAAGGGAATTATATTAACCCCAGGAAGAAGTGTAAAGGCTAATCTGGCGAGGCGAGGGCGGGCAGGCGGGTTGGATGGGGCGGGGAAAATGTGGAACAGCCCCCCTCGGCTATGACTTTATAAAGCATTTTCAGGGGCGGCCCCGGGCCGCCTTATCCGGCGGGCCCGGTCCTGCCTAGATGCTCCCGGCCATCCACGGGCTCACCGCCGCGGTCCATTTCCCCTGGGCCTTGAGGAGCAGGTCGCAGACCTCCCGGACCGCGCCGCAGCCCCCCGGAGCCTGGGTGACCAAGTGGGCTGCGGCCGCCACCTCCGGGGCGGCGTCGGCCACCGCCACTGCCAGCCCGGCTCGGGCCATGATGGGCAGGTCCACCAGGTCGTCGGCCACTACCGCCACCTGGGTGGCTGAAATATTCAGGCCGGCCTCCAGCTCTCGCATCACCGTCAGCTTATCCCGCAGGCCCTCAAAAAACCGGTTGATCCCCAACTCCCTGGCCCGGTGGTACGCGGCATCGGAACGGCGCCCCGACAAAAAGGCTACCTCAATCCCGGCCCGCTGCGCCATCTTGAGGCCGTGGCCGTCCCGGACGTGGAAGACCTTGTGAGTCTCCCCCTGGGGCCCGAAGTAGAGGCGCCCGTCGGTGAGCACCCCGTCCACGTCTAGGAGCAGCAGGCGGATGGCCTGGGCCCGCCGCCGGATATCTTCCGGATAGTCCTGAAAATTCATGCGGCCTTCCTTGAGTTACCGCGGCAGAGGAGAATTGGCCCCAGACTCCCCTCCCTTGAGGGTAGGGACGCAATACTGCTGTAGTGTTTAATAAATGTCTTCTAAAATATCTGGGGCTTATGTAGCCGCAGGCTTTAGCCTGCGCTCAATTATCCTGATTATTTCGCAAGCTAAAGCTTGCGGCTACATTTTAAATGCCTAGGGATGATGGAATTATTTAAAAAGGTACATCGTGAAACACGATCCTGCCGCGCCGCTGCCGCCCAAGAACTCAAAACTCAAAACTCGAAACTGGGCGACCCAGCGGGTCGCCCCTACAACTCTTCATTCGGACAGCCGCAGCAGGATACCGCTCCGGAAGGCCGACCCCAAAGTGTAATGCAGCAGTCCGTAGCTGCTTAGTAAATATACCATACTCAAAGAGAAGCCGTAAAGCAGGGGCCGGCTGGAGTGCAGCGGAAAGCCGTAAAAGTGGCGGAAGTACTCCAGGAAATAGGTGAGCGGGATGAAGCGGGCCAGCGCCTGGGCCCACGCCGGCAACACGCTGACCGGATAATAGAGCCCGCACAACAGCAGCATCAGGTAGGAGAAGGCCCAGGCCGCCACTTCGGCCCGCTGGCCGAAGCGCAGCACCAGGGACAGGACCAGCGCCCCGATGATGGCGGCATTGATGAACATCCCCGCCAGGAATACCGCCAGGCCCCCCGGCCCGGGGCGGTCCAGTTCCATATGGAAGAGCCAGACGCTCAAGACGGCCATGCCCACAAAGACCAGGAAGCCCCGGATCAGCCCCACCAGGCCGCAGCCCAACAAGATATGGATCAGGCGGATGGGGGCGATGAATTCGTGCTTCAGGCTCTTGGACCAGACGGAATAGAGCAGGGCGTAGGACAGGTCCAATTGGGCGATTTGCACAGTGTTCATGGTGATGGCGCCGATGAGGATGAAGGTCACCGTCTCTCCGGAAAGATTGAGGAAGCGGGTGAGCAGCCCCACCGAGAAGATGCCGATGGCCGGCCAGAAGATCATCTCGAAGACCGCGAAGACGTTGCGCCGGTTCACCAAGGCGCTGCGCACCGAAAAGGCCCAGATTTTCTGGAAACTAGTGGGATGTTTCATAATTGCCAGGATATTTCAAACTACGGTTTTTTAACCCCCCTTTGAAAAAGGGGGGCAGGGGGGATTTAAAATAACTTCACGAAATCCCCCTAAATCCCCCTTTTCCAAAGGGGGACTTTAATACCCTTGGAACCTAGTTTTTCATTTGATTTAATGCCATACTATTTATGAAGCACAACACTAGTGGGTAATTTCACGGTAGATCTCTTCCAGGTCCATGGGTTTGAGCTTCACCTGGGACAGCTCCCCACCGCCGTGGGAGACGGCCTCCAGGACCGCCGCCAGGCGGACTTCCGCCCGATCCAGCACCAGGTCCACCCGGGCGTCCTGAACCCGGTGAGTCAGGACGCCGGGCAGCCGTGCGTACTCCAGGACCGCCGGGGCCACCCGGAAGATCAGGCTCAAATGGTCTCCCAACCCCAGGCGCTGCTGCAACTCGGCAATGCTGCCCCGGGCCGCCAGTCGCCCTTCTTTCAGGAAAGCCACCTCGCTGCACAGCATCTCGGCCTCCCGCAAGTTGTGGGTGGTGAGCAGGATGGTGAGCCCGGTCTCCCGGTTGAGGCGCAGGATTTCTTCCCGGATATGCCGGGCCATCTCCTGGTCCAGGCCCGAGGTTGGTTCGTCCAGAAACAGGATCTCCGGGTCGTTGATCAGGGCCTTGGCCAGCATCAGGCGCTGTTTGAGGCCGGTGGACAGGCGTGCGAAGACCACCCGGCGCTGGTCCGCCAACTGGAAAAAGTCGAGGAGGCCCTCCACCTTGGCGGTTAGGGCCCGGCCGCCCAGCCCATAGAGGCGGCCGTAAAAACGCAGGTTCTCTTCGGTGGTGAGGCACCAGAGGAAATGGGCCCCGGCGGCCGCCAGGTTGATTCGCTGCCGCAGCCTCCCCGCCTCCCGCACCACGTCCAGGCCCAGCACCCGGGCGCGGCCCTGGTCCGGGCGCAGTAAGGTGGCCAGGATGGAGATGAGGGTGGTCTTGCCGGCGCCATTGGGCCCCAGGACCCCGAAGATGGCCCCGGGGGCCACTTCCAGGTCCACTTGACTGAGCACCGTCTTCCAGGGACCGAACATCCGCTCCCGGAACGACTTGCTGATCCCCTGGGCCGAGATGGCAGTTTCCATGGTGGTCCGGCTCTCAATCCGCATCCGGAGCTGCCCGGGCGTCCTTGTCTGTGGAAGGCCCTGGTCCCCTCACTCAAGAAATTAACTCTATCAAACCCGGCTCCGGGGGCCAAGGGGGCCGGCTTGCAAATCTGCCCGGGGTGCGATAAATTAAGGCCAATGGACCAGGAAGAGCGTATCGTCAACCCCCGGCCCCAGGTGGAAGACCTGGGTTTGGAGGCGGGGCTGCGGCCCCGCACTCTGGCGGAGTTTGTGGGGCAGGAGGAACTGCGCTACAACCTGGACATCGCCCTGACCGCGGCCCGGGCCAGGGGGGAGGCGGTGGATCACATCCTGGTGCACGGCCCCCCGGGCCTGGGGAAGACCACCCTGGCACATATCATCGCCCAGGAGATGGGGGGCGGCATCAAGGCTACCGCCGGGCCAGTGGTGGAGCGGGCCGGGGACCTGGCGGCCTTGCTCACCAATCTTCAGGCCAGTGACATCCTGTTTATCGACGAAGTGCACCGCCTGCCCACGGTGGTGGAGGAGATTCTCTACCCGGCCATGGAGGACTTCAACCTGGACCTGATCATCGGCCAGGGGCCCGGGGCCCGCTCCGTGAAGCTGGAACTGCCCCATTTCACTTTGGTGGGGGCCACCACCCGGGCCGGACTGCTCACCCCGGCCCTGCGGGACCGCTTCGGCTTGATGCTCCGGGTGGACTTCTATAAGGTGGAGGATCTGGACAAGATTGTCCGCCGGGCCGCCCAGGTGCTGGATATCGAACTGGAGGCCGAGGGCGCCCGGGAGATCGCCCGCCGTTCCCGGGGCACCCCCCGCATCGCCAACCGCCTCCTGAAGCGGGTGCGGGACTACGCCCAGGTGCGGGGTGACGGCCGCATCACCCGGGAATCGGCCGACGCCGCCCTCACTCTCCTGAACATCGACACCCTGGGGCTGGACCGCATGGACCGCCTGATCCTCCTCACCATCCTGGAGACCTACGACGGCGGGCCAGTGGGCCTGGGCACGCTGGCTGCCGCTCTGTGCGAGGAGGAAGGCACCCTGGAAGACGTTTACGAACCCTACCTGATCCAATCCGGCTTCCTGCAGCGCACCCCCCGGGGCCGCGTGGCCACCGGCCGGGCCGCCGAGTATTTTCGCAAGATGCCGGGCAAGGGACCACATCCCAAGCTCTTTTAACGAGACCGCCTTCCTGGCCTGCTGAGGTTTTGCCAGGAGTTCAGAGGCGACCCGATCACCGGCTGGAAGCCTGCGCCACGGCCGCCTCCAGAGGTTTAGAGGCCCTTCCCAATAGCTGAGGCGGGGCGCTGCAGACCTTGCTTGACATCCGCAGAGGCTGGGTATATTAAGGAACCTGTGAAGACCAAACTGATCTTTATCACCGGCGGGGTGCTGTCCTCCCTGGGCAAGGGGGTGGCGGCGGCGGCCATCGGCGCTCTTTTGGAGTCCCGGGGCCTGCGCATCACCTTCCAGAAGCTGGATCCATACATCAACGTGGACCCCGGCACCATGAACCCCTTCCAGCACGGCGAGGTCTACGTCACCGAAGACGGGGCCGAGACCGACCTGGACCTGGGGCATTACGAGCGCTACACCACGGTGATCCTGGGCCAGGAAAACAACTTCACCTCGGGCCGCATCTACCATAACGTCATCACCAAGGAGCGCCGGGGAGACTACCTGGGGGGCACGGTCCAGGTCATCCCCCACATCACCGACGAAATCAAGCAGGCCATCCTCCAGGTGGCGCCCGCGGTGGACGTGGCCATCATCGAGATCGGCGGCACCGTGGGCGACATCGAAAGCCTGCCTTTTCTGGAAGCCATCCGCCAGCTCAAGGGCGACCTGGCCAAGGACAGCGTCTGCTATATCCACCTTACCCTGGTGCCCTTCATCAAGAGCGCCGGCGAGGTCAAGACCAAGCCCACCCAGCACAGCGTCAAGGAACTGCGCTCCATCGGCATCCAGCCCCACCTGCTGTTGTGCCGCACCGAAAAGCTCCTGAGCAAGGAGATCAAGGCCAAGATCGCCCTCTTCTGCAACGTGGAGCCCGAAGAGGTGATCACCGCCCAGGACGTGGACAACATTTACGAGATTCCGCTGCTCCTGCACCAGGAAGGGTTGGATCAGCAACTGGTGGAGATCCTGAACATCTGGACCCGGGCGCCCCAGTTGGAACCCTGGCAGGAGCTGGTGCAGCGCATCAAGCACCCCAAGGACCGGGTGGAGATCGGCATCGTCGGCAAGTACGTGGACCTGCGGGAGTCCTACAAGAGCCTGCACGAGGCCCTGGTGCACGGCGGATTGGCCAACGAGGTCCAGGTGGCCCTCACCTACATCGATTCGGAGAAGGTGGAGCGGGAAGGAGCCGAGGGCTTGCTGGGACACCTGCACGGCATCCTGGTGCCCGGCGGCTTCGGGGTGCGGGGGGTGGAAGGCAAGATCCAGGCCATCCGCTACGCCCGGGAACACCGCATCCCCTACTTCGGCATCTGCTTCGGCATGCAGTTGGCGGTCATCGAGTTCGCCCGGCACGTGGCTGGCCTGCCCAAGGCCACCAGCGAGGAGTTCGACGCCGAGGCGGCTGAGCCGGTCATCTACCTGATGCGGGAATGGTACGACTATCGCCGGGACGCCATCATCCACCGGGACCAGGAATCGGAGAAGGGCGGCACCATGCGCCTGGGAGCCTACCCCTGCGTCCTCAAAGAGAACTCCCTGGCCGGCCGGGACTACGGCCAGACCCAGATCATGGAACGCCACCGCCACCGCTACGAGTTTAACAACTCTTACCGGGAAAAACTGAGCGCCGCCGGTCTGGCGATCACCGGGACCTCCCCCAACGGCGAACTGGTGGAGATTGTCGAACTCCCGGACCATCCCTGGTTCCTGGGCTGCCAGTTCCATCCGGAATTCAAATCCGGTCCCATGGACCCCCACCCCCTGTTCCGGGGCTATATCCGGGCCGCCCTGGAATATAAGCAGCGTCTGGTCAAACCCGGCGAAGAGATCTGAAGGCAGTTGCCAGTAGTCAGTATACAGTAGTCAGTGATCAATTTTGTTTAATCCGCCTCACTCCCAATTATTCTTTAAATAAGAAAAATTCAAATGGCCGTTTGGGAAATTGCTATTCTTATGTGCGTAAGAGATATTGGAAAGGAAGCAATGTTGCCACAAATATACCGCAATATAGGAAATTACATAGAATTAGGCCCTAACCATTTAGAAGGGACACCGTATGGCGGCAGACCGGCATTTCAACATGAGGTAAGAAGTTTTATCTCCAATTTGTGCAAATTAGGTTACCTTGTGAGAGAGGATCGAGGTTGCTATTCAATGACAGATAAAGGCAGAAAACGAATAGACTTGGATTTTGAAGATCTTGATATTTAAGGCGGGCTGTGTGGCCGCCGCTAAATGGCGACCATAGGCCGCCCTAAACTGGCTACTGGCTACTGGCTACTATTATAAGCAGCGTCTGGTCAAACCCGGCGAAGAGATCTGAATGGCAGGGCCAAGGGGGGACCCGGTGGAAACGCGACGGTGGTTGACGGCCCTAATTCTGCTGCCGCTCCTGGTGCTGGCGCTGCTCCAGGGCGGGCTGGCCATCTTCGTGGCAGTGATCCTGGTGGTAAACGCCTTGGGCCACTGGGAGTTCCTGGGGATGTTCCAGGCAGAGGCGGATAAACCCCGGCGCTTTAAGGCAGTGTTGCTGGGTTCCCTCCTCCTGCTGAGCTTTTGCACCGCCCATCCCAACTACCCGTGGTGCGCCCCCACCGGCATCATGTACTGCAACCCCAGCATCGTCCTGTTCGTTCTTTTCTGGTGCCTGTTCGTCCTGTTTCTCTTCTACCTGCTGAGCTACGAGCACATTGCGCAGGTAAGCCAAAGTCTGGCGATCAACACCCTGGGCCTCCTCTATCTGCCCTTCCTGTTGGGGCACCTCATCTGGCTGCGGTTCCTCGTGGATGGGCAGTGGTGGGTCCTGTGGTTCCTCATGGTGATCTTTACCGGGGACACCGCGGCCTATTATGTGGGCCGGGCCCTGGGAGAGACCAAGCTCTACCCCGCGGTGAGCCCGGGTAAGACCTGGGCCGGGGTGGTGGGGGGCCTGGCCGCCAGCCTGGTGGTGGGGGTGGCGGCGGGGAAATGGCTGCTCCCGGGGCTGGGAGGGCCGGCCCTGGCCGTCCTGGCCGTGGTCCTGGCGGTGGCGGGCCTCTTGGGGGACCTGTTCGAATCAATGCTGAAGCGCCAGGCCCAGGTGAAGGATGCCTCCAAACTGCTCCCCGGCCACGGCGGGATGTTGGACCGCCTGGACAGCATTTTGTTCAGCGCCCCGTTCCTGGTCTATGCCCGCCTGTTCTTCATCGGCCAGTGAAGGTTGAGACCGCGGCCGGTCCTGCATTATCTAAATTCGTAGCCGTAAGGAGCGTAAGACGCGGCCAACGCGCCTTTTTTTTTGGGGGGGGTGTGAGATATGCGCCAGGGCGACTCAATCACAGGCTGGAAGCCTGTGCCACTGTCGCCCCGGCGGCGGATTGGAGGGCGGCCCGCGGCCGCCGGAGCTCAAGCGGCGTCTAGGACACGTCCCAAATGCCCGGGGCAGGCGTAGGGCGCGTCTTAGGCGCCATTATTAAACCAGCCGCGCCATTGAGGCTCCCAGCCGGCGCCACTGGCTAGATCCCTTATCTGGGGGCCGGGAGGCTCGCCGGTTTGAGGGTGGGACCCTCGGCCGGCAGCTTCCTGCGGTAGGCCCCGGTGGCTTTGTCCAGTTGGGCCACCGACAGGTTGTACTGATAAAGGGCCATCAGGTAGTCGCCCCGGAAGATCCCGTACCGTTCAAAGGCCTGAAAGATGTCATCCATCTTGCCCAGGCCCATGTCGAAATTGTTGAGGGAGGTAACCAGCCAGCGCCGGGAGTTGACGTAGGCCTTTTCCAGGCCCACCGAAGACTGGTAATATTGCCGCACCTCCCCGTAGGTTTTAGCCACTTCCACCGGGATGCCCATCAGGGCAGCCCTTTGCTCTTCCTGCAACTGCTGCAGTTCCGCCTTGGCCTCCCCGATCTTGGCCTTCAGGATGCCGAAGTCGAAGTGCCATTTGGCCCCCACCATGGGCAGGGCCCCATTGTCGTTGAAATAATCGTTGATATAGGGGTCCGGGTTATAGCGGCGGCCCGGGGCGCCGGCCAGTTGGCCCACCACCGCAAAGAATAAGGAGGGCATGCGGTCGGCCTTGGCGGCGTCCACCAGGAGTTGCCGGGCCGCCAGCCCCTCTTTCAACTCCCTGAATTCCGGGCGCATTTCCAATGAGGTTTGGATATAGGTGTCCAGGGAGCCGGCAGGGGCGCTGGGTGCGGGCAGGTCCCGGGCAACCTGGAAATTCTGGCCCTCGCCATAGCCGATGAGGGCCTTCAAGGCTCGATAGGCCGTCTTGGAGCCCTCTTCCGCTTCGGCGCTGGATTTTTCCAAGGCCCCTTCATAGGCGGCCAGGCGGTAGCGGTCGGTTTCCTTGGCATTGGGGGAGTTCATGCCGATGAGCCGGTCGACGCGCTGGCGGGTGTCGCTCAGGTAAGAGCGGGCCTCTTTCACCGCCTCTTTGCCCTGATCCGCCAGGATCAGGCCATAGTAAGCCTGGGCGACCTGGACGATGACCTCCGCCTGTTGGGTCGCCACCGCTTCTTCCTTCACCTTGACGTTGTGGGCGGCGGCCTCCTCCCGGAAAGCGATCTTGCCGAAGGTGTACAGGGGCTGGATCACACTAAAATCCAGGTGCCCGAAGATATTGACCCCGTGAATCTTGTCTATGGGGTCGGGATAGAAGAGGCGGCCCGGCACCGTAAGGATCTCGCCCAAGCGGGCGTTGGGCACCACTCCGGTGGTCGCGGTATAGTCCAGTTGGGGCCAGCGGTAGGCATGGGCCTCATTCTTCTGTTCCTTGGCAAACTTGACCTCACTGCGGCTGGCCTCGACCACCGGACTATATTTTAGCGCCATTTCCTCCAATTGAGGCAAATTCAGCACCGGCTCCGCACCTTTTGCCGGCTCTGCGGCTTTTGCCGGCGCCCCCAGCGCCAGCAGGATCGCCAGGCCCAGGATCAGGCCACCCAAATGGGCCCGTGCAAACATAGCTCCCCCCTCCTTTTTGAAATAAAATTACTTGTTACCTTAGGGGTTAAAAGCGTAACAGTCAAGCAGGATTTCCGCGGCCAAGGCTATTATTCTTTAATTTCCTTGGAAAAAATCAAACTGAGGCCGGCCTGAAAGATTGCCTTGGCGGCTCCGGATTAGATATGATCAAGGCGAGGTAATCGAGGATGCCGGGACCAAAAAAGATTTTGCTCACGGGCGGGGCGGGCTTCATCGGCTCCCATCTGGCTGAGGCCTTTCTCAGCCAGGGCCATGAAGTGGCGGTGGTGGACAATCTCAGCAGCGGCCGGCGGGAGCAGGTGCCGGTGGGTGCCCAATTCTACTCGTACGATATCCGATCCCAGGAGACCTCCGACCTCATTGGCCGCTGGCGGCCCCAGGTGTTGGTGCACCATGCCGCCCAGATGAGCGTGCGGCTCTCGGTGGAGGATCCGGTAATGGACGCCCGGGAGAACATCATGGGTTCATTGAATCTCTTCCAGGCCGCGGCCCGGGTGGGGATGGAGAAAATCCTCTTCGCCTCCACCGGCGGCGCCATGTATGGAGATCAGGCCCCGGTGCCGGCCCGGGAGGAAGACCCGGCCATGCCGGAATGCCCCTACGGGGTTGCCAAGCTGGCGGTGGAACACTACCTCCACTTTTATCAGCGGGAATACGGCATCACCCCCATCTCCCTGCGCTACGCCAACGTCTATGGGCCCCGGCAGAACGGCCTGGGTGAGGCGGGGGTGGTGGCCATCTTTATTGAAAAGTTCCTGGCCGGGGAGCAGCCCCTGATCAACGGCGACGGCCTCCAGACCCGGGATTTCGTCTGTGTAGAGGACTTGGTGGCGGCCAACCTGGCGGCCCTGGATTATCCCCGGGCCGGGGTCTTTAATATCGGCACCGGACGGGAGACGGACATCCTTACGGTCTATCGCCAGCTTCAGGGGATCATCGGCTCTCCCCGCGGGCCGGCGCATGGCCCGGCCAAGCCCGGGGAACAGCGCCGCAGCGCCCTGGACAGCACCCGGGCCGGGAAACTGCTGGACTGGCACCCCCGCCTGACCCTGGCCGAAGGGCTGGCCCGCACCGTGGCCGCCTTTCGGGAACGGGCTTAACCACCGGCTAATTATGTCTTGGGGCGGGCCCTGCCCCCCTTAAAGTCCGACCCAATTTTCGGGTCGCATTCTCCCTGCCGTTTATCTCTCCTTGTCAGACCAGAGAAAACGATTTAGAATAAAAAATTGTTTGCCATCCAGTAGGGGCGGCAATGGCACAGGCTTCCAGCCGGTGATGGGGCCGCCCGGGTAGAGTGGGCCCTGCCCGCCCTAAGGTTTGCAATCCCAAAGAAGTCTTGAGCGGATGGGAAAGGTATGGAAATGATGATCGAAGTCCGGGACCTGACCAAATATTACGGCCCGCTGCTGGCCGTCGAACACCTCGACTTTCAGGTGGCGGCCGGGGAGATCGTGGGGTTCCTGGGTCCCAACGGCGCGGGCAAGACCACCACCCTGAAAATGCTGGCGGGTTATCTGGCACCCACCTCCGGCACCGCCCGGATCAACGGCTGCGACTGCGTCGAGCAATCCCTGGAGGTGCGGCGTTCCCTGGGGTATCTGCCGGAGAACGTCTCCCTCTATCCGGAACTGACGGTGGTCCAGTTCCTGCGGTTTGCCGCCCAGGTCAAGGGGGTGGAGGCTGCGGGACAGGCGGCGGAGATCCACAGGGTCACGGCGGCCTGCGGCCTGGAGGAAGTGGAGGGCAAACTGGTGGCCGCCCTGTCCAAGGGCTTCCGGCAGCGCCTGGGGTTGGCCCAGGCCCTGCTGCACCAGCCCCCGGTGCTTATCCTGGATGAACCCACCATTGGCCTGGACCCCTCCCAGATTGTGGAGATTCGCGGCCTCATCAAAAATCTGGAAGGCGCCCACACGGTGATCCTGAGCAGCCACATCCTGCCGGAGGTGGCCCAGTTGTGCCACCGGGTGATCATCATCAACCGGGGCCGGATCGTGGCCAGCGATACCCCGGAGAATCTCTCCAGGCAATTGGGCCAGGGGGTCCGCATCAGTCTGACGGTGCAGGGCCCGGAGGCCCAGGTTACCGCGGCCCTGCAAATGGTCCCGGGGGTGGCCCGGGTGAATAACCGCGGAGAGGGCCGCTACCTGGTGGAAGGCGGCAATGACCAGGACTTAAGACCGGAATTGGCCCGGTTGCTGGTGCAGCAGGGCTTCGCCCTGCTGGAGTTGAAAACCCAGGAATTCACCCTGGAGGAGGTTTTCCTCAACCTGGTGACTGAGGAGGAGACCGAGGCAGAGTCATGAAAAATTTCAGCGGTTTTGCGGCATTGCTCAAAAAGGAACTCATCATCTATTTCGCCGGTCCCATCTTCTACATCACCGGCTTCTGCTTCCTGTTGCTGACCGGATATTTCTTTTACGCCAACACCGTTTACTATGGGATTACCAGCCTGGCGGCGGCGGCGCAGGCCACCAACCCCCAGGTGGCGGCGCAACTGAATCCCCAGAACATGGTTTACCAGCCTCTGTTCATGGTGCTGGCCATCATCTTGATGTTTTTGGTGCCCCTGCTCACCATGCGCCTGTTGGCTGAAGAGAAGCGGTCCGGGACCGCCGAACTCCTGTTTACCTATCCCCTGGCGGACTGGTCCATCATCCTGGGCAAGTTCGCGGCCGCCTTCCTGATCTTCCTCATCTTCCTGGCCTTCACCGCCAGCTACTCCCTGGCTCTCTGTTTCATGGCCCGGGTGGATTTAGGCGCCCTGGCCGCCGGCTACTTGGGGGTGGTGCTGCTGGGGGCCTCTTTTCTGGCTTTGGGCCTGTTCGCCTCCAGTCTCACGGAAAATCAGATCATCGCCGGAGTGGTGGGGTTTGCCCTGCTCCTGCTGTTCTGGGTCATTGGCTTTGCGCAGGAGTTGTGGGCCGGAGGCGTCCTGGGCAGGGTTATGCAGGTTTTGTCGCTGACGGAGCATTACGACAATTTCAGCAAAGGGGTGATCAATACCCGGGAGCTGGTATATTTCGCCAGCTTCATTTTTTTCTTTCTATTCCTCACCAAGAGGCAACTCGAATCCCGGCGCTGGAGAGCATAAAAGTGGACCCACTGGACGGATTCAAGAACCGAAAAGCAGTTTACGGCGCCGGCTCCCTGGCCTCGGTGCTGCTGGTGGCGGGAGTTCTCATCGTGGTGGCCTTGTTGGCCGATTGGTACCAGGTGCGCTGGGACCTGACCCGGGGCCAGAGCCAGTCTCTTACCCCGGTCACCCGGAACCTGCTGAAGCAGGTGGAACGCCCCTTGGCCATGGTCGCCTTTATGCCCGAGGGCTCCCCCGAGCGCGAACCCATCAAGGACCTGCTCCAAAGGTATGCTTACCACAACCCGAAGATAAGTTGGCAATTACTGGACCCGGAGCGGGAACCCCTCAAGGCCAAGGAGGCGGGCTACCGCTTTCCCGGCAATATCCTCCTGGAATATGAGGGCCGGCACCAGATGGCGGACAGCCCCGACGAGGACAGCCTCAGCAACGCCCTGCGTCGCATTTTGAAACCGCTGCGCAAGAAGGTCTATCTCCTCAGTGGGCATGGCGAGCGGGATCCGGCCGACCAAGAGTCCAACGGCCTGCAAACGGCCAACCGGGCCCTGGAGAACGAGGGCTATGAGGTTGTCAGCCTCAATCTGGTGACCCAGCCCCAGGTGCCCCAGGATGCCGCGGCGGTCATCGTGGCCTCTCCCAACAAGCCACTCCTGGGCGGCGAGGTGGAGGCCCTGAAGGGCTGCCTGAACCGGGGCGGCCGCCTGCTGGTGATGATGGAGCCCTTCCAGGATGCAGGGCTGAAAGGTTTCCTGGCTGGCTACGGCATCGCCCTGGATGACGGCATTATCCTGGATGTCAACCAGGCCAGCCAATCCCTGCGCCTTAGCCCGGTCATGCCCCTGGCGGTGAGCTATGGTCCCACCCGGATAACCCGGGACTTTAAAAACACCCTGACCATTTATCCCATGTGCCGCCCCCTGGCCCTGGGCAAAAATGTGCAAGGGGTGGTCTTGCAGACCCTGGTGAGCACTATGCCCAGCAGCTACGAGAAGATGGGCAAGGAATGGCTGAAGAGCGGCCAAGGGAACTTCGATCCCAAGACGGACAAGAAGGGCCCCTTTATCATCGGGGGCCTGGCAGAAATCAAGCCGGAGGGGAAGCCCGGATCTTCTCCAAAAGAGCAGCAACCGGACACCAGGCAGCCGGAGGAAAAGGACCGGGGCTACCTGGCGGTGTACGGCAGTGTGGATTTTGCCTCTAACGGCTGCTTCAATCTGTTGGGCAACGGCGACCTGTTTTTGAATACCGTAAACTTCCTGGCCGCGGAAGAGCAGCAGATCATGGTGCGGAAAGCCTCGAAGGCCCAGCTCCTGGTGTTAACGGGCCGTCAGCTCTGGATCCTGCTCCTGGCCAGCCTGGTGTTGCCCCCGCTGGTGATGCTGCTGGCGGGGATCCGGGCCTATCGGCTCCGGAGGTCCAGGAAGTGAACCCCCGTCGGCTGATTCCCTATGCCGTGGTCTTCCTGGCTCTGGTGGCGACCTACGTAGGCCTGTGGTGGAATCAGGCGCATCGTCAGGTCCGGGAGATCCAGGCCAAACAGGTATTTGCTTTCAAGACCGGCGAAATCAGCGCTATTACCCTGAAAAGGCCTGACGGGGAGATTCCATTGGCCCGGCAGGGAAAGGACTGGGAGATCACCCGGCCCCAGAAGGCCAAGGCCGACGCCGCCACGGTGGAGGAGATGTTGCGGCAGCTGGCCGACCTCGAGATGGTGCGGGACCTGGGGCCCGGGAATCTCAAAGTCTTCGGCCTGGACCAGCCGGCGTTGCAGGTCTCCTTCATCGCCAAGGGGGAGCAGCACCGCCTGGCTTTGGGGGAAGCGGTCCCGGCGAGCCAGGGCTACTATGCCCGGAAGGACGATGCCCCCGGCGTCTTCATTATCGCCGCCGGGGCCCGGGATTCCCTGAACCAGCAACTGTTTGCCCTGCGGGATAAAACCCTCTGGGCCTTTAATGCGGACCAGGTGAAGTCCCTCAGGATTCGCGACGCTCAGAACCAGGTGGAGCTGGAGAAGGGCAACGGCAATACCTGGAGCTGGGCAGGACGGCCCGAGATGCGGTTGAGCTCTCCGCGGCTGGAGCAGTTGCTGCAGGAGCTTTCCGGGGTCCAGGTCATCGAGTTCCCGGCGGCCCCGCCCCCGGACTTGCAGGCCGCGGGCTTGGCCCCCCAGGCCAGGATGGAAGTAACCATCGCCAGCCCCCAGGGGGTCGAAAGTCTAGATTTGGGGACCCGGACCCCTAATGGAGTTTATGCCCGGCGGGGGGCCCAGGGCCCGGTGGTTATGGTGGCCCGGAATCTTCCGGAGAAGATTCAGCGTGGGGTGGCCAACCTGGAAGATCGGCGGCTCTGGACCGGCCTCATCCCGGAAGTGGGCCAGGTGGCCTGGGGTCCACCAGGGCAAAGCTGGACCGCGCGGCGTGAACAGGAGGGCTGGAAGATCACCGGGCCGAACCGCGCCGAAGTGCAGCAACCCGCGTACCTTTTGCAGATGGCCCTGAGGAACTTTCAGAAGCTGGAATCGACTCGTCTGGTCAACTTGCCCCAGCAGGCCGGCGCCCCGGCCGCGCCCGTCTTCGTGGTGGAGCTCTTCGACCAGGCCGGCAAGCCTCTCTTCCGTCTGGAGCAGTTGGGTAATTTGGTAAAGGGCCAGGCAGAGACGGAAGTCCGGGCCACTTCCGGGGGAACCACGGTGACCGCGGGCATCCCCCAGGAGGACTTCACCCGGTGGCAGGAGGAGATGACCCGGCTCACCGCGCCACCGCCAGCCGAAAGATGATCCGGTAGAGCCGGGATAAGCCTAAAGATCGGGCCGGGTGCAGCTGCGGCGGCGCCTCTGCCTTTTACCCGGGTAGATTTCCCGGATCGGCGCCGCCCATCCTAAAGCCAAAACATGCTATAATTTAACCTATGATTCTGCTGACCAATGACGACGGCATCTACGCCCCGGGCCTGTGGGCCCTTTATCAGGAATTGCGCCAATTGGGAGAGGTGTCGGTGGTGGCCCCGGAGAGCGAACAGAGCGCCGTAGGCCACGCCATCAGCCTGACCAACCCCCTGCGGGTCAAAAAAGTCAGCCTGGACGGCGGGGTCCAGGGTTGGGCGGTGAGCGGCACCCCGGCTGACTGCGTCAAGATCGCCCTGTCGGAACTGCTGCCGGAGTCCCCGCAAATGGTGGTTTCGGGCCTCAACCTGGGTCCCAACGTCGGGATCAACGTCCTTTACTCCGGCACCGTATCCGCGGCCACCGAGGCCTCCATCCTGGGGGTGCGGGCCATGGCGGTGTCTCTCAATTCTTACAAGGGCGAGGCGGATTTCACCGCCGCCGCCCGGCTGGCCCGGGAGACGGTGGTCCGCCTCCGCTCCTGGTCCGGCTGGAAGAATGGGGTCTGTCTCAATATCAACCTGCCGGCCCTGCCGCCGGACCGGATCCTGGGGCTTAAATTCACCCGGCAGGACGTGGGTCCCCCGGTGGAGCACTTCCAGCGCCGGGTGGATCCCCGGGAACACGTCTACTATTGGCTGGCGGAGATCAATGAACGCCGCCCCCCGGACCCGGAGACGGACTGCGGGGCCCTGGCCGCCGGCTTCATCTCTGTTACCCCCATTCACCACGACCTCACCGATTACCGCACCCTGGAAGCCCTGAAGATCCATAAGTGGCAGTAAGGATTTTTTCGGCAGCGCCACTTGACGGACCCGCGGCCGCGGCTGCAGGCCCGGAGACGCATTCCCTAATTTTTCGGATTTCGCTTAGACGGGTTAGGGGCCGGGTTCCCGCTCAGCCAACTCCGGGAACTTTCCTGGGAAGTTCAATCTTTTCGGTCTGCCAGAAGAACTAACTTAAACCTGCTACTCCTGCATAATTCTTAATTTTAGATAACCGATAACTGCACAACAGGGGAAAGGGCGGCGCCGCTCTTCGGCGCCATTCCTTTACCACTTGGCGTCAAAGAGCTTGGCGACGGGGGAAAAGAAGCCGCCTTCGGGCTCCTTGTCGGGCCTGGCCAGGATCTTCTGGCACTCGGCGATGCGCTTCTGAACTTCGATTTTCTGGGGGAAATCGGGATATTCATCGGCCACGGTCTGGTAACGTTGCAGGGCCGCCTGATAACGTTTGGTCTTGAAGTAGAACTGCGCCACGTAAAACTCATGCTCCGCCAAGTCCCGGCGGCACTGGGCCATGAATACGTCCACCTTTGGGATGTATTCAGATTCGGGAAACTTCTTTTTCAAGCGGCTAAATTCTTCCATGGCCTTGGTGGTGAAGGTCTGGTCCCGGTCGATGGTGGAGCGCTGCCGGTAGAAACAGAGACCCTCACGATAGACGCAATAGGGCACGGCCTTGTTGGTGGGATGCAGCTTTTCGAATTCCTTGTAGGCCTGGAGGGCCTCGTCGTATTTCTTCTTGTAAAAATAGGCGTCCGCCAGTTTGATCTGGGCCAGCATGGCCTGGTCGCTGTAAGGATAACGATCCCGCACCTTCTGGAAGGTTTCGATGGCATCTTCGTACTTCTGCTTGCGCAAATCCTCGATGCCTTGGCTGGCCATCACATCCGGCGTCCCGTCGGGTTTCTTGCCCTGGAACCAGCCCTTGACGGTGGAGCAGCCCAAGGTGAAGGATAGGAATACCAGGGGCAGAAGCAACCTGGCAACGCGGGGGGCTAAAGTCTTGCTTTTCATATCTCACCCGTGTGAAGAGGTTTTCCAGTTAGCTTGCCGCAGTTGGGGCGGCTCATGCCACCCCCGGGTTTCTCTATCTGGCTGCCGCTGATGATCGCGTGATGGTACCAAGAAGCCATAGGCACTGCAGCTTATAGGGCTTTTTTCAGGGCATTCTCGATGATGGAACGGGAAACCGCGCCGGTGATCTGGTCCACCACCTGGCCGTTTTTGAAGATGATCAGGGTAGGAATGGCCCGAATGCCATATTTGGCAGGAGTCTTGGAATCTTCGTCGACATTCATTTTGGCCACCTTGACCTTGCCCGCGTAATCCCGCGCCAGTTCTTCCACCACCGGGGCGATGGCCCGGCAAGGACCGCACCAGGCCGCCCAAAAGTCCACCATGGCCGGAATATCCGACTTCAAGATTTCCTGTTCGAAATCGGCATCGC
>JBKQKO010000051.1:0-14439 GCA_052147455.1 Desulfobaccales bacterium | reverse complement strand
GGGTCGCAGCGCCTCCGATGCCGGTTGACCGGGACGGCGGATTGGACCCTGCGCAACAGACGCTCGTGAACCCCGTCAGGTCCGGAAGGAAGCAGCGGTAAACGAGGCGGTCGGTGTCGTGGTGGTTACTAATCTATAAACCCCCTGGCCAGCCGCGCCGGCGGTGGCGGATTCGAAGAAGGGTGCACGGCCAGGTAATTATTCTTTCCGTCGCAACCGGAATGACCTAAAAGGCGCCTTGGCGGTCCGGCCGCCAGGGCGCCTTTTTTCCTCCGCGACTTGTAATTCTCTCTGATCTTAGAAATAACCCCGGGGGCGGGCGCCCGCCCCATTCTTGGACAAGACCTCAAGGAGCCGGGGGCGGCCCGGCCTTCAACTTCCCCAGGACCCGGGTCAACTCCAGCATGACCCCCAAACCCTGGCGGCACTCGGGCCGGCGCATCTTCCAAAGCAGGCTGTAAGGCCCCACCGGCTTCACTTCCTCCAGGTGCAACTCCAGGGGCAGATCCACCAGCTTTTCCAGGAACTCGACCAACCGGGGATCCGCCAGTTTCTTGACGATTCCATGAAACTCGACGAAGCCATCGCCGATGGTGCCGACATCCTCGGGAGTATAGTGGCTGGCCAGCTTGGCATACATATCCAGCATCGCCCCATTGATGCGGAAAATGCCTTGCTCCTCCAGGCGGTCCAGGTAGTTGATGATCTTGGGCACCGCCACCTTAAGCAGCGGCTCCATATCCTGCCACCAGTCCACCAGGTTTTCCATCTGCTCCAGGGACCAGGTGAGATACTTCAAGCTGGGCAACAGTCTCTTGAGCAAGGCAAAGAAGTCTTCCAACTGGAAGCCGACCTCCACCTCCGCCAGGCCCTCATTCAGCTTCCTGACCGCGGGGTCCATCAGCAAGGAGAGGTCCCGGCCCAAATCCTGCAGATTTTCCCAGGGCCCAGTAAAGGCGGCCAGCTGCGCCTCCACCCTGGCGACGCCCTCCAGCTTATCCTCAATGCGAGCCAGGCGCTCCAGCAGCAGTTCCTCCGTGGTCATGGCCGCCTCCTTCTCAGGGGCAATTCGATATCCGGAGAGAGGATGCCCCTCACTTTGCCGGCCATGATGAACTGGTTCTCCATGGGCAGGTGGCTGCCTTTGAGCATCAGATTAAAATAGACCCACCGGAACATCATCTTGCCGATGTAGTTGGCAAAGCTTTCTTTGAGCAGGTCCATGGGCCCCACTCCCGGGAAGGGAAATTTACCCGGTAAGGGCTCTATCTTATAGTTGAAGTCGAGAAGGGACCCCTTCTCGTAACCCGTGGTCACCAGTCAGGTGGCGTGACCATCGTAGGACGGCAACGCCGGCTTACCGTCGATTTCCCGCACCAGGTTCTCGATAATGGTGTCGGCCTCGTAGTGGGCCACCGCCCCGGCCTTGGAAGTGGGAACATTGGTGGCGTCGCCGACCACAAAGACGCAATCGTAATTTTTGGCCTTCAGGGTATTGTGGTCGGTATCCACATAGCCCATGGGGTCGCCCATGCCGCTAGCGATAATGCACTGGGCCCCGAAGTTGGGCGGAATCGCCACCAGGAGATCGTAAGGGACCTCCTCGCCCCCGTAGGATGTGATGACCTTCTTGCCCCCGTCCACCTGGGCGATTTGGAAATTCGGGGTGACTTTGATATTTTTTTCCTTGCAGATGTTCCCCAGCACCGCCGCGGCCACCGGCTTAGTAAAGGCCGCGGACAGCGGCGTCACCAGTTCGATTTCCAGGTGGTCCCTTACCCCGTGGGTGGTGAAAAACCAATCGGACATGAAGGCGAACTCCAGGGGTGCCACCGGACATTTGAACGGCAGTTCGGCGATATTGATCACCACCCTGCCCTTCTCGAAATATTTCATCTTCTCGGCCAGGGCGATGGCGCCGTCCAGGGTGTAGAAATTATGGATGTCGCCGCCCATCCCCTCGCTCATGCCTTCCACTTCTCCGGGCACGATACCGCAACCGGTGGCCACCACCAACCAATCGTAGTCATATGACCCACCCTTGGTGGTGACCTGCTTCTTGACCGGATCGATCAGGCTAATTTCATCCAGGACAAAGTTGACCCCGGGGGGGATAAATTTGATTTTCGGCTTAACGCAGTCTTCCGGGGTGTAGATGCCAAATGGGATGAAGAGCCAGCCGGGTTGGTAATGATGCTGCCAATCCCGGTCTATAATGGTTATCTGCCACTCGGATTCCGACAATTTCTGCCGCATCTTTCCGGCGATGATGGTGCCGCCGGTGCCGCTGCCAAGAATCAACAACTTCTTCATACCGCGCGTCCCTCCTCTTGCGGGAATGAGCCGCTTTACCGCAGCCTAAAACCCCTTTCTGGAACTCAAGATAAATACGAAAATAGAATTATCCATAGTTAAGTCCGCAAAATATCCGGAAGATTCTCAGTTCCTCCCACCAATGGCCGGCTCACTGAGCGCCTTTCTGGCTGGATCGTTTTTTTCGCTTTTTTCGCTAAGCGATAATCGGCGCCACGGGGGGGCCTTTTTTCCTCGCCGTTTTGAAGCCTGGGGGGGGGCACCCACCCCACCCATGGATCCCTTAAGAATGGCGGGAAATGCCTAAAAAGCATTCCCCGCCATTTTTTTCTTGACAAAAATCTATTATTCTTATATCTTTAAGATATCTCAGAGATAGGAGAATATTCCAATGACGAAAAAGTTTAAAACCATTGAAATTGATTTGGAAATCTATCGGCTTATCGAAACTAATAGAATATCCTTTGATGAGACCTACACTGAGATTCTCCGTCGGCTTCTGGGTTTAAAACCCTCGGACAAACAAACGGGTGATGAAATAGGAATGAACCTTGGATATGGGGTTATACTTCTAAACGGTACTCTAATTAAGGGGAATGGTAAGCGTGCGGATTGTCAGGCAGAGATAAGAGATAGTCATATTGTTTACAATGGCGAAAGCTATGACTCGCTCTCCGCGGCCGCTAAGAGGTTTGGCGGCCCGAATGGATGGGTTTTCTGGAAGTGGGTCAAAAGACCTCAAGATTCTGAATGGATTATTTTAAATGAACTTAGAGATAAAGAATTGATAATTGAACGAAACATTAGAGCCGCACATATAAATCTTTCCGAGGAGGACCTTGCTGATTTTAAATAACTTATGAGCGCCTTTCAAAATTTCCTGTCTTATTGTGGCCGCAGGATCTAGCTTACAGCTGCACAGGCGAGACGCCTGTGCCACTAAAGATTTTATCCTTTGTCATCCTTTCGCGGGGCGATACAATTCCCCCATGACATATTTATTAGAAGAAATCAAAACCCGGGCTCAAGGCTTGGCCGGGGAGATGGCCGCCCTGCGCCGGGATTTCCATCAGCACCCGGAACTCTCCCACCAGGAAGAGCGCACCGCCCGGGTGGTGGCCGACTATCTGAGAGGCCTGGGTCTTAAGGTGCGCACCGGCATCGCCGGCCACGGGGTGCTTGCTGACCTGCAGGGCTCCCGGCCCGGGCGGACCGTGGCTTACCGGGCCGAGATGGACGCCCTGCCCATCCAAGAGAAGATCCAGGTCCCCTGGCGTTCCCGGGTGCAGGGGGTGATGCACGCCTGCGGCCACGATTTTCACCTGAGCATCGCCCTGGCCGCCGCCAAATTGTTAAGTGAACTTAAAGACCGCCTGGCCGGGCAGTTCCGCTTCATCTTCCAGCCCGCCGAAGAATGGCCGCTCCTGAAGGGCGCCAGCGGCGCCCAGGGCATGGTGGAGGCGGGCGTCTTAGAGGCCGAGCCGCCCTTGGCGGCCATCATCGCCCTGCACGTGGCCCCCAACCTGGAGGCCGGCCTGATCCGCTACGGCTCCGGGACCGTGAAGGCCGGAGCCGACCATCTGCTCCTCAGCATCGTCGGCAAGGCGGCCCACGGCGCCACCCCGCACCGCGGGGTGGACCCGATTCTCACCAGCGCTCTGCTGTTGAACCATCTACAGGCCTTCCTGGCCCAGCAGGTGGATGCCCGGACCCCCAAAATCCTCACCTTTGGGCGCATTGCCGGGGGCAATCGTTTCAACATCCTGGCAGATAAAGTGACCCTGGAAGGGAGCCTCCGCTACCTGGAGGAGGCCACCCGCACCGAATTGCTGAACGGACTGCGGCATCTCCTGGAGGGGGTGGCCCGGACCACCGGGGCTGCAATCGATCTGGAGGCCACCCCCATCTACCCGGTGTTAAAGAATGACCCGGAACTGAGCCCCAAGGCGGTTAAGGCGCTGGCAACCATCATGGGTTCCCAGCGCCTCAAGGTTCTGCGGCCAGCCATGGGGAGCGAAGATTTTTCGTATTTCGCCGCCAAGGCGCCGGCCTTTTACTTCTTCCTGGGGGTGCGTGCCCCCGGGGGCCGGAGCCAGACCCTGCACTCCCCGGAGTTCAACCCCGATGAGTCCGCCCTCCCCTGGGGCCTCACCGCCGCCGCCGGCCTGCTGGCCGCCCTGAGTGAGCCGTAGGGGTAGAATTTGGAGAATAAGGCAAAAGGAAATGATGCTGCGCAGGGCGCACCAACCAACATACCAGCCAACGGGCGGCTCAGGGTTTTCTAATCTTTCCCAGGTGGCCGCGGCCGCGGCACCCACTCCGGGGTGGCCGCTTCCGGAATCGAGTCCCCTTGGGGTATATAAGGCTTCAGGTCAACGATGGGGCTGCCGTCCCGGGCGTCCAGGCCGGCCACTTCCAGGAGGTTGCTGGTAATCCTGAGGATGCGGCAGGCGGTGAGGCCGAGGGGGTTGGGGCGCTCCGGGGCCCGGCAGGCGAAGACCCCGGTGAGAGGATTGGCCAGGTCCCGGCGGGGATGCACCTGGAGGACGGCCCGGGCTGCCTGGCGATCGTTTTCATGGAACCAGTAAAGCACCCAGAGGTGGGTGAAGCCTTCCAGGCCCAGAAGGGCCGGGGCATACTGCGGCAGGACCTCCAGGTAAGCCTGGTCCTTCTCTTTTTTGATATAGCCGATGGGCGTTAACCGGAAGGATTCAAATGGCGTCATCCCCAAGGCCCTCGCCTCTCCTTAAAATTTGATCCAAAACCTCGGTTACCACCTGCATGGGCACATCTTCCGCGACCACCGCCTCCCCCAGGCGGCGCAGCAGCACGAAGGGCACCCCGCTCTCCTGGCGTTTCTTATCCCGGGCCAGGGCGGCCAGGACGGCCCCGGGATCCAAAGGCGGCAGGGGCCGGCGGGTGAGCCCCAGGTGCTGGAGGAGCCCGCGGCCGCGGCTGGCCTCCGCCACCGGCAAACCCGCCAGTCTTTCGGAAAGCTTGAGCGCCGCCAGCATCCCCCAGGCCACCGCCCGGCCGTGGGCCAGCCTGAAAGACGAGGCCTGCTCCAGCCCGTGGCCCAGGGTGTGGCCGAAGTTGAGGAGGCGGCGCAGACCCCCCTCCCGCTCGTCCTGGGCCACCACCTCGGCCTTGATGGCCGCGGCCCGATAGATCACCTCGAGCAATTCCTCGGGATTCCGGAGCAGTCCGGCTGGCCCCTTAACCAAAAAAACTTCCAGTCGCGCCAGCAACTCGCGGTCCCGAATCAAGGCAACCTTGACCACTTCCGCCAGGCCGTTGAGGAATTCGGCCCGGGGCAGGGTCTGCAGGAACTCCGGGTCGATGGCCACCAGGCGGGGCTGGTGGAAGGTGCCCAGAAGGTTTTTGCCTTCCGGAAGATTAATGGCGGTCTTGCCGCCGATGGCCGCGTCCACCATGGCCAGCAAGGTGGTGGGCACCTGGATGAAAGGCAGGCCCCGCATGAAGATGGAGGCCAGGAAGCCGGTGAGATCCCCCACCACCCCGCCCCCCAGGGCCAGCAGCAGGGAGCCCCGGTGGGCGCCGCCCTCCAGGAGTTCCCGGGCCAGACGCTGGACCATCGGCCAGTTTTTGGCCCGTTCCCCGTTGGGCACGGTGAGCAGCGCCGGCTCCAGGCCGGCCTCCTTAAGGGCCTGCGCCACCTGAGTCCCGTACAGACGGGCCACCCGGCGGTCACAGACCAGGAACAGCCTCTTGGCCTGGTTAAGATGGGTCAATAAGGAGCCCAGGCGGGAGCGCAATCCCGGTTCCAGGATAATCCGATAGCTCTGATCCCGGCCCGGCAGCGGCAGGAGGATCTCAAACAAAAAACTCACTTCCAGCCCCCGGGGCGCAAGGTCTGGATCTCCTGCATCAGGGCGGCGAACTGGTCCGGGTAAAGGGACTGGGCCCCGTCGGAGATGGCCTTTTCCGGCTCATGGTGCACTTCGATGAGGAGGCCGTCACAGCCCGCGGCCACCGCGGCCCGGGCCAGGGGGGCCACCAGGTCCCTCCGCCCGGCGGCGTGGCTGGGGTCCACCACGATGGGGAGATGGGTCTCCCTCCGAACCACCGGCACCGCCGCCAGGTCCAGGAGATTGCGGACATGCTCGCCGATGGCCCGAACCCCCCGTTCGCAGAGGATAATCTGGGAATTGCCCTCGGCCATGATGTACTCGGCGGCCATCAGCCATTCTTCCAGGGTGGCGTTCATGCCCCGCTTCAGGAGGACCGGCTTGCCGCAGCGTCCGGCCTGGCGCAGCAGGGAAAAATGCTGCATGCTGCGGGCCCCGATCTGGACGATGTCGGCATATTCACTTACCAGTTTCAAAGAATCCTCGTCCATGGCCTCAGTGACGATGAACAGTCCGGTCTCGTCCCGCACCTTTTTCAAGATCTTCAGGCCGGGCTTGCCCAGTCCCTGATGGCTGTAAGGCGAGGTGCGGGGCTTAAAGGCGCCGCCGCGAAAGATCCGGGCTCCGGCGGCCTTCACCTTGACGGCGATGGTCAGGGCCTGGAGCTCGCTCTCCACCGCACAAGGACCAGCCATCACTACAAAGCGGCCCCTGCCCAACTCCAGGCCCGGCAGCGAGATGAGGGTGTCTTCCCGCTTCACTTCCCGGCTCACCAGTTTGTAGGCCCGGGTGACCGGAATGGCCTGTACCACTCCAGGCAGGTCCAAGAACAGGGCCGGGTCCACCGGTCCGGGGTTCCGCAGCACCGCGATGGCCACCCGCTCGCCCCCGGGCATTGGTTGGGCCAGGTAGCCCAGATCTTCGATCTTGCGCACCACCACCCCGATTTGTGCCGGGGTGGCCTCCTTGTCCATCACAATGAGCATTTTTCATCTCCAGCAACAGGCTCGGGAGATTTTTTTTTAATCGCGGCCCGGCAAATACCCCAAGAGCGTCGGGGGCCAGCCTGAGCGCAATTTTGCTTAAATCCTATTTATCAGGGATCCCCGAGAAAATCAACCGCAGCGGGAGGTTGCCAGGAATTACGCTCCGGGAGGCATAAAACCATTTTTCCCCCAACCATATTTATGCTATGGTAGCTCTGCAAAACGTCACGCCAGGGAAGAAAGAGGGCAAAACCCAGGCGGCGCCTGCTAAGCCTGCGGCTGCCTTTTATTAATGGGAGCGGAAAAGAGATTAAAATCCCTCTCACCCAAACCCTTTCCCCATCGGGGGAGAGGGAATAAAGCTGGAACCCCACCTAAGTTCCAAGGGTATTAAAGTCCCCCTTTGGAAAAGGGGGATTTAGGGGGATTTCAGGAGGTTATTTTAAATCCGCCCTGCCCCCCCTTTTTCAAAGGGGGGTTTAAAAACCGTACTTTGAAATGTCCTGGCAATTATGAAGCATCCTACTAGTTATTTACAGAAAATCTGAAACATGACCCTAGCCGGACCAGATCCCCTCACCACGCCAGGACCCGCCCGGGTCAAGATTCTGCTTATTCAGCCGCGGCCAGCCGCCCGCCTGGAGAGCCCGGAGAACCTGAGCCTGGCCCTGACCCTGCTGGCCCGGTGCCGGGGGCGAGGGGCGGACCTCATTTGCTTTCCGGAATATTTCCCCTTCTCCGGCGAGGCGGAACTGGGCCAGGCGGCCCGGGACCTTTCGGCCTACCTGGTGGCCGGCCTGGTGGAAGAACATCAGGGCCGCCGCCATAATACCGCCACCTTGTTTGACCGCCGCGGGCAGCTGGTGGGACGCCAGCGCAAAATCAACGTGAGCAACCTGGAACGCCGTGGTTATGGAGTCACTCCGGGGGACGGCTTTCAGCCGCTTTCCACCGACTTCGGCCGGTTGGGCCTGCCGGTGTGCATCGATTTCTGGGGGCAACCGGAAGCGGCCCGCCAACTGGCGGCCCAGGGAACCGACCTCATCGTCAATCCCAGCATCTTCCCCATCCTCCGGGGCCACTGGCTCACAGGGGCTCTGACCCGGGCCTTCGACCATTACCTGCCCGTGGTAGGGGTGAATACCGCCGCCTTTATCGCAGAAATCTACGGGCGGCGCTATGCCATGCAGGGCGGCCACTCGTTTGCCATCCAACCACCCGCCCCGGCCGATGCAAAAACCATGGCGGGTTTGATCCGAGGCTGGGATGACTTGCGCCCCTGGGTGGTCCTGAGCGGCGGCGAGGGGCAGGAGATTCTGGAGGTCTCCCTGGACCTGCACGGACCGCGGCGCTGGCGCCCGGAAATCCGGGACCGCTTCGGGATCACCCTGTGAAGTTTTTGGTTTTTTAGTAAGGGTTTGGGGGACAAGACCCTGGAGCCGCGCGCCTTCGAGGAGCCAGCCGCTGAAACTTGGGCTTATCGGTTAAAATGCCGCCTTATTCCTTGACATTGAAAAAATAATCCTTAAATTAAAATGTCATAGCAACGGGGCGGATTTCACTTTCAACTCAAACAAGGAGAGATATAATGCGACATACCCGTAAATTCATGTTAATCGCGATGATCCTGGCGCTTGCTTTGGCCTGCGCCATCCCTGTCTTCGCCCAGCAGCAGCAGCCGACGCCGATGGCCCCGACCGTTGGCTCACCGGGCGTGGGAGAGAAGACAGCACCGGGCGGCACCGTTAGGGGCGGCGCCTTGATGCCGGTAGATGTGTACACCCCCATACACCAGGGTTATATTTTTGTCCGGCAAGGCAACTATGAGGCCGCCAGAAATCAATTCCATATCGCGACCCACCGCGATGAATTAAACCCCTTTGCCCTGAACAACCTGGCAGTCTTGGATGAACGGGACGGCAAGCTGAATGACGCTCTGGCCCAATTTAAGGATGCCACCATCCATGCCGCCCAATATAGAGACAAGGTTTCCCAGACCTGCTTCGTGGGCGGTACCTGCATGGCGGTCGAACCAGTCCGGTCGCAGGCGGCTACCAGTGAAATCCTCCCCATCATTCAGGACAATATTGCCAAGTTAGAGGCCAAGATGGCCGCCGCCCACACGCCTCCGCCGAGTGGGAACATACCTCCGATGTCGCCTGCGCCTCCAGCGAAGTAATTTACCAGGGGCCTTCGGGCCCCCGCCCCGTTCTTCGCTTTCTAGGTCAGGCCAGGGGTTACGAGAGCAGGATAACGAGTCACCCCCTCTGAAGACAGCTCATTTGGGGGCCAGAGGTTTTTTCCCCTGGCCCTTTTTTTTTTCAAGTCTAAAACGGGTTTAAGGCCGGGAGAGCAGGAACTGCAGATCCTGGAGCCCTTGTTGGGCGAGGCGCAGGGACTTCCGTATCTGTTGCGGCTGGGGGACGTGAGGGGGCAGCAAGGCCCCCGGCGGTACAGGCATCTGGGGGCCGGCCTGCAATTGGCTCAGCAAGAAGCTCAATTCCCGGATCAAGTGGATATAAACTGCGCCCAGGGGTTCGGCGGTTTCCCGGGCCGCCGCGGTAGCCGCGGCACCCCCGCCGGACGCCTCCGACTGCTCCACCAGAGCCAGGGTTAACGGGAGCCTGGCAAGCTTGGTCGTCTTGCCGGCAAACTGTCTCTTTTTTCCCATATCTTCAAGAATTCGAGGGTGAGCTGCAGATAGTCCTGGGCCCCGGAACTCCTGGGCTCATAATCGAAGATGGCCTTCTGGGCAATCTGGGCCTGATTCAAGGCCTCGTTTTTCATGATCATGGCCTTGAAGGTCTTCTCCCGGAAGGGCACCAGTTGTTCCAAGATATAATCATTGGTGATCCGATTCCGCTTATCGTACATGGTGAGGAGGATGCGGAAGAAGTCTCCCTGAAACAGCTCCTCCATGGTGAGGTTCTTGACCGTCTCCACCGTGGTGAGCAAATCCGCCAGGCCGTCCAGGGAATAGCGGGAAATCTGGCAAGGAATGATGATGAAGTCGCAGGCGAACAGGGAATTGGTGGTGAGCACCCCCAGGGACGGCGGGCAGTCGATGAGCACGAAGTCATAGTCCGCGTCTTTCAGGGCTTGGTCCAGGATGGCCTCCCGAAAGACCCGGCTGTAAATCTGCTCCGCCGCCCGGGCCAGATGGATCTGGGCTGGCGCCACCTCCAGCCCCAGAATATAGCTGGGCAGGGCCACCTCATTGATGCTGGTGCGGGGGACGGTCATCACCTCCGCCATGGAGGCGCTGATGGTATCCGGGTCCACCCCGATGCCGATGGTGCAATGGCCCTGGGGGTCCAGGTCAACGATCAGGGTACGGTAACCCTGATAAGCCAGGCCGGCCCCTAGATTCAGGGCGGTGGTGGTCTTGCCGGTGCCGCCTTTCTGATTGATAACCGCTACTACGTGGGACATGATGGGGCCTTCTCACCCTTGGACCATTGGTCAGCATGGCCCTGGCGCCAATGATAAAGGAAGGGGAAAGTTGCGTCAAGGAATATCTGGATCAGGAAAGTAATCCATTTATGGGAAAATTTTCTCGCTAATAGCACAGCCCCTGCAAAAGTTCGCTTAATTACCGAATTATTGGGCTGTAGACAAGATGCTCTGCCCCCCCCGGAAAGAAGGCGCTGCGGCCGTTTCATCGTCTTGGAAACCTCTGCTTTGCCGCCCCTTCACCTTTCTGTTATCTTAACCTGATGGAACAAGCCATCTTCAGTTACGTGAACCTGAGGTCAATGGCGGTGATCATTCTTTAATTGGATGAAAATCTTGAAGCCATCAGAGTCGTTACCCAAACAAGAATCGCCACTGAGAAAGCCCTATGCCCGAGCGTGAGCACCGGGTAGCCGTAGCTTTGAGCGGCGGGGTGGACAGCGCCGTGGCCGCGGTCTTGCTCAGCCAACAAGGGCAGCGGCCACGGGCAGTTCATCTGCTCCTAAGCGACGGCGGCCCTCCGGCCGCACATCTGGCGTCTCTGGCACTGATGTTGAATCTTGCCCTCACCAGGGTGGACCTCCGGGAGGAATTTGCCCGGCAGGTGGTGGACTATTTCGTCAGCGAGTACTCCCGGGGCCGCACTCCCAATCCCTGCGTGCAGTGTAACGCGGCCATCAAGTTCGGCCGCCTGTGGCAGTTGCTCCAGGCCCAGGGGGTGACCCGCCTGGCCACCGGCCACTATGCCCGGCTGCTTCCGGGGGCTGACGGGACCCTGGGACTGTTCCGGGCCGCGGACCGCGGCAAGGACCAGTCCTATTTCCTCAGCCGCCTGCCCAGGGAGCTGCTGGCCAACCTCGTCTTTCCTTTGGGGGAGTTGACCAAGGCGGAGGTGCGCCGCCGTTACCGGGAGATGGGCTTGCCGGTCGATGAACAGTGTCCCGAGAGCATGGAACTTTGCTTTGCCCCCCGGGGCCGTTACCAGGACCTCATCCGGGCCCGCCGCGGCCCGGGAACTCCGGGGGAATTGGTGGACCTTAGGGGGCAGCTCTTGGGAAGGCACCGGGGTCTGGAGCATTACACCGTGGGCCAGCGCCGGGGCCTGGGGATTCCGGCCGGGGAACCTTATTACGTGGCGGAAATCCACCCCGAGAGCAACCGGGTGGTATTGGGCCGGCGCCAGGAGATCCTCTGCCGCGGCCTGCGGGCCGACCGGGTCAACTGGCTCATCCAGCCACCCAGCGGCGATCTGGAGGCCCAGGCGGTCATCCGCTACCGCCACCCGGGAGTGGCGGCCCGCATCCGCCTCCTGGGCCACGCGGCGGTGGAGGTGGTCTTCGCCGCGCCCCAATCAGCCGTGGCCCCCGGCCAGGCCGTGGTCTTCTATGAAGACGACCGGGTCCTGGGCGGCGCCTGGATCGAGGAGCCCATCAAGTGAAGGACCGGTTTGCGGTTTTTGTTTCCGGTAAAGTTGTCCGGGCGCCTACTTATTAATCAGATCATTAAATAGATTGCATTGTAATCGAGTGGCCGCAAGCTTGAGCTGGCGCAGGCTAAAGCCTGCGACTACGGTTAAAGTCCCCATCAGGAACTGGTTTTTTGCTCTGCTTAATAACTTTTTGCAGCATCGAGGGGTCTTCAGGTCACCATGATGAGGGAATCTGGCTTCAAAAAACCGAAGCTGGGGGGAATTTTCCCCAAGAGGGTCTGAAAATCTCTGCAACTAAAGGCGCCTTCCTGCATTTCCTTCGCCAGGATGAAATAACCGCGCAGACCTGTTAAAATCGGTGGCATGCCCGCCGAAAACCGCCCACCGCCAACCGCCCGCCGCTTTTTCCGCATCCTTACCTTCGGCTGCAAGGTGAACCAGTGTGACACCGCCGGGATGAGCCAGGAGTTGGCCGGCCGGGGCTGGCTCAGCGCCCCCCCCGGAGTAGTGGCGGACCTGCACCTGGTGAACACCTGCACGGTCACCGGCCGCGCCGACCAGCAGGCCCGCCAGGCCATCCGCCGGCTATTCCGGGAATATCCGGCTACTCCCATCTGGGTCACCGGCTGTTACGCCCAGCGAGCTCCGGCGGAGCTGGCGGCCTTGCCCGGGGTCCAGGCCGTGCTGGGCAACCGGGAAAAGGGCGAGCTGGCGGAATTATGGGAGAAGTTTGCTCCCGGCGCCCACCCGCAGCTTTGGGTCGATACCTGCCCGGGCCGCCAACCCTTCCAGCCCTGGCGGCTGCGGGGCTTTCCCGGGCACACCCGGGCCTGGCTCAAGATTCAGGAGGGCTGCAGCCATAGTTGCAGCTACTGCATCGTCCCCCAGGTGCGGGGGCCCCGGCGCAGCTGGCCGCCGGCCGGGGTTGCCGCGGCCCTGGGGGAACTGGCCGCCGCGGGTTACCAGGAGGTGGTCCTCACCGGCATCGACCTCGGTCAATACGGCCAGGACCTGGACCCGTCATGCAGCCTGGCCGCGCTGACGCGGCGCCTGAAGGAAGCCGGAGCGCCCTTACGGGTGCGTCTCAGCTCCCTGGAACCACAGGGGATAACCGGGGAGCTCCTCACCGAACTGGCGTCCTGGCGGAATTTCTGCCCTCATTTCCACCTCCCCCTCCAGAGCGGCTCGCACCCCATCCTCAGGGCCATGAACCGCCCTTACCGCCCCGGAGAATTCCGGGACCTGGTCCTTGAGATCGCCCGCCTTTTTCCGGAGGCGGCCCTGGGGCTGGACGTTCTGGTGGGCTTTCCCGGGGAAAGCGCCGCCGACTTCGAAGCCAGCCAAAACCTGGTGGCCTCTTTGCCGGTGACCTACCTGCACGTCTTTCCTTTCTCCGCCCGTCCCGGGACTCCGGCGGCGCGGCTAAAGGCGGTGCCCGGCCGGGAGCTGCGGCGCCGCGCCGGCATCATCCGGGAGCTGGGAAGGCAGAAAAGGCTGGCATTTATGCAGGGACAAACCCAGCGGCTGCGTGAGGTCCTGGTGGAAGGGCCGGCCCCTCAACCGGGCTGGCTTCAGGGTTTGAGCGACAATTACCTGCGAGTAGTCTTTCCCGGCCCGGCCGCCTGGCGCAATCGCCGCCTCCTGGTGCGCTTTCTCGGGATTAAGGAGGAATGCTTGCTGGGCGAGGCGCTGGTAGGACCGAATGAACCCGGCGAAAATCCCTCCTGCGGGATAAACTCTTAAGTGAGCCGGGGAAAGGCTGGGGCGACATGTATGTACCGCCTCCGGCCATGATCAGAAACCCTGGCGCCCGCTTTGATTTTTATTTGACCAGGTTATCAATCCCGGCCGCCGTCAGGTCGTCAATGCCGCTGCCCTCTATCATCGTGATCGCAACACAATTCAGCTCCCAAAGAGGAAATTTGTCGGGGCTAAGCTCGGTAAGAGTGCTCCGAAAACCGCCTTTTGACCGCGCTGGCTGAGGCTGCCGCACTCATCTCAAAAAAGTAGGGGAATCCCCCCTTAAGAAACAGGGATTCCCCGATTTACAGGGGTGGAGAAATTTACCAAGCTATGGGCAACCTCTTATTCGACTGCAGGGCCCAGGCGGGCGCATAATCTCGGAGGAAAGGAGACAAGGATGCGAGACTCGGTCGCAGGGTTATCGTCCCCGAACCCTGGAATGGAGTTGCTTTATACCACCAGCCGCCCGGATGGCGCCCCCTACCCGGATGTCTTGCCGTCCGTCCTGGTCGTCGATGACGATGACCAGTGCCGCAGGGTTCTCCTGAACTATCTGGGACTAATCCGCTCTAAAATAGCCGTAGAAGTCCGCGCTCGCGCAGGGAGGTCTTGGAAATGTTTCTCAAATTGCGCCGGATTGTGAGAC
>JBKQKO010000050.1:0-30657 GCA_052147455.1 Desulfobaccales bacterium | reverse complement strand
CGGAATGAAGATTTTGGGAGGCGCGGCAGGGTTTCCACCACAGGATAAAACGCCTGGGCCACTGGCTCGTTACCTCTCCCCCGCCCCCAGCGCCCCTAAGTTTATTAATCCATAGACTTCCAATTTTTTTTCCCTTAACATTATGTATTGTGGTTAATTTCAACCCAACCCTACCTGCCGAATTTTCCCAACAGCCTTTGGAAACCCTGGAGGGTGCGGTAGAGCGCCTCAGTTTCGCCGACCCAGAAAGCCACTATGCGGTGGTGCGTCTTAAGGTGCAGGGGGCCCGCCAGCCCGTCACCGTCGTAGGGCCGCTGGCCGGGGTCCAGGAGGGGGAGCAGTTGCACCTCAAGGGCAAGTACGAGGTGCACCCAAAGTGGGGCGAGCAGTTTAAGGTGGTCTGGTGGTATGCGGTGCTCCCCACCACCATGGCGGGCATCACCAAGTATTTGGCCTCGGGGCTCATCAAGGGAATCGGCCCGGAGCTGGCCCAGCGCCTGGTGGCCCAATTCGGGGCCGAGACCTTGAGCATCATCGACCAGCAGCCGGAGCGCCTCCTGGAGGTTTCTGGCATCGGGCCCAAGCGGATCGAACAGATCCGCGGAAACTGGCAGAGTCGCCGGGAGATGCGGGATACGGTGGTGGCCCTGCAGGGATTGGGGCTGGGCATGGCCCAAGCCGGCAAAATCTACCAGCGCTTCGGGGCCCAGGCCCTGGAGGTGGCCACCACCAATCCCTACCAACTGGCCCTGGATATCCAGGGGCTGGGTTTTTTCACCGCCGACCGCCTGGCCGGTCGCCTCAATCTGGACCCCTTGGCCCCGGCCCGCCTGGCCGCGGGTCTGCTGCACGTCCTGGACACCCTGGCTGGCGACGGCCATGTCTATGTTCCTGAAGAAGAACTATTGCGCCACACCCAGGAATTGCTCCAGGTGCCCCAGAAGCCCTTGCTCCAGACCCTGGAATCTCAGGCCCGGGAAGGGCGGCTGACCCTGCCGGAGATGCCTGGGGGCCGCGGGGTCTATAAGCGGGCCGCCTGGGTGGCCGAGACCGGGGTGGCCCAGACCTTGGGACGCCTGGCCACCACTCCCGGCCCGGCGCCACCCTTGCAACTGGATGAGCTAGTGGCCCGAGTGCAGACCAGCCTCCATCTGACTCTCTCCGGGGAGCAGGTCCAGGCCGTGACCGCGGCCCTCAAAGAGAAGGTCCTGGTGATCACCGGCGGCCCCGGCACCGGCAAGACTACCATCATCAGTTGCATCCTGGCTCTGTACCAGGGCCTGGGAGCCCGGGTGTTGCTCATGGCCCCCACGGGCCGGGCCGCCAAGCGCCTGAACGAAACCACCGGGGCAGCAGCCTCCACCATTCACCGGGCCCTGGAGTTCTCCCCCCAGACCGGCGGCTTCCGGCGGAATCCCGCCCAACCCCTCAAGGCCGAGGTGGTGGTGGTGGACGAAACCTCCATGGTGGATATTTACCTGATGTACCACCTGCTGCGGGCCATCCCCGCCAGCGCCCGTCTCCTCCTGGTGGGAGACGCCCACCAGCTCCCGGCGGTGGGACCCGGCAACGTCCTCAAGGACCTGATGGACTCGGAGGTCATTAAGGTGGCGCGCCTCACCCAGATTTACCGCCAGGCCCGGGAGAGTCTCATTGTGGTCAACGCCCACCGGATCAACCAGGGGCTCTTCCCGGTTCTGCCCACCAAGCTGGGGGAGGGCGATTTCGTCTTCAGCGAAGCGGATGAACCGGAAGATTTGAAACGTCGCCTGCTGGACCTGGTGAGCCACGAGATTCCCCGGCAATACGGCCTGGACCCCATGCGGGACCTCCAGGTGATCACTCCGATGCACCGGGGGCCGGTGGGCATCCAGAACCTGAACCGCGAGCTGCAACAACGACTTAATCCGGATAACCACCCCTGGCCCTGGGGAGGTCGGACCTTCCGCCGCCTGGACAAGGTGATGCAGCTCCGGAACAATTATTATAAAGAGGTATTCAACGGCGATATCGGCCAGGTGTGCGGCTATCTTCCAGCCACCGGCCAGCTCCAGGTAGATTTCGAGGGCCGGGTGGTCACCTATGACCCGGGTGAGAAGGACGAGATCACCCTGGCCTACGCGGTGACGGTGCACAAGGCCCAGGGGAGCGAATTCCCCGGGGTGCTCCTGGTGCTCTCCACCCACCACTACCTGCTGCTGCAACGCAATCTGCTCTATACCGCCCTCACCCGGGGCCGCCGCCTGGTGGTGCTGCTGGGGAGCAAACGGGCCCTGGGGATGGCCATTCACAATGACCGGCCTATTAAGCGCTATACCTATCTGGCGACTCGCCTGCGGGAAGCCCTGGCCCCGACTAAGACTGCAAAAATGCTTGACATTTAAGGCCCGCAAGGGCACACTCAAAATAATGGGGGGGTATTGGTGCTTACAGATCTCTTCACGGTACTGGAACAAAAATTGGAGATGGTCGTCGGCCAGACCGCCAGGCTGAAGGAGGTTAACACAGTCCTGGAGCAGACCCTGGCTGAAAAGGAAAAAGCCCTCAAGGAGGCCGAGGGCGCCTTGGAAAAGCTTACCCAGGAGCGGGAAATGATTCGCCAACGGATCGATAAGATCCTGAATCGCTTAAAAATCATCGATACAGGAGAATCGGCATAAACCCGGGTCAAGAGCCAGCACCGGTCAGAGTGGAGATATTGGGGCGCACCTTCACCTTGAAGGGGAGTATCTCTCCGGACGGCCTGCAAGCCGTGGCGCGCCGTGTGGATGAGCAACTGCGGGAACTGCAGCGGGCCTTCCCCGCCAGCCCCCTGGCCGACCTGGCGATTCTGGCCGCACTTAACCTGGCATATGAATGCCTGGAGAGCAAGGAGGATTATCAACATCTCCATGCCGAGATCGAGCAACGGTCGAAACTGTTGATTCAAATGCTGGAGACCCACGATTCTTATTTCCCTCCCGGCCCTTGAGAGGGACGCCCCGGAGGTTCTCGGAGGTGGAACTCGCCGGTCAGGGAGGAACGGCATGGGGTGGGGTGAATGGGAAGAGCGTCGCACATTCCGGGCGGATTCAAAATATGAGTGCCTGGGTCAGAAATATTGACCCAGGTGAATACCATTAGGAGAGATCTCGTCCCGGGGTTAGCCCGGGAAGCAATAAACTGCCGGAAGGGAGGAAAGGGACCGGACCACGGGAACCTCTCCTCCACTAAGGATTTGAGACTAGTAACCTTTAACTCTAACCTGATCCCAAAGGTCAGCTAAGCAGTACCCCAATTTCCGCCCGCGCCCCTCTCCCGGTGGCCTCAAGAGCCGCTCCTCACCCACAAGTCTGCAACTCGACGTGCGTTGACGCATGAGCCGCACCCGTAGGTGGCGCCCCTTAACGGCGGGTGGCGCTGGCCACGGTTAACTATATAAGCACAGGGGTAATCCCATGGAGATATTGGCATACGTCTTGGTTGCAGTTCTGGCCATAGCCGCCGGCTTCACTGCCGGTTTCTTCTATCGCAAATACGTCATGGACGCCCACCATGAATCCTTGGAAGCCCTGGGCAAGAAGATCCTGGACGAGGCCCGCAAGGAAGCGGAAACCATCAAAAAAGAGTCCAAGCTGCAGGCCAAGGATCAGTACCTGCAATTGAAGATGAACTTCGAAAAAGAGAACCTCGAACAGCGTCAGGGACTCAACCAACTGGAGCGCCGCCTGCTCCAGAAAGAGGAACACCTGGAGAAGAAGGGAGACTTGCTGGATGAACGTGACACGGAGCTCATGAAGAAATACAAGCAGGTAGGCCAGCGGGAGGAGGAACTCAAGGGCCAGATGGAGAGCTACCAACATTTGCTGTCGGAGCAAAACGCTCGCCTGGAACAATTGGCGGGGATGAGCGCCTCCGAGGCCAGGGATTTCCTTCTCAGTGCCATGGAGCGGGAGATCCGGGCCGACGCCGCCCGCATGGTGAAACGCATCGAAACCGAGGCCCGGGAACACGCCGACCGCAAGGCCAAAGAGATCATTGCCCTGGCCATCAAACGCTACGCCTCTGATTACGTGACCGAACAGACGGTGTCGGTGGTGGCCCTGCCCAACGAGGAGATGAAGGGCCGGATCATCGGTCGGGAAGGCCGTAACATCAGGGCCCTGGAGGCGGCCACCGGGGTGGACATTATCATCGACGACACCCCCGAGGCCGTGATCCTCAGCGCCTTCAATCCGGTTCGCCGGGAAGTGGCCCGCCGCAGCCTGGAGCGCCTCATCTCCGATGGCCGCATCCACCCCGGACGCATCGAAGAGATCGTGGAAAAGGTCAACGCGGAACTGGAGACCAGCATGCGGGAGACCGGTGAGGCAGCCGCCTTCGACACCGGGGTGCATGGCCTCCATCCGGATCTCATCAAGCTGCTGGGCAGGTTGAAATACCGCACCAGCTATGCTCAGAACGTCCTGCAGCACTCCGTGGAGGTCTGTTACCTGTGCGGTATCATGGCTGCGGAATTGGGCCTCAACGCCAAACTCTCCAAACGGGCCGGCCTGCTGCACGACATCGGCAAGGCGGTGGACCAGGAAGCGGAAGGGGTGCACGCCCTGATCGGCGCCGATTTGGCCAAGCGCTACGGCGAATCCCCCAAGTTGGTAAACGCCATCGCCGCCCACCACGAAGACGTCCCGCCGGAAAGCATCATGGCCGTCCTGGTCCAGGCCGCGGATACCCTTTCCGGGGCCCGTCCCGGGGCTCGCCGGGAGATGCTGGAGACTTATGTCAAGCGCTTGGAGGACCTGGAGCAGGTGGCCCTCTCCTTCGGCGGCATCAGTAAATCCTACGCCATCCAGGCGGGCCGGGAAATCCGGCTCATCGTGGAGTCGGATAAGGTCAACGACGAGGAAGCGGCACTGTTGAGCCGGGAGGTGGCTAAAAAGATCGAGCAGGATCTCAGCTATCCCGGCCAGATCAAGGTTACCGTCATCCGGGAGACCCGGGCGGTAGAGTACGCCCGCTAAGGCGGCACCCGGCATGAATATCCTGTTTATCGGCGATATCGTTGGCAACCCGGGGCGGCGGGCCGTGGAAGAACTGCTGCCCCGACTGGTGGACCAATATTTCATCGACCTGGTGGTGGCCAACGGGGAAAATGCCTCCGGGGGCATCGGCATCACCCCCGCGGTGGCCGACCAGCTCTTCAGCCACGGCATCGACCTGCTCACCAGTGGCAACCACATCTGGAAGCACAAAGAGATCCTGCCTTACCTGGAGGAGACCGACCGCTTGCTGCGCCCCGCCAATTACCCCCCGGAAACGCCGGGGCGGGGCTATGCGGTGGTGGAGACCGCGGCCGGGGAGTCGGTGGGCGTCATTAACCTGGAGGGCCGGGTCTTCATGAATGCCGTCGACTGCCCGTTCCGCACCGTGGATCGGGTGCTGGGGCTTCTGCCTAAGGAGCTCAAGGTTATCCTGGTGGATATGCACGCCGAAGCCACCAGCGAAAAGCAGGCCCTCGGCTGGTTTCTGGACGGCCGGGTAAGCGCCGTGCTGGGCACCCACACCCACGTGCAGACCGCCGATGGCCGGGTCCTGCCCGGAGGCACCGGCTATATCAGCGACGCCGGCATGACCGGCCCGCTGGATTCGGTTATCGGCATGAAGCGGGAAATCATTCTGGAGCGTTTCTGGACCCTGCTCCCCCAGCCTTTCAAGGTGGCCAGCAGCAATATTCAGCTTCAGGGGGTGGTGTTGCAGATCGACCCCCAGGGACGCTGCCGCGAGATCCACAACCTGCAACGGGCGATTAAATCATAGACCGCCAACCTCCCCTTCTCTACCTGTCTTAAGCAACGGGCACTTGCACCTTAACTGGGACACTTGGGATACTTGGGACATTAGGGACATACAATATAAAGAGGACATATATTTTTTATCTTTCTTTATAGTATTTGCCTTCTCTGCTCTTTAGCTCTCCATCCCAGATCATTCTTTGCAAAATTTTCCTAATAGTTTCATATGGTTTACTCATAAACCTTGCCACTTCTTTGGCAGTTTTGCTCTATCAATTCGATGATCTCTTGCCTCTGGCGGCTTTTGGCAATCTCTGAAGCGTTTCCCAGGAAGCCTCATGTCACGCAAAATTCGGGTGAGAATGAATGGTGGGGCACGGGCCTTATTGCAAACAAAATTTAATTGTGCTAGCATGATTTCAATCTCCAAGTTCAACCTACCGCCCCGGCCCCTGGTCATGGCCCCCGCCGCCAGGGGGTTTCGTTTTATGCGCCTTGAAAAAGTTTTTCCGGGTTAACTTTGAAAGCGTCCGCCAGGGCTTCGACTTCATCAGCCCGTGGTCTTACGCCCCGCTCTAATAATCTAATCCGATGCTGGGGAATGCCGCTCAGGGCCGCAAGCTCAACCTGGGTTAGCTCCCGCTTGACGCGCTCAAGCTTGAATGGGGTTGCAGCCATATTCTTACCTCCAAAAAGCAGAAAATAAAAAAAGACAACCTATCATTGAGGTTGACATAGATTAGGTTAGATTGAAAAGACGGAAAGGGTCCCCCCCCTTTCGTAACTGGCGGAAATTGCTGGGGAATATACTGAGGCGAATTTTTTTGAAAAAAGATATGAAGTAATATCAGGCGGTTAAGTGGAAAATAAGCACAGGTGGGATTAATTTTTGCGGGGCTTAAAGGTCGCCGATAATGGATTTAACCCGGTCGTGCAACCTTTTCACCTGCTGATAACGCTTGTCATTTACAGGCGGCTCCTTCAGGCGGGGGCGTCGCGTCCTGGTATAAAATTGCAGGGTCGCCTTCAGCACGCTTTCGTGCCTAGTGTCCCCCTGGGCCAAGTGTTCCTCTACCAGATCATAGGCCCGGTACATGAGATTAATATCAGTCATCTCCATTATTGCAGTCCCGCGAGGCGGGGCGGGGGGCTGTTGCACGCGGGGGCGCCACTCATCAAGGATATGCTCAAACTCGGTCCTGAGATGCTCTTTGGGGAAGGCTAGATCAACTAGCAAGGAAATGTATTGCTCACCCGCTTGCGGCCCTGGAATAAGTTTCGGGTTGACAGCAATAGCCCCCCGGTGCATGCCCAATCCCATAAGGTCCAAGCGGTCCTGTATAATCTGGGCCTCATTAGTTTCAAGAAAGGCGGAGCGCAGGGCCATATCTACGGCCTCATCAAAGGGCAAGTCAATCCATGCCGCCTCATGTGCTTCTCGGTCTTCTGCCGGTTTCTGAGAAAGGGCAGATCGCCTATCCGCCACCTCTTGCTTCACCCGGTCCAGGGTTCTTTCACAAAACCGCCGGAAGGCTCGGGTATGCCAGATAGCCTCATAAACCTCATGGTGTCTTAGTCCCCATTCCCGAGTCATCATGTTATAGGTGGTTTTTGGCATTTCCCGCCTCCTGCCGCGGCCTGGTGGTGAATCCGGGGAAGGTGATCCAGGAAAATCACCTTGTCGGGTGCCCCCTATCCCCGGAATTTTTGTGTCGGTTTCTTTAGTCTTTACTTTTTTTCTTCATGTACTTCCACTTTAACGGTTGCGGGTTCGCCGCTTTTACCGGGAAAATCCTTGAAAAGAGCTTGAACCATGTAGGGAAATGCTCTTTCAAGCTCGGAAGAAGTACCTCTACTAATTATTTTGGCCTCATATCTCTTATTTAGTTTTCCTGTCCTAAAAGATGCGCCGTCATAAAAATCAATGTTAACTTGGCGGGTAAAGAAGAGATATGATTGTGGCGCAACACTAACAGTATCAAAGGTGGGTGCAGTATAACTACTACCAAAAACAGGGTTTGAACCGCTAAATCCTGAGTATGTTGTATTGCCTCCGCCGGTTTGACCTATAATAGGAACACCACGAATTCCGGTCCGCCCGGAATCAATTGAATAGGTCACATTGATAATAAAGTCAGGTTTTTTTCCCATAGCAACTTCCCGCAGACCTCGTTTTAGTAATTCACCAGCCAATATTTCTTTGTAATGGGAAAATTCAAGGCCCTCACGTTGTTGTTCATTTGCAGGTGCGATGGCAAAAGACCCTTGTAAGTCATTAGGTTCAAGATTATGGTATTTTGCAATATGCGCTACCAAACCGGGTGGGGAGATTGGGGCGCATGAGGGAAGGAAGACCATGATTAATAAAATAGAAATTACGAAATTCATACCCCCCCCCTTTGTGGAGCTGGGGTAGGCCCCTCGGTTGTTCCCGGGGTAGCTATTCCCGGGTTAGAGGGGCCAAAGGTTTCATTCCGGCTTATCCCAGATTTCACCGTGCTACCCTTGCCGCTTTCACCTACGAGGCGTTTCTACGGTGATCTTGGACCCCTTTTTTGTTTCCTTAGGGGTTACGGTTTGACTTGCCCTTTTTTTCCATTGCCCGCACCAATCGTCTTCTTTGGTTTTTGGCCAGCGATAGTCGCCCGTTGACATTGGCGTTGGAGGGTAGCGATGACATTCGAAATTTTTAACCATATCCCTCATTATTGTGGCCGTTGGTACCACCTCTAACCAAAATTCGCAATTTCCACATTTCTCGCCTTTTCTCATAGTCTCCCCCTTTACCAAGCCAAATTTTACTGTCAAAAAAGTGTCAATTTATTAAATCTATGCCCTATTTTATCCCCATTCTTTCAATTAAGTCAACACCCATTTCCATAGTAATTTCAATTTAGTGAGCATGTTCAAGGGGTTCCTTCTTACCCCTAAACCCGCATGGCATTCAAGAGGTCCGGGGTTCAACCCCTCTCAGATACACCAGAATCAAATAGGAAATATAATGGCTTGGCAATGCATAGGGATAGGACCCAAAACTAAATGAGTCTCTTTAGTTCGCTTTCGGTAATCCCCATCTGCTTGAGAATTGCCCTTAAGGTCCCCCTTGGAATGAAACCCCTTGGGATTGTGGTTAGGCGCCGCCCGGTGGTGGGGTCATAAACCAGGGTATGCTTGCCTCCCTCTTTAACTTCATAGCCGAGCTTCTTAGCCGCCCGGATTAATTGCTTTGCGGTGTAGCTCATACCGCCTGGGCTTTCTCTTTGGCGGCCTGTAATTCCTCCTCATGGTCCAGGCACAATTCCAGGGCGTCCACAATATTGTCCAGGGCCTCCTGCTCGGTTTCTCCGTGGGAGATAGCCGCCGGTTCCTCCTTACATTGCACCGTAAAGCCGCCGTCCTCCAGGTCCGGGGTCAACACTGCGGTAAAGGTCCGGCCTGCCACCATAACCTTTTCCTCCTTGGGGGTTGCCAGCTTCTTTAACTCGCCCTGGAGTCCTTTAATGATTTCTCCCAGGGCCAGGGAAAGGACAAACTGGCCGCCTGTGAGGGTGTCCAAAATCTTTTGGGGGTCCCGGTCCACCACAAAGATGGTGTCGCCGTCGGTTAAGAAACGAAGTTCGGCCAGAGGCTCCTTTTTCTCGGGAAAGTTCTTTCTCAGGTAGGTCAGGGCATTCCTAATTTTCTGTAAGCTGATCCCTTCATCCTTGAGCCTCTTGGCCACTCGCAGGGCTACCAGGTCTTTAAAAGAGTATCCCCGCCTGGTACCCTTGCCCGCCGCCGGAATAGATGGCCTAACTATCCCAGTCGTGGCCCAATGCTCCACCTGCCGACCGGATACCCCGGTTAAAGCCATTACCGCCTTCTTGCCAAAAAACATAACCTCACCCTCCGTTATAATAAATACACTAATGGATTATTAATTATCAGCGAAGAGGTTGTCAACAGATTTTTGGGGAATCAGCATTAAAAAAAGGTTCCATCCTGCCGGGCAGGTCTTCCGAGTAGTGCGTATGTTCTAGGGGTTTCCCCTAATCCCCTAAACTGCACCTTAATCAGGCGGGCGCGAGGCGCGTCGCTTTATGTTCCCGCACCTGGGGGCGCTTTTTCCCAAGGGGCAACCTTAAAAATGGGAATTATATACTTGACTCCCTCAATTATCTGCTTGTGGGGGCGGGGTTTTCCCGCCCAGGGCAAGCCCACAGGCCAGAGGCCTGTGCCACTGAGACGCCGCCCCTACGGCAGAGGCGGAATAGGGAGTCAAATATATCATTCCTAGAAAAATGAGGGAAATCGAACCCCGGAATCAGGGATGCCCTGATTGCCCGGCGCGGCGTTGCCGATAACATTAGCAATAACACGGTTATCCATAGAGAGTCCTGGCGTCGCGTTGCCGAATCCGGGGTTTTGGGTCTGGTTCTCAATGACCTCCATGGTTTAGAGGGTCAAAACTTGGCTGCCAAAGAGTTTACCGTCAGGCTGGGGCAGGATGAGATTGGTTACATCCTGGATCGCAAAGAGAACCTGGATCGCCACAACCAGTTGTGGGACCATATGAGCCGCTACCGGGCTCTGGGTTGGACCCTGGCGGTCATCAGCGTCCGGGACGGAACCGATTTGGAGTTGGACCTGAGCCAGCCAAAGGAGCTCTGTTGGAAACAACTGGCGGATTTGGGGCTGGATGGGGTCCAGGTGAACCTGGCGGTTCGCACCGGCCGGCCTTCCCACCTGTTGGTCCTGGAGGTCAATAAGGGGGAAGGGACTCTTTCTCTGGACCTGCTGGGGGATTGGCGGGCCCAGTGCGTGGCGGAACTGGGGAATCGCCGGGAGCAGCATTATTACGCCCTGCCACCGGATAAGCAGCCGCCCGCCTCCTTTTCCTCGGCCCTGGAGGTCTCGATTTATGGGGAGGAGGGCCTGGTTCTGGCCCCTGCCTCCATCGACCCGGAGGCCCGGGAACCATGGCATTGGGTTAAGCCCCCCTGGGAGAGCCCGCCCCAGCCGCCGAAAGCGGCGGTCTGGCAATTCCTCCGGGAACAGCAGGGCAAAAGCGAGCCCGAATCGCAGGAATTGCCCAGTTGGGAGGAAGTCTACCGGGCCATCGTCTCCCACGAAGTGGTGCTCAAGGCCTTGCTGGCGCCGCCCGCCGCCATGGACAAATATTATCGGGATATCCTGGTGGCTTCCCTGGCGGTGGGCCTGAGAGACCGGCAGCTAATGCTGGGGCTGTTGTGGCACGCCCCCCACGGGGACGCCCGCATTAATGGGGAAAGGTGGCAATATCTGCAAGGTCTGGTGGCCGGCGACCAGCCCCTGGCGCCAGGATTTGGGACGGAAGCGGGCGCCTGGGCCGCGGGGTTCGCCTCTCCGGGAGGGGGCTGGCCCGCGCCGGAGCCCCCCGCTTTGGCGCCGGCTGGGTCCCACAGCCTGGCCGGAGAGGGGGAGGATCTGACCCCGCAACTGCTCGGTGATCGGGATCTCGAACCTTTCCGCCCTAAGTTTGAAGAGTCAGTTCCCGGGCAGTTTTTTCAGGTGCTGGCCACCCTGGGAGAGCAAGTGATCGCCGAGGGCTGCCGCCAGGAAACGATCCTCTCGGGGCTGGAAGCCAAGGCCCTTGAACTGGATCGGGTGGCGACGGAAATAGAGCAATGCTTCGCCTCTCCTGCCACTGGCAGCCATGAGGCCAAGGGTTCCTCCGCGCCTGACCGCGGTCCCCTGGATTTCCCCTGGGCTGCGTCAATGGCCCCGCAGCGCCAAAAAACCATGAAGCTCCAAGAGGTGAAATCCACAGTCCAGGACTTCCTCAGCAAGAACCCGGACTTGGCCGAAGACCAGGATAAGGTGCAGATGGTGCTCTTTTGCCTTAAAAACTACGTGAGCCTCAACCCCGACCTGGCCGGATTGTCGTTTCTGGATAAATTAAGGCAAGCTGGCCAAATGGCCAGGAGTTTCCTGGATCAATCCGGCAAGGCCAAGTAGTGGAGGTCCAGGGACCTCTTTACCATCAGCTGGCGGCCCCGGACAGCGCCGCCGCCAATTGACCCGGTTGCCGAGATCTGGAGGGAGTCAGCTTATGTCGTTCGATGGCCAGCATAACCACTCCAAAATTAGAGGATCATCCCGGGGGCCCTCGGACGTGCTTTTACAAATCGGCCCTTCCGGGAAACCAACGCGGCAATTTCCCGCGGTGATCCGGAACCTGAGGGCTGGGGTGGCCAGCCTGGAAGTGAGCAACCCGTTGGCTTTAATGGAATGGGAGGATCTCAACGGGCAGGGCGGCCGTCTGCGCGTGCCGGCCAACGTGAACGGGGAACCTGTCAACTTCCCGGGGAAGGTGGTTCGGGTCCGCCACTGCGCCCGAAGCCGGGACAAAGGGTTGTTAAGCATTGACCTGGTCCTGGACCAACCTACCGCGGCGGCCCAGAAACTGCTCAACGAGCACATCCCTAACTGCCCCCGGGATATCCAAGGATTGTGGGAGCGTTGGGACCAGGCCCGACAACCTTCCGCCCAACGGGCGGCGCTCCCTACCCGGTTAGGTTTTGCCGGGGTGACCTTGCTTTTTTGTGGCTTAATAATGCATACTGGAAGGGCCGGGTCCCATCCACTAATTGCCTGGATATTCTGGCTAATGGGTACCCTGGGGGTTGTGGGCCAGATCCTGCTTCTCTGGAAAGGTATAAAGGATTCCAGTTAAGCGCAGGGCATTCCCAAGGGGGAGACATTGTCTGCCAGTAAAATCAAGCTCTGGAGCATCGGGGGCGGCAAAGGGGGCATCGGCAAAAGCTTGATCTCCCTGGGCCTGGGTATCAGCCTGGCCCGCCTGGGAAAAAAGGTGATCCTCATCGACGGGGATCTGGGCGGCGCCAACCTGCACACCCTTATGGGGGTGCGCTATCCCCACGTCACCCTGGAGCATTTCCTGTTGAAAAAGGTGGAGCGGCTGGAAGATACCATCATCCAAACCCAGGTGGAGGACATCGGCCTGATTTGCGGGGCCGACGACCTCCTGGGCGCGGCCAATCCCACCTACTCCCAAAAGATCAGATTATTAAACCAGATCGAAGCCCTGCCGGCCCAGTATGTTATCCTGGACCTGGGAGCCGGCACCGCCTTCAATCTGCTGGATTTCTTTAATTGTTCTCAGGGAAGGATCGTCCTGTTCAGTCCCCAGACCACCTCCCTCCAAAACGCCTACGGGTTTATCAAAAGTGCCCTGTACCGCAAGATCTCCAGGGAATTCTCCAAAGACGAAGAGATTATTAACATCCTTTACCCGGGGGGTGAGGAAGGCGAGGAGGTGGGCGGCATCGGCACGCTTAGCGAACTATTGGCCCAGGTCCAGGAAAAGGCCCCCGGCCAATACGAGCGTCTCTGCCTCTTGCTCGCCAACTACCATATCTACCTGCTGATCAACATGGTGAAGTCCAATACCGACTTGAAAACCCCGGAGATCATCCGTTCGGTGTGTACCGACTTCTTAAACCTGCATCCGAAACTCATGGGCCATGTGCCCTACGACCCGGTCATCGAAGCCGCGGTCAATAACATGAAGCTCTTTCCCTGGGGGCAGAAGAAGAGCAAGGCTGCCGATGCCTTGGCCCATCTCGCCGTAAAAATCATCAAGGAGTCCATGCTGCCCCCATCCACCAGTCAGGTCCAGGTGGAGGCGCCGGCCAAGGAGGCAATGGCTTGCCCCTTGGCCACGTAAACTTTTCTGTTCCACGCTGAGATGGCGGCTCTCTCCATCGCCCTGCGATGGCTGCGAGCGCTCATCCTGATCAGCAACTCATCCGCAGGGAGTTAATCTGCGGCAACCGCAGCCCCGGCGCCAGGGCCAGTGACCGGGGGCCGCTCCCGGGTCCCCGGCGGACCGGAACCTGGCCCGCTAGTTTGGAGATGCTATGAACCTGGCGCAACGCCTTCTCAATGCCGGAGTGCTTACTCCGGAACAACTGGCCCCAGCCCTCTATCGGCAAAAGAGAAACCGGGCCTTTCTAGCCAAACATCTCCTGGACCTGGACCTGGTGGAGCCGGAGGTCCTGAATCCTTTCCTTTATCCTGACCCACCCATCCCCGAGACCCTGGAAGAGACCGGCCTTAGCCAAACCCTGTTGATCCAACTTTTGCTCAAGCATGCCTACTACCGGGACACCTTCTCCATCCGGGAGATGACCCAGGATCTCAGGATCCCCCCCAAACTGCTGGAGCCCCTGATCGCTTACCTCAAGGCTCAAAATCTCCTGTTTGCCAGGCCCCGGGACCTGATGGGCAGCCGCAACCGGATGTCCATGGAGATGTATTACGCCCTGACCGAACAGGGCAGAACCTCTGCCGAGCAGGCCCTGGAAGCCAACCGCTATGTGGGCCCGGCCCCGGTGCCCCTGGAGGACTACTGGGACTGGGTAGAGCGCCAGACCATCCACCAGGTGAAAGTGGGATTGCCCCGTCTCCAGGAGGTCTTTTCCGAGTTGGAGGTGGCCCCCGGCTTCCTGCACAAGATTGGCCCCGCGGTGAACAGCGGCCGCTCCATATTCCTCTTCGGGCCTTCGGGAAACGGCAAGACGGTGATCTCCAACGCCATCGGGAACGCCTTCGAGGACGCGGTCTATATCCCCTACGCCCTGTACGTCTATGGCCAGATCATCCGGCTGTACGATGAAGTCAACCATCAGCCGGTACCCACCAATGGCGAGGGGCCCAGGCATGACCCCCGCTGGGTGCTGTGCCGGCGGCCGGTGGTTATCGTCGGCGGCGAGATGACCGAAGATTCCCTGGAGCTCAGGTTCGACCCGCTTCTGAAATTCTATGAAGCTTCCCACCAGTTGCGGGCCAATAACGGCGTCTTTATCATCGACGATTTCGGCCGCCAGAAGATATCCCCCCGGCAACTCCTCAACCGCTGGATGTATCCCCTGCAAACCCGCCAGGACTTCTGCTGCTTCCGCACCGGGCAACAGTTCGGGGTGCCCTTCGACCAGCTCATCATCTTTTCGACCAACCTGAACCCCCTCAGCCTGGCGGACGAAGCCTTTTTACGGCGCATCCGGCACAAGATCTTCATCGGCTACGCCACCCCGAACCAGTACCTCACCATCTTTCGCCGGGTTTGTCAGGACTGGGATATGGAATTCGACGAAGGAATCGTCCGGGAGATAATGAACCGCTACTACGTTGGCGCCGCCCGCCCCCTATCCGCCTGTCATCCCCGGGATCTGGTGGAAAACCTGGTGGATCGGGCCCGCTTCCTGGGGGAGAAACCCCGGCTCAGCGCCCAAGAATTGGATTCCGTCTGCCAGACCTATTTCGTCAACCAGGCGGACATCGCCGACTACGACGCCCCCGACAATGTCGGCGAACCCAGACCATTGGGCTGAGCCGGCCGGAGGCGCCCCGCGGCCATTTTCCTTGGGCCTCGCCCCGATTGCTGGTACAATCCCGTAAAAATCTCCAACAGCCGCTTGAGAGGATCTCGCCATGAGGACGGGCAACCCCGCGCTCGGTGACCGCACCTTCTCCCGGTTGGGCAGTATTGCCCGGACCGAGGAAAGGATGTCCATCCAGGGAACTACCAACAAGGCCATGCTGTTGCTGCTGTGCGTCTGCGTCACCGCCACCTGGATCTGGACCAGCTTTTCCCGGGCCGGGAACCCGCAGGCGGTGCTGCCCCTGGTGATGCTGGGCGCCATCGCCGGCTTCGTCGTGGCCCTGGTAACCGTTTTCAAGCCGGCCTGGGCCGGGGTGACCGCTCCCCTCTATGCCCTGCTGGAGGGCCTGTTCATTGGCGGCATCTCCGCCATCGCCGATGCCCGCTACCCCGGGATCGTCGTCCAGGCGGTGGGCCTCACCTTCGGGACCTGCCTGGCGCTGCTATTGGCTTACAGGTCGGGAATGATCCGGGCCAGCGAGAGTTTTAAGAAAGGCATAGTGGCGGCCACCGGCGGCATCATGCTATTTTATCTGATCAGTTTCATCCTGGGCCTGTTCGGGGTACACATGCCCCTGGTCTACGGGGCCGGGCCGGTGGGCATCGTCTTCAGCCTGATCGTGGTCACCATTGCCGCCTTGAACCTGGTCCTGGACTTTGACTTTATCGAGCAGGGGACCCTGCAAGGGGCGCCCAAATACATGGAATGGTATGGCGCCTTCGCCCTGATGGTCACCCTTATCTGGCTCTACCTGGAGATCCTCAATTTGCTAATGAAGTTGCGCAGCCGGGACTAGGGCGCCTTTAAAGCATGATCCGGGTGAAGTTAAGAATAACCGCCGCCAAACGTCAAGGAAGCAGCCTGTCCGGGAGAACCCCTGGCCGTGAGCCGAAGCGATAACCTGAAAACCGGGGCCGGAAAACGAAGGGGCGGTCGCCTTTTCGGGGAGACCGCCCTCATCGGCGCCCTGGCCGACGTGTTCGGGCCGCCGCCTCCGGGGGTGGTCCTGGGCCTCGGCGACGACTGCGCCGCGGTGAGCCTCAAGGGAGTCAAAGGCAACCTCCTTTGGACCATGGATACCCTGGTGGAAGGGGTGCATTTCTCCCTGTCCTACACCACCTTGGCGCAATTGGGCTGGAAGGCCCTGGCGGTGAACCTGAGCGACATCGCCGCCATGGGCGGGGAGCCCCTCCATGCCCTGGTTTCCCTGGGCTGGCCCCCGGAGCGGGACCTGGCTCAGGCCCTGGAGCTGGCCCAGGGACTGGCCCAGGCCGCCCGGGAGTACGGGGTGGCCATCATCGGCGGCGACACGGTAGCCTCTCCCGGGCTGGTGGCAGTGACCATCACCCTTACCGGCGTCGTGCCGCCCCGGCGAATGCTGCGCCGCGCCGGGGCCCGGGTGGGGGACTTGATTTACCTTACGGGGGAGATGGGAGAAGCGGCGGCGGGGCTTCAGGTCCTGAAGCGGCGCCCTGAACTGGATGCGGACCTGCAGGCGGCCCTGGTGGCGGCCCACCTGACCCCCAAACCGCAATTGGTGGCCGGGCGCCTCCTGGCCGGCCAGGGTCTGGCCAGCGCCGCCATCGATACCTCCGATGGGGTGGCCTCCGACCTGTATCACCTCTGTCTGGCCAGCGGGGTGGGGGCGGCGATTCCTGCGGCTGCGGTGCCGGTCTCGCCCCGGGTGCTAGCCGCCGCCGCCTGCCTTCAGGCCGACCCCATGCGGCTGGCCCTGATGGGAGGCGAAGACTACCAACTCCTCTTCACCTCGCCCCCCCATAAGGCGGTGCGGCTGCACCAGGCCTTCGCCGGGGTCGGGCTGCCGCCTCCTCTGCTTTTGGGAGAGATCGTGGCAGGCGACCGGGTCTCCCTGATTGACGCCGCAGGGGAGGTGGATATCTCCGGGGCCGGATATGACCATTTCCACCTTGATCCTGAGAACGAAGCAATCTAACCTGAATAAGCTATCAGCTTTCAGCTAAGGCAAAAGGCAAATTGCCCCTGGAAGCCGACCGGAGGCCGAAGATGCAAGAAGTCGCTTTTACCGCCCTGGTGCACGGGGTCTATGTGGTCACCACCCGCCTGGAGGACCTGGTCAACGGTATGACCGCCGCCTGGGTCTCCCAGGTGTCACTCAAGCCCTTGCTGGTGATGGTCTCCATTGCCCCGCCCCGCTATTCCCATCGCCTCATCAAGGAAAGCGGCATTTTTGCCATCAATGTCTTGGACAGTGCCCAGGCGGACCTGGGTAAGCGCTTCGGCTTTAAGAGCGGCCGCCAGGTGGACAAATTTGCCGGCCTGGAGTGGATCACCGCGGCTACCGGGGCCCCCATCCTGCCCCAGGCTTACGCCTACCTGGACCTCAAGCTTAAAGACACCTTCCCCGCCGGGGACCATACCCTGTTCCTGGGGGAGGTGGTGGCGGCCCAGATCCTCCACCCCGAGGCCCAACCCCTGGTCTTTAAAAAGAGCGATTTTTTCTGATGCCGCCGGCAGCCGCGGAGCCGGCCCCATCATCCCTACCTCCTGGCCGCCCGGCCCAGGCGAGGTGGCCCCTCCGGCAGCCCATAAAAAAAGATTTGACTTACGATAAAATTGGGTTTAATGGTAATTCAGCGCGTTTTGAAAGGTGGGTCATTCCTTTCAGGAACGCCGGCAACGCTCGGGGATGTGGGTGGGGGAACATGCTCGACTTCGGGGAGGCGGGGAAAATCTGCCTCAACCAGGAGATGCAGGGGGCTTGCGAAAATTGCCTGTGGTGGGAATGGGATGCGGCCCGGCATGAATGCCGTAATTCCCAGGTCCACGTCTGCCCGGGCTATCGGGAGCGGCTCTTCAGCCTGGAAGCGCCGGACGCCGCCGGGAACCCCGGCTTACCGGCCGGCCCGAAGCGCCGCGGCTCGCAGGTGGCGAGTTAGCTGATCCGCCCGGCGCAAAGGCAGAGGAATCCGGTACCTGACAACGCAGCCCAGCGTAATCTCGCGGCTTTCCTCCAGGGTGATGCGGTACCCGGGAGAAAGGTAGAGGGGTTTTTTGTCCTTTTGGGTCCGCAGGATCAAGCCCACCATCCTTCCCTGATAAATTAAAGGACTGGCGGCCCCGGCCTCCGGCGCCGGCTCCGGCCCCTGGCCCACCAGGCGGCTCTTGGCCACCCCGATGGTGGCCACCTCCAACACCAGGCCCAGATGCGAAGCCAGCCCCGGCCACCAGGCGAGGCGGCCGCGGCAAAGGCAGGAGCCGGACACCGCGCTTCAACTCCTCCTGGAGCGCCACCGCCTCCTGGTAGGTCTTGGGCCAGGAATCTAAGATTTCTGGAAGCATCCCCGCCGCTTTTTTCACTGACCCAAAACGAGTGCTGGGATGAATTCCCGCGCCTAAACTTTCTCAATCACCATCGCCATCCCCTGCCCTACCCCGATGCACATAGTGGCCAGTCCCAGCCGCGCCGACTCGAGCTCCGCCATTCCATATAGCAAGGTCGTCAGGATGCGCGCCCCGGAACACCCGAGCGGATGTCCCAAGGCGATGGCGCCGCCTTGCGGATTGAGCCGGGGATCATCGCCATTGATGCCCCATTCCTGTAATACCGACAGCGTCTGGGCAGCAAATGCCTCGTTGAGTTCGATGACATCGAGGTCCTTAAAGGCGATACCCGCCCGGCGGAGGACCTTTGCAGTCGCGGGAACCGGCCCAATCCCCATGATCCGCGGAGGGACGCCCGCCACCGCCACGGCGCGGATCCGCGCCAGGGGTTTGAGGCCGTGGGCCTTCGCATATTCGGCGGAAACTACCAGGACCGCAGCCGCACCGTCATTGAGGCTGCTCGAATTCCCCGCGGTTACCGATCCGCCCTTTCGGAAAGACGGCTTGAGGAGTGCAAGCTTTTCCAGGGTCGTGTCGCGTCTCGGACCCTCATCGTGTTCCACCATCCCCTGCTTCACTGGCACCGGCACGATCTCTGTCTGAAATCTGCCCGCATCCATCGCCGCCACCGCCTTCATCTGGCTCGCATAAGCGAAGCGGTCCTGCGCCTCCCGCGAGATCCCATACTGCTCGGCGAGATTTTCCGCCGTCTCTCCCATGGAATCGGTATAGCCCATTTCGACCATCCGGGGGTTAGTGAACCTCCATCCGAAAGCGGTGTCAAAAACAGTCAGGTTCCCCCGGGGAAATGGCGTCTCGGCCTTCGGGACCACCCACGGCGCCCGGGTCATCGATTCCACACCTGCGCCGATGAAGACCTCGCCCTCACCTGCAAGGATCGCCCGGTACCCTGCCGCAACCGCCTCAAGCCCTGAGGCGCAGAGACGGTTTATCGTACATCCCGCGGTCTCATGGGGAAATCCGGCCAGGAGCAGGGCCATGCGAGCAATGTTGCGGTTGTCTTCCCCGGCCTGGTTTACACACCCCATGTAGACGTCCTCGACCTCCGCGGCAGGAATGCCGGCTCGTTCCACGAGCGTCTTCAGCGTCAGCGCCGCCATATCATCTGGACGCACCGCGGCAAGACATCCCCCATACCGCCCGACCGGCGTGCGCACCGCATTGATAATCCAGGCTTCTTTCATTTATTACTCCTCTATTCCCTATGGACCTGCCTCCGCTTGGCCCTGCGGCGGACCTGGAAATCCCGGCCTGCGACCTGCAGGCGATAATCACGATCTCTTGGCGCCGAAAGCCAAAATAAGGGAATTAGATACTTGACTCCCTCAATTATCTGCTGTAGGGGCGGGGTTTCCCCGCCCAGGGCAAGCCCACAGGCCAGAGGCCTGTGCCACTAAGACGCCGCCCCTACGGTAGAGACGGAATAGGGAGTCAAATTTATAATTCCCCCGAATACCCTCATTCACCACGGCAGGGTCGGCAGGTGAAAGACTATTCCCGCTGGGTGGCAGGAACGAATATCAGAAGCAGCAGCATCCCAAAAATCAGCATAAGGGCAATCGTGCTTAGACCGATATATAGACTGCCCGTCTTAACCTTGATCCAGCCTACGAGGGTGGGGCTGACCACCGCACCCAAATACCCGATGGAGCTTATCAGGGCGATGCCGCCCGCCATGGCGCTGCTTCCCAGATAGGCGCTGGGAATGGTCCAGAACAGGCTCAAAACGCTGAAGATACCAATAGATGCCACCACCAGCAAAACGATCGTCAAGCCGGGGTTCTGAGAAGCCAGAGGCAGAAGCAGGAAGCAGACAGCCGCAGTTATCCCGCACAAAGCCACATGCCAACGACGCTCCATCAGGCGATCGGAACTGTAGCCCACCGCGACCATGCCCAGGGTGGAAATTACCGAGATCAAGCCGCTCCACCAACCGATGGCGGTAACTGTTTTGAGCCCGACGCTTCTCAGTAAGGTGGGACTCCAGAGGAGAATCGTATTAAGAGAACAAAAGTAAGCAAAATAGATGAACGATAGTAAATAGATTTTTGGGTCGCCCAGGGCCTCGCGGAAATTTTTCGGAGATTTAGTAGGGCCAGCGGCACGATCAGCCTCCAAATCGTCGATGACGACCTGCTTTTCAGCAGTTGACAGCCACCCTGCCTGCTCCGGCTTATCCTGCAGGTAGAAATAGGCGATGACGCCCAGCACTACGGCAGGGAATCCTTCCATTAAAAACAGCCATTGCCAGCCTTGCAGCCCGAAGATACCGTGGAAGCGATCCATCAAGGCTCCCGCCAGCGGGCCGCCAAAGACCCCGGCAATCGGCACTGCTATCACGAACAGGCTCATTATCCGGCCTCGGTGCCTGTCCGGATACCAATAGGTGAGATATACGATGATCCCCGGGAAAAAGCCCGCCTCCGCAACCCCGAGCAGAAAGCGCATAATATAGAGATAGTTCGCACCCTGTGCGAAAGACAGCAGGGAAGCGAAAATTCCCCACAACACCATGATGCGCAGTAGTGTTTTTCGTACTCCTATGCGGGCCAGCATAAGATTGCTGGGCACTTCAAAAATCACATAGCCAACCGCGAACATGCTGGCGGCAACGCCGAAGATGGCGTCATTTAGATGAAGATCGCGGACAAACTGCAACTTTGCGAAACCGATATTAAATCGGTCTATCTGGGCCACCATGTAGCAGAGGAGGAGGAACGGCAGCAGTCGCCAGGTGATCTTCCGATAGACCTGAGCGCCGGTTGGCGCAGCCACTTCGCTAGGTTCCATTTTTCTGCCCCCATTGCAACCTGTTGGAGTGAGTCCTCACAATTTGTCTTCCCTGCAGGCTAACGGTGCTTGGAGTGGAGCAAGTGCGGCCTCACGCAGACAGCGCCTCAAGAGTTTGCCGACCGTATTGCGCGGCAAATGGTCACAAAACTCGACGCGGCGCGGCTTCATATAGTTAGGCAGCCGCTCGCCACAGAAAGCGGCAAGCTCCTCACCGGTTGGAGGCGCTCCCGGAGCCGCGACCACGAAAGCAATCACTAACTCACCCCACAGCTCGTCGGGCACACCAATTACCGCCGCCTCCCTCACTCGGGGGTGGCGCAGCAAGCATTCCTCAATATCGTTGGGAAAGATGTTTTCGCCGCCGCTGATGATCATGTCTTGCTTGCGATCAACCAGGTAAAGATATCCGTCGCCATCGACTCTCCCCATGTCGCCCAGGCTGAACCATTGCCCGCGGTGCGTCTGCCGCGTGCTCTCGGGATCCCGCCAATAGCCGGAGAACAAACCAGGACCGCGGATAAAGATCTCCCCCACTGATCCGGCCGGAAGATCCACTCCTTCTGCATCGAGAATGCGGATGGCAACATCCCGTATGGGCCTGCCCACCGAGCGGTCGCGCACGGCCAGTTCGGCCGGGGTAATGGCCGTGATTATGCGCGTTTCAGTGGCCCCGTAGAATTCTGTGAGCACCGGGCCGAATTTTGCCAATACCCGTTCTTTCACCGGGGTCGGCAACGGCGCCCCACCACTAATCATGCAGCGCAGGCTGGACACATCGCAAGTTTCCAGTCTCGGCGCAGTGACCAGCTGCTCCAGCATCGTCGGCACCACGAAGGAATTGGTGATCTGGTAACGTTCGACCATTTCGAGATACCTGGACGCATCGAAGCGCACCGGCACCACGGCCGTGCCCCCGAGATAGAGGGCCAGCGCAGCAAAATCGCGGGGCGCCGAGTGCCAGTAAGGCCCGGGATTGATCGTCACATCGGCATCCGTCAAGGCATAGTCCAGCGCCTTGTAGAGAAAGCCGACGACGATGGCGCGATGCGACACCATGGCGCCTTTAGGGGGACCGGTGGTTCCAGAGGTGTAGCCGATGTAGAGAATGTCTTCGGGTTCTATCCGCGCCTTCGGCGGTTGAGGTCTTCCTGCCGCAACCAGGGCGGCCAGAGACGCGCCGCCGGCGGTCTCGCTGTCGAGCCCGAACACTCGGCCTGCCAGGCGCTGGCTCGTGGCGACTCCCATCTCGGCCAACACCGGGGCAAACTCGTCGCTCACGAATATTGCCTCGACCTCTGCATGAGCCATGCGGAAATCAATGTCAGCCGGCTTGAGCGCGCTGTTTATCGGCACCAGAATGGCGCCCAAACTGCCGACCGCGAAATAAACGCACAGGTAATCGGCACTGTTGCGGGCCAGAATGGCAATCCGGTTGTGTTTACCAAAGCCACGTCGCACCAGTCCATCCGCTAAACGCCAGACACGCTCGGCAAAGGCGCGGTGAGTGAGCCTGGTCCCGTCTTCCGAGATAATCGCGGCCCGCTCGGGATAAAGGAGGGCATTGCGCCCCACGCTGCGTCCGAGAATCAAGGCGCCCCCTCCAGCGGAAACTCGACGAGCGCTTCCCCGGTTGCCACAATCTCGTCGCCTTGGTTTCGCACCTCCACGTCGATGGTCACCCAGCGCGATTTTGCCGTCACTTGTTTGTCCTTCACCATGCCGTGAGGCCGGATATGATCGCCGGGTTTGACTGGCTTTAACCAGCGGGTCTCCAGGCGACTCGGCACAGCATTCACTGGATAGGCCCAGTCCGTCAGCAGGCGCGTCATCAGACCGAAGATATTCATGCCATGCATAATGATCCCACCGAAATTCGTCTTGCCGAAATTACTCTGCATGTAGTTGTCGTCCAGGTGGAGCGGGTTGTAATCGAGCGAGGCCTCACAGAAGGCACGGATACTCTCTCGCGAGACTGCAAATTCCGGGCCTTCAATGCGGTAGCCCGGCATCAGGGTGTCGAAGAGATTGATCATAGCGCGCTCCTCATGTGGGGCGGATCGTCCAGCCGCGGCCGGAACAGATCACCTCGCCGTGCTGATTGAAAAAGACATTATCGTGGATTAGGAACAGGCGTTTCTTCTTGATGAACTTGTCCAGGGCACGCGCCTGCAGGGTGATGGTGTCGCCCGGACGGGCCGGCTTATGGTAACTCCACGCCTGTCCGGCGTTGACGGTGCCGGGGCTGCGCATCCAGTCATCCGCGGGGGTGCAGGCAAACATGAGCAGGGCGTGAATCGACGGCGGTGCGATCAGGCCGCCATAGGGGCTTTTGCGAGCGTAGTCCTCATCGAAATAGAGCGGATGCAGGTCACCGACCGCCCGACAGTAGCGCTGAATCGCCTCCAACGTCAACGTATAAGGGAGCGTTGGCCGCGGTTCGCCCGGAACAATGTCATCCCAGATCTTGCGGCTTTTGGCGTCCTTCCAAAAATCCGTTTCAAATTCTTGCTTCATTGATCGTCTTCTTTCTGCATAAAAATCCTTTAAGATTGCACCACAATGCTGTTTTGAATCAGCAAGTTAATTTCCTGGTCGTCGTATCCTACCGCCTGCAGTATTTCCCGGCTGTGCTGCCCCAGCAGCGGCGCCGCCCGGCGAATGGCGCCCGGCGTTTTGTGAAGGCGAACCGGCAAACCGATGGTCTTTTGCAGGCCCACCGTCGGATGGGGAATATGCTGGAGCATGCGATTGTGCTGGATCTGGGGATCATTGAAGGTTTCTGCGTAGGTGTACACCAGTCCGCATGGAACCCCGGCTCCGTGCAGGCGCTCCAGCCACTCCGCCGCAGGTCGTTCTTGCAACATCTGCGCCACGGTGTGGGTGATCGCGGCTGCGTTTTCCACCCGCAGCCGATTTGTTTTAAAACGGCTGTCCTCCGAAAGGTCCTTCCGGCCCAGCACCTGGCAGAGCTTAGCCCAATGCTTGTCGTTAAAAATGCACAGGTTAATGGGTCGATCCGCGGTTGGGAAGGTGTTGGTAGGGGCGGAGAACAAGGAGCCATTGCCAAGTCTGGGCGGTTGTTGTCCCGTGGCGAAATAATAGGACACCAGCGGGGCTTGGGCGGCGACCAGGCAGTCCACGAGCGCCAGATCCAGGAACTGCCCTTCTCCGGTCCGCTCCCGGTGGAACAGGGCGACCATGATGCCGAAGGCGGCGTTTATCCCCGCGATGACGTCGGCAATTCGTTCCCCGACCTTCAATGGAGGTCCGCTTTGTTCACCGGTCACCTCCATCAACCCCGCCATTCCCTGAAAAATATTGTCCAGGCCCGGAAGATCCTTATATGGCCCGTCCTGGCCGAACCCGGATATGGAGCAATAAATGACCCCGGGGTTCCGCTGGGCGACCTCGTCATAGCCAATGCCCAACCGTTTTTTCAGGTTCGGCCGAAAGTTTTCTATGACCACGTCGGCTCTCTCTGCCAGGCGCAGGAGCACCTCCCGGCCCTCGGGCCGGGTGATATCCAGACAAATGTCCCGCTTATTGCGATTGAGGCTGAGAAAGTAGGCGGATTCGCCGCCGATGAGGGGGGGCACGAGTCCACGGCTATCGTCTCCGCTGGGGGGCTCAACCTTCCAAATTTCGGCGCCCATGTCTCCCAGCATCATCGTGCAGTAGGGACCCGAGAGTACCCGGGACAAGTCCAAAACCACAATTGATTCCAGAGGCAGGCGGGGTTTAGGGTCCATCTTTTGTCCGCTTTGAGAACATTTATTCGCTTTACGAACCAAGTACTGCAAACCAGAGCGCCTGTCAATAAATATTCTTTAATCGGTAATTTCTTCTAACCTGCATTGCTTGCATTCTCCGGTTCGCTATGCGAACATATTCCCATGGAAAAAAGCAGCGACCAATTTGTGCAGTCTTTCGCGCGCGGCCTCTCGGTCATCCGGAGTTTCGGTCCGAATTTCAGGGAAATGACGATCACGGAAATCGCCGCACACACCAACCTGAGCCGGGCGGGAGCCCGCAGAATACTGTGTACCCTGCAGAACCTCGGCTACGTGCGCGCCAATGGGCGGCGCTTTTCGTTGACCGCGCGCATTCTCGACCTGGGGTACTCGTATCTGTCCTCCTTGCCATTTTGGAATTTTGCCCAGCCAATCATGGAGAACATGGTCGCCAAGGTGCATGAAACCAGCTCCATCGCGGTACTCGATGGCCCGGACATTGTATATTTGATGCGGGTGCCTACCCGCAGGATCTTGACGACCAACATCAGCATTGGCAGTCGCCTCCCGGCGTATTCGCACTCCATGGGGCGCATGCTGCTGGGGGGGCTCCCGGAAGCGGAACTGGATCGCTACTTCGCCACCGTAGAACTAAAATCATTTACCCGGAGAACGGTAGTCGAACCGGTACGCCTCAGAAAAATCATTGCTGAGGATAGAAAGAAGGGTTGGGCTTGGGTCAACGGGGAATTGGAGGAAGGCATTTGCGGCATCGCCGTGCCGTTGTTGGATGCAAATAATAAGATCATTGCCGCCATGAACATCGTCACCAATACCAGCAGATCTTCCAAATCCAGGGCGATCAAGACCTTTCTGCCGGAACTTAACCGCGCTGCCGCCCAAATTAATTCCGGGTTAAGAGTGCGGCAAATATAGGAACCCCTACGGCTCGCACCTCCCTTAAGGGGAGAGAATAAAGCGGGTTCATTCATTAAAGTTTTCCTGAAACACTGCACCAGCTTTTTCATCTATCCCAGGCTGGCAACATTAATCCCGCACCAACTCGGCGCTGTAGATAAACGCCCCGTCCCGTTTGCTCAGCCGCCCGTTCCGGTTTTCCAAGATCCAGCCGCTCTCGCCCTTGCCGCCGAAGGGCAGGCGCATGGGGGCGAAGAGGAAGTCCGGGTTGTCGTAGACCACGCCGAATTCTTTAGTAAGGGCCTCTTTGGCGCCCGGGGGTGGGGAACCGAACCAGGTCACCTGGAAGGGGTAGCGGCTCTGGAGCACCGTGGCCACCGCGGCGCGGCCGCTCTCCGCCGGCACCAGGGCCAGGAAGGGGCCGAACAACTCCAGGTCCGGCGCCGCGGCGGCCTCCATCAGGAAGGGACCCTGCCACTCCCCCTGCCGTTGGAACGGCACCAGAAAATGGGGGTCTTCCAGGGCGGCCAGGGCCCGGTCCAGGAGCTGGCGGGTGCGCGCCACTTTGATGGGACCGATCACGGTTTTGGGGTCCCGGGGGTCGCCCACCCGAATCTCGGCCATTTGTTCGATGACCCGCTGCTTCACCGGCTCGAAGATGTCTTGATGGATGTAAGCCCGCTTCAGGGTGGTGCAGTACTGGCCGCCGTTGAGGAAGGCCCGGCGCACCGTGAATTGCACGGCCTGTTCGACATCAGCGTCTTTAAAGAAGATCACCGGCGGCAGGCCGCTGGGTCCGGCAAAGAAGAGCTTATCGAAATGCCGCACCTCCTGGGCGTAAACCTCGCCCACCTCGCCGCCGCCGGAAATGAACAGCACCCGCACTTCCGGGTCTTGCACGCAGCACCGGCCGAATTCCCGGTTGTCCAGGCCGGTGACGGCTTCGATCCCCGGGAAAGGCGCCACCACTTCTTGCAACAGCCGGGCAACGAGGGGGGTCTGGGAGGAGCAACTGAAGCGGAAGCGGTTGCCGCCCAGCAGGGCCGCGCCCCCCACCCGGGCCAACATGATAGGCGGGGCGTCGTAGGGGAAAATGGCGGCCACCGTGCCATAGGGGGACTTGCCTTCCACGTGAGGCGCCTCCTCGGCCAGGGTCTTGAGGTGCCCCACCGCCAGGTCCACCTCCAGGCCGACGATGCTCCAGGGCGCCCCCATGTCCTCGCCCTCCGCCGCCATCAGGTCATCCCGGCGCCGGGCCAGGGCCTCGCCCAATTCGCCCAGTAATTCCAGACGATTGGTAATTTCGGCTAGCATATTTAGTCCTTGTCCTCGTTTCCTGGAAGATTACGGAGGAGCACTTCGCTGAGCAGATCTCCAGGGGGCGCGGCGCGCCCCAAGACGCCTTAATCTCTCTTGGATAATAGCTTCCTTGATCTGCCCACCCCGCCCGGCGGTATTCCATCCCCTTCCTGCGCCGGCTGCGGCTGATCCTCCCATTGATTAAATATCACAAAATCTCCTAACCAGCAGGAGAATTGGTTAAGCTTGCCGCTGCGGCCGGAGCTGAGTTTAGGGGACTGGCCGGGGGACTTGGTGAAATTTAGCATTTTCTCCTGGCCGCCACCCCGCCCCGCCAGATAATCATGGTGATCCAGGAAAAAAACTTTATTTTTTAGTGGAAATTTTATATATCAATTACATGGGTAGATCCCCTCATTAATGGGATTATTCATAGAATTTCCTGGCTTAGGTCTGGGGGGCGGCTGCAGCCGCCCTTGGTAAACTGCAACCCAGGCAAATTTCAGGTTTATCAAGTTTTTCTGGAGGAAACATGGCAGAAGAGGCCCCAAAAGAAGTGAGGATAGACCGAAAGAACCGCAAAATCGGGGCCATCGCCCCAGAACTGGCGGATCGCTGCTTTACCTGCGGCACCTGCTCCGGGGGCTGCCCGGCCACCGGCTTGGTTCCCATTGAGGGCGCCGGGGGCACCTGGGACGCCCGCAAAGCCATCCGGGCCATCGTCTTCGGGATGGAGCAGGAAGTCATCGATTCCAAGTGGCCCTGGGTCTGCACCCTGTGCGGCCGCTGCCAGTACCAGTGCCCCATGGGCATCCAACTGCTCAAGACCTTCCGGGCCTGCCGCAGCGCCCGGGCGCGGGACAAGGTGCCCGGGCCGATCCACAAGGGCACCATGATGAATCTCGAGCGGGGCAATAACCTGGGGATTCCCCGGGACGATTTCCTCTTCCTCCTGGCGGAACTGGGGGTGGAGATGGAAAACGACGAGGAGCAGCCCACTCCCGGCTTCTACGTGCCGGTGGATAAGGAAGGGGCCAACATCATCGTCACCATCAACTCCAAGGAGCCCTTCGGAGAGCCGGACGACATGAAGTTCTGGTGGCGCATCTTCTACGCCGCCAAGGAAGACTGGACCGTCTCCTCCACCAACTGGGAAGGGGTCAACTGGGGGCTGTTCAGCGGCGACGATCCCTCCATGAAGATCCAGGTGGAGCGGGTCATCGAGAACGCCCGGCGACTTAAGGCCAAAACCATCTTGTACCCCGAATGAGGGCACGCCTACTTTGCAACCCGGTTCGGGTTCAAAAATTGGTTTCCGGAAGTCTACGACGAATTCAAGGTAGTGAGCGTCATGGACCTGCTGGAGGAGTACATCAAGGAAGGCAGAATCAAGCTGAATACCCATAAATATCACGAAGCCTACACGATCCACGACCCCTGCAACTACGTGCGCAAGTCCCAAATATCCTTTGGCGATCACACGGGCTTTAAGACCCGCTGGATCTCCCAGCAGTGCATCGATCCCAGCCTCTTCCGGGAAATGGCGGACGACCCCCTCAACAACCTGTGCTGCGGCGCCGGCGGGGGCGCCTGGGCCATGCCATATGACGCAGAGCGCCTGGCCTACGGCCAGGAGAAGGCGGATCAGATCAAGGACAGCGGCGCGGAGATCGTTATCGCCCCCTGCCACAACTGCCGGGATCAGATTTTGAAGGGCCTGGGCGGCGAACATAAGAAGGGCAAGATGGACATGGGCAACTACAAGGAGACCTTATACCTCTGGGAACTGGTGGCCAATTGCCTGGAGTTCGAGCCCTGGAGCGCAGCGGAGATCGAGGCGGGCCACGCCGCCCGGGACGCCCAGTTTGAGCGGGACGGCGTCGAGTTGGAGGAGGAGGAGGAGTAGCTGGCCGCGGCTGCTTAAAGGCTAAAATCATTGACTGAAGCGGGCCTGGCAGACCTAAAGTCTGCCGGGCCTTTTTGCGCCGTCCCGGCCTGGTTCCGGGGGGCTGATAGCGGCTAGCCGACGGCTGACTGCTTGCCACTATTGCTTTTTTCTCCGGAGGGCTTAAATTCTTGATTAAGGAGGACCAACCATGAAGAAATCACTCGGCCCCAGGACCCTGGCCTTTCCCACCCCGGTCTGGGTGGTGGGGACCTACGACGCCAACGGCAAGGCCAACGCCATGACCGCGGCCTGGGGGTCCATTTGCTGTTCCAAGCCGCCCTGCATCGCGGTTTCCCTGCGCAAGGCCACCTATTCCTACGGCAATCTCAAAGCCCGGGGCGCCTTCACCATCAGCGTGCCTTCCGAGACTTACGTCAAGGAGGCGGATTATTTCGGGATCGCCAGCGGCCGGGAGGTGGACAAATTCGACCGGGCCCACCTCACCCCGGTGAGCAGCACCCTGGTGGACGCCCCCTTTGTGGGGGAATTCCCCCTGGTGCTGGAGTGCAAGGTGATCCATACCATCGAGATTGGCCTGCACACCCAGTTCATCGGGGAGATCCTGGACGTCAAGGCCGATGAGGCGGTCCTGGACAAGGGCCTCCCGGACATCGAAAAGGTGCGGCCCATCATCTTTGGCCCGGAAATCCGCACCTACCACGGCATCGGCAAGTACCTGGGCCAGGCCTTCGCCATCGGCAGGGACCTTTAATGGCCAAGGTCAATCTCGGCGCCAACGCCTACATCTATCCCATGCCGGTGACCCTGGTGGGGGCCACCGTGGAGGGTCGGGCCAACTTCATGGCCGTGGGCTGGGTCACGCGGGTCAACCTCAAGCCGCCGCTCCTGGCAGTGGCCCTCAATAAGGGCCACTTCACCCCCGGGGGCATCCGGCAGAACCGCGCCTTCAGCGTCAATTTCCCCGGGGCCGACCTGATGGAAAAGACCGACTACTGCGGCCTGGTTTCAGGGCGCCAGGTGGACAAGTCCGGTCTCTTCCGGGTCTTTTACGGAGAGCTGGAGACCGCTCCCCTGATCGAGGAGTGTGCTCTAGGCCTGGAGTGCCGCCTTTATGAAGTGGTGGAGCTCCCCGCCAACGATCTGTTTATCGGCGAGATCGTGGCGGCTTATGCCGATGAGGACTGCCTCACCGACGGCCAGCCGGATATCCTGAAGATCAATCCCCTGGTGCTCACCATGCCGGACAACCATTACTGGACCGTGGGCCAGCGGGCCGGCAAAGCCTGGGCCGCAGGAAAAAAACTGAAGCAGGCGGGAGGGCGCTAGAAGCTATTCTAAAACCCCGTTTTGCCCAAAAATATCATTCTGAGCGAAGCGAAGAATCTCGTATTTTTAATGACTTGAGATCCTTCACTCCGTTCAGGATG
>JBKQKO010000049.1:0-56167 GCA_052147455.1 Desulfobaccales bacterium | reverse complement strand
TTTCGCATTTTCCCCCCCGCGGCACGTACAAGGTCTTCAAGAGCCTGGTAAGGCTGGGCACCGACCACTATCCGCCCCTCAATCATGAAAGTTGGAACTGCTGTAACGCCGCAGGTGCGGGAATACTCCCAGTCACGGTCTACTGCTTCCTTGAAAGTCCTCTCAGCCAAGGCCTGTTCCGCCATGCGACCATCAAGGCCAATTGTCCCGGCGATCTCTTTCAAGACCGAAATATCGGCGATGTTCCTTCCATCAGCGAAGTATGCTTGAAATACAGCCTTGTGAAACTCATCCCCTTTCCCCAATGCCTCAGCCCATTTCCCGAGTTCCTGCGCCCGGCGGCTATTGTAGGTTCTCGTGCGCGGGCCCCAGGGAAGTCCCAACTCGGCAGCGACTTCCTGCAGACGCCCCATGGACGAAGGGAGATCTAGGCCCCGTCCCTGGAAAAGCTCCTCGAGGCTCAGGCCCTCTTCCGGTGTTTCCGGATGAAGGGGGAAGGCAATCCACCTGATCCCTATCTCGAACTCTTCCTTTAGCCTTTCAACACGCCCGGTGATGAAGTAGCACCAGGGTCAGACGTAATCGGAGAAAACCTTCAGGATCAATCCATCGTTTTGGTCCATAGTATGATACCCTCGATGGTGATATCCGCTATTATGCAGCAGCCTTGCCACCGCAGTCAAAAAAGGGGTTGGGGACATCTCTCCCCGCGTTTAACCCCGAAGGGTGTCTTATTTTGCAGCCAAATTGTTTCGTAAGAGGGATGATAGCACAAATTTCCCTGAAGAAGTTAATCCTGCTGGGAGAGGAGGTATTTTAGAATAACAGCTAACTTGCCAGGATCGACAATTATCGTCGGCGCCCTAAAAACTCCAGATATGCTCTGAATATCAGTGGGATTTTTTCTCTCGTTCCCAAGCTCCTGCTGGGGAACGCAGCCTTGGGGCCAAGCTCCGTCTGGCGGAAGCCAGCTGGCGCTCAGAGCAATTGAGTCAGGCCCAACGTATGCCGCAATCTAGGCGCGCCTTTGTTCCTGGCGGCACGTTCTTTGAATGAGCGGCAGATGATAACGTTCGCAGTCTAGAGTTGGAATAATGCTAATGGCGGGATGCGCTGCGCTTTCCCGCCCTACTGGCTTGTTTTTTCGCCGTCGCAGACCTGCAGGCCTCGACCGCACGGAACTGCTTATCCCCACCAGTAGGACCATGCCTGACAAACAAGTTGGCGTCTCCCCGACAAAAAAATAGGAGTCTCCCCGACAGATAAAATCCTGTGGGCTTCTATTATCTAGCTTCTGATTTCAGAAGCATTTAACTTACACCACTTACATCCTAATTACAGGAAAGGAATCGAGACATGAGCGAAGCTGCGAAGGGAACTACACCCACCAGTCTTGAAGGAGCGAGAGTGGTATCTCCAGGGGAGGCCAGGCAGATCCAGACCCAGGGGGGATTGCTGATCGCGTGCTACACTCACATGACGGATTGGGTTCAGGCCAGGCCCGTTGGTTCAATTCACCTTACCATGGATGTCCCTAAAGATCACAAGCGGACCGATTTCGATCTGAAAGATGCCCAATTCGATATGTCGGCTCTCCCAGGGGATAAATCGCTTCCCATTGTGGTGTTTTGTGCGGACGATATGTGATGGAAGTCCTATCATGCTGCCAGGCTGGCAGTGAATGCCGGATATAAAAATGTCAACTGGATGAGGGGGGGCATCAAGGGCTGGCAAAAGGCCCTATATGCGACCGAATCCGATTCCAGGGTATTGATGGCCTTGATGGACCTCAACCAGAGCGATCCCGCCACCTGGACCATTGAAAAAAACCAATCCCAATCTCTAAAGAATCCGACCTTCTTGGATTTGCGCTCTCCCGACCAATTCGCCCAGGGACATGTGGAAGGGGCGATCAATATTCCTTATGCCGATTTGTGGACTTTTGACAATCTCGAGAAACTAAACAAGAGCCGGGATATCGTGATAATTTTTGATAATTCGGTGGTGGCCGGTGCCTTTGCCCTGACCTTGAGACTGCTGGATTATAAAGCGTTCATCCTGAAATAAGGGCGCCCACTCGCTGAGAGGACTCCCCAGAACGATTTTGGCAATGTGGCGGGTAAACCTGCCGCATAATCTCGGTTAATTCCCCGGAGGATTTTTTAAGGAATCCCTAATCGGCGCGAAGCACAAGAGGCGGGGGAGCGCATCGGCTCCCCCGCCTTTGTTGGGAAGGCGTTTGCTGGAAGCTATGGCAAAACCTGATTTCACTGTCATCCTGAACGGAGTGCAGGATCTCAAGTCACTAAAAATACGTGATCCTGCGCTTTATATGAAAATGTAGCGCCGGCGCCCTCGCCGGCGGGGAACCGCCGGGGGCGGCGGTTCTATTTGACGAAATGCTTAGGTCGTGGAATTAACCCGCCACGGCCAGCGCCGCAGCACGGGTTTTCTGGTTGACGGCGGCTTTAAGTGGCTCAGACCTTGGGAGGGGTCGCCGGGATCCTGGGACGCTTGAGAATACCCGAGAAATACTGGTCGAAGGTGGATTTGGTATTCAGGGTCGCAAAGAGAATCTTGCATTCCTCCATCAGGGTGAGCGCATTTTCCAGGGCTTTCAGCAAGTCCCCATCAGCGTTGGTCGATATCCGGCCATGACCGGGATACATCTCCTCCACCTTTAAATTGCTCAGGCGCTGCAGTGACTTGATGTAGTCGCTGATATTGCCCGACCCCATGATGCCGGATAGGGTGCCGCCGGCCAGCAGGGTGTCCCCCGAAAACAGCAGCTCCTGGTCCGGCTCATAAATGCAGATGCAGCCGGAACAGTGCCCCGGGGTGTGCAGAATCTGCAGGCGGTAATTGCCCAGGTCCAGGACGGTGTCCGCTTCCAGCCAGATGTCCACCTTAAATTGCTTTGACCCCTCGTCCCTGTACTTTCCCATGGTGACGAATTCATCCTGGAGCTCTATTTTGTTGGCTGCCAGGGCATGGGCGGCGATCACCGTCCTCTCGTAAAAATAAGGACAGGCGCCGGTATGATCGAAGTGCTCGTGAGTCAGGACGATGAGGTGAATGTCCCGGGGTGTCAGACCCAGTTGTTCCAGGCAGAGCTTTAGATTCGTATAATTCGAGGCCTTGCCCGTATCGATGAGGACGTTTTTCTTGAGACCTTTGACGAGATAAACGTGGCTTCCGCATCTCTCGTTGCGGAATTGATAAATACGCGGTCTTAACTCTTCTATATGCTTGGGCTTTAGCTCAGATGCATCCATCCCGGAGTCCTCGTTAGGTCAAGAACCTGTTTTAATTATGGCCGTGGGCTTTAGTCTCTGTTCCGCTCCAATTGAGAAAGCCTCTCGTTCATGTTCCGAATGCGCTCGCAAAGGACATGCATGACGGTGAGGGCAAAGGCCGGCTGATGGCTGACCAGGAAAAGGAATTTATTCAGATCCAGGGCCAGGAGCCGGGTTTGATCCACCCCGGCGATGGCGCTGACACTGCGGGGGGCATTATCCACCAGCGCCATTTCCCCAAAAAATTCCCCGGGTTCGATGGTGGCGATGGGAATTTCCTGTTCCGGGGATTTCTTGACGAGCTTCACCGACCCGGAGTGGACGATGAACATTTCATCGCCATAGGTACCTTCTTCGAAGATAACCTCCGAATCATGATAGTTTCGGGTTACCTTCTTAATGTAGGGATTTTCGGGCATTTCCCATCCTCCGGTTTTCTAGGCGCCAGTGTTCCAAAACCTGCCCTGGGTCTCGTTCTGCGGCCGCCTTGGCCCAGCCGTCGCAAAAATGGGTTTGGGGAGCCCTCTAACCAAGTTAAACCCCGGCAAGTTTCCTCTTTTTTAGCCAAATTGTTTCGTGGAAGGCATGATAGCACAAATATCGCGGCAAGAGCAATTTTTTCAAAAATTTTGGGCACAGCACACCCTTGGAACCCGGACACTTCTTTGCTGGAGATTATGGACCCTAGGCCAGCACTTGAAGGTAAGGCTACCCCAATGCAGAAGCTAAAGCGCGGTATTGGTGAATCCCGAAATTGATATTATCTTGCGAGACTGTCGAAAAAGTGTTGAGCTTAACTGCTTTTCCTCCTATGAAGAAGTTCCCACCCAGTGATTACTGTATTGCATGGTAATTACCCGCGGCTGGCGCGAAAAAGCGGGGTAGCGCATCGGCTCCCCCGCCTCTGTTAAGCAGGCATTTGCTAAAAGTTATTGTAAAACCTGATTTCACTGTCATCCTGAACAGAATCTAAGGTCACTAAAAATACGAGATTCTTCGCTGCGCTCAGAATGACATTTTTAGGCAGACCGGGGTCTTGCAATAGCTTCCGGGGCCGGCTCAGGCGGCCCGGAAGCTCCGGGTCTCGATGTTGTATTGCTTGATCTTGTAGCCCAGGATCCTGAGGCTGGTGTCCAGCAGGTCGGCGGCCTTGCTCTGGTTGCCCCGGGTCTGGCGCAGGGCCTCGCTGATCAGCTCCTTCTCCAGCTTCTCCACCCGGGAGGCCAGGCCGCTGGAGGCGGAGACGCCGGGCTCCTGGCGTTGCAGGGTGGGAGGCCAATGGACGCTAAGGATGGTGTCCTCGTCGCAGACCAGCACGGCCCGCTCGATGATGTTTTCCAGCTCCCGGACATTACCGGGCCAGGGGTACTGCATCAGCAGATCCAGGGCCGGGGCCGACAGGCGCTTCACCGGTTTCTGATGCTCCTTGGCGTACTTATTGAGGAAATGGTCGGCCAGCAAAGGGATGTCGGCCATGCGCTCCCTAAGGGGCGGCAGATAGATGGGGAAGACGTTGAGGCGGTAATAGAAGTCCTCCCGGAAGGCGCTCGTGGCCACCGCCTGTTCCAGGTCCCGGTGGGTGGCGGCCAGCAACCTGATGTCGGCCTTCAGGGTGGAGGTGCCCCCCAGGCGGGTGAACTCCCGCTCCTGGATGACCCGCAGCAGTTTGAGCTGGACGTTGGGGCTCAGGTCGCCGATTTCGTCCAGGAAGATGGTGCCGCCCTGGGCCAGTTCGAAGCGACCCTGCTTGCGCTGCATGGCCCCGGTGAAGGCGCCCCGTTCATGGCCGAAGAGTTCGCTCTCCACCAGGGTTTCCGGGAGGGCGGCCAGGTTCACCTTGATAAAGGGCTTGTCGGCCCGCTGGCTGTTGTAATGGATGGCCGAAGCCACCAGCTCCTTGCCGGTTCCGGACTCGCCCCGGATGAGGATAGTGGCACTGCTCTTGGCTACCCGGTCGATCATCTCGAAGACCTGGCGCATGCGTCCCGAGGTGCCAATGATATTGCCCATCTGGTAGCGTTCCTGGAGCTGGCCCTTCAGCTTCAGGTTTTCATTCTGGAGGCGCTCCTTTTCCCGGTCGATGAGCAGCAGGTTGTTCACCGTCTGGGCGATGATGGAGGCGATGATGGTGAGCAACCGCAGGTCGCGGTTCAGGTCCAGGTCCCGGTGCAGGCGGTCCACCGACAGGGCCCCGATGGTCTGATGGTTGATTTTCACCGGCACGCACAGAAAGGAGATCTCATCCTTCTCCCGGGTGCCCCGGGAGCGAGTCCGGTTCAGGAAGAGGGGCTCCTGGCTCACCACCGGAACCACCGCGGGTTCCCCGGTCTCCACCACCCGGCCGGTGATGCCTTCCCCCAGCTTGTAGCGGCCGCGCTTGCGGGCCTCGGCGGTGAGGCCGTGGGCCACCTCGATCTGCAGCTGCAAGGTTTCGGGGTTGAGGATGGAGATGGTGCCGCGGCGCATGCCCATGCGTTGGGCCAGAATCTGCAAAATCCGCTGCAGGCTCTGGGGCAGCGGCCCCGGGGTGCTCAGGGTATCGGTAATTTCGAAAAGCATGGTTACTTCGTCCATAGCGCTTTGCCTGCAGAATGAGATTTAGAGAAGATTTATTGTTTCATTTTCGTGGATTTTAAATGAAAAAGCAAACAAAATTATTACGAAAATGTTATCATAAATTGGCCACCCCCTGGGGCGGCGGCAAGAGGCCCTCCAGGCTAAAGCCGCGATCCCTGCCGGGCGCCCTCCCCCGGGGCGCGGTGCCGGCCACGGGGCGGAAGACCGGGCCTGCCTCCTTGACACCACCCGGATATATGTTTAATTTAAATGTCTTAATTAATTTGTCGGATGGCGGGCCTCCTATGCGCTACCGGTTTTTTTACCAGACCGGCCATAAGGTTGTGGAGTTCATGGATTACCTGGGGGACCTGACCCTGTTTTTCCAGGAGGCCTGCCGCACCCTGCCCCACCCCCCCTGGTTCTTCCGGGAGATGATCGCCCAGATGTTCCAACTGGGAGTAAGGTCCTTCCCCCTGGTAGCGGTGGCTTCCTTCGCGATGGGGCTGGTGCTGGCCATGCAAGGGCTCGTCGTCCTCACCTTGTTCGGGGCGGCCAACTACATCGCCACCACGGTGGCCTACACCTTTTTTCGCGGCATGGGCCCCCTGCTGGCCGGAATCATGCTGGCCTCCAGGGGGGGCGCCGGCATCGGCGCCGAGATCGGCTCCATGCGGGTCACCCACCAGATCGACGCCCTCACCGTCTCGGCAATCAACCCCATGAAGTACCTGGTGGTCACCCGCATCGTCGCCTGCATGCTGGTGCTGCCCCTGTTGACCACCATTGCCAATCTCATCGGCATCCTGGGAGGAATGTGCATCGGTGTCTTCCAGGTGGGCATGAGCCCCACCTTCTACTACACCTTGACCATCAAGTACTTGATGTTGCGGGACGTGCTGCCGGGGATCGGCATGACCTGCGTCTTCGGCATGATCATCGGCACGGTGGCCTGTTTCCACGGCTATACCACCCAACACGGCACCTTTGGGGTTGGCCAATCCACCAAGACTTCGGTGGTGGCGGCCATCATCCTGATCCTGGTTTCCGATGTCTTCCTCACCAAACTCACCATCATCCTCTTCCCCTCCTCCTGATGGCGTGGAGGCACCCGTCCTGACGGCGGCGCCCGGTGCCCCGTTGATTTCCTATAGCGGCGTCCATAAGTCCTATGGGGATAACCAGGTGCTCCGCGGGGTGGACCTGCAGGTCTTCCCCGGGGAGACCATGGTCATCCTGGGCCGCAGCGGCTCCGGCAAGACCGTGCTGACCAGCATGCTGGTGGGCCTTGCCACTCCCGATCAGGGTGACATCGAGGTGGCCGGGGTGAAACTCAGCAGTTTCAAAGCCGACGCCGACTGGCGAGAACTACGCCTCAGGACCGGCTATCTCTTCCAGGGCTCGGCCCTGTACGATTCCATGACCGTGGGGGAGAACGTGGCCTTCCCCATGGTGCAGCACACCCATTGGCTCGAGGCCGAGATTGCCCGGCGGGTGGCGGAAAAGCTGGAGCAGGTGGGCCTGGCCGGCACTGAGGCCATGGACCCCGGCGAACTTTCCGGGGGCATGCAGCGCCGGGCCGCCCTGGCCCGCAGCCTGGCCCTGGACCCGGAGATTATCATCTATGATGAACCCTCCTCGGGCCTGGATCCCATCACCGGGGACGAAATCAGCCAATTGATGCGGGACCTGCAGCAGGCTCTCAAGGTCACCTCCGTGGTGGTTACCCACGACCTGCGCCTGCTGGAGCGGGTGGCCGACCGCCTGGTCCTGTTGTGTGAGGGGGAATGGGCCTTTCAAGGCAACTTTGAGGAATTTCTCCGGTCCTCCCATCCGGAGGTCCGGCTTTTTCTCCATAAGCAGGCGCCCCAGGAGGATACGGCAAGATGATCTCCCAAAAATATAGATATGAAACCATCGTGGGTTTCTTTGTGATGGTTTCCCTGACGGCCCTGTTCATCATGGTGCTGATCATCGCCCGCCAGGAAGGACTCTTTCAGAGTTATGTGGAGTACCGGGCGAGCTTCAAAAACGTCTCCGGGCTCAAATCCGGCTCCGAGGTCCACCTGGCCGGGGTGGCGGTGGGCTCCGTCAAAGAGATTATTATCGAGCCCACCGGCAATACCAAGGTAACCTTTGATGTCATCAGGAGATACAGCGACCAAATCCGGGAGGATTCCCAAGCTTCCATCGGCTTTATGGGCCTGCTGGGGGATAAGAGCCTGGACCTTTCGGCGGGCTCCCCCGGCAAAACTGTCATTCCCCCGAATGGACGGGTGGCCTCCGTTGAACCAATGGACATGACTCAATTATTCGCCAAGATGGGCCCCAGCCTGGAGAACCTGCAAAAACTCCTGGACAACCTGGCCAAGATTAGCGACACGCTGGTGAGCAAGGAGGGCGGTATGCGAAAAAGCTTCGACCAACTCGATGAAATCGTCAGCAAGATCAACCAGGCCCAGGGTACCCTGGGGCTATTCATCAATGACCCGAAACTCTACCATGAGACCACCGCAACCATGTCCTCCGCCCGGAAGGTGTTCGCCGACATGGAGCAGAGCAAAGGGGCCTGGGGCACCCTGATTTATGATAAGAAGTTCAAGGCCCAGATGGAGCAGGCCATGGGGAGCATTAAGGATGGCCTGGCCCCGCTGCCGGAAATTTCCAAAAAATTAAATGAGCTCATGAGCAAGCTGAACCAGGCCGGGAAGGGCCTGCCGGAGCTGATGACCTCCGGCGGCACCATGGTAAACGACGTGGACAAGACCGCCAAGGCGGCCCAGAAATCCTGGCTGCTCCGGAGTCACGTGCCGCAGCCCCAAGAACATACCATCCGCCTGGACGCCCAGGGGGGGAAGGACTAGGCATGGCTGGATACGGCAGTTGGCTGTTGCTCCTCTGTCTGCTGGGGTTGGGCTGCGCCGGACCCGGTAAAACCGGGGCGGACCTGCAGAGCCGGGCGATGTCCTTGAATGACGAAGGCTACCAGTATTACCGGCAGGGCCATTTTAATGCGGCCGAAGGCAAGTTCTCCCAGGCTCTGAAGCTCAACCGCCTCATTGACCGCCGCAAGGGCATCGCCACCAACCTCAATAACCTGGGGGTCATCGCCCAGGAGCAGGGCGCGCCGGAGCAGGCCATGGCTTACTTTCGGGAGGCCCTGGACCTCAACCGGGACCTGGGAGACCCGGCGGGCCTCTCCGAAACCCTGAACAACCTGGGGTCGGCTTATCTCTCCCAGGGCAAAGTGGAGGAGGCCCGCAAAGCCTCCCAGGAAGCCCTGGAATACGCCCAAACACTGCCCCCGGGGCCCCTGCTGGCTCTATCCCTGACTCACTTAGGGGATGCGGCCCGGGCCAGGCGGGATTATGACCAGGCCCTGGACTACTACCGGCAGGCCCTGGCGGGGGATGAAGCCCGGAAGGATATGCCGGGCCGGGCGGTTTGCTGGCAGCGCCTGGGAGGCACCTTTGTGGACCTGAAGGATTATCCCCAGGCCGGAATCTACTTGCACCGCGCCCTGCAGGAGTTCCGCCGCCTGGAGAACACCGACGGCATCGCCGACACCCTCAAGGATCTGACCCGGCTGGCCCTGGCCCAGGGCGACCGGGAGGAGGCGGCCCTCCAGGGCAGGCTCCTTCTGGAGATCTACCGGGCCCGGGGCCAGGAGCAGGAGGCCCGGAAGCTGGAAGCGCTCTTGCAAACCAACCAAGGGCATTAAACGCGGGGTTTCGAAAAATTCCGGGGCCCGCCGCGGCCGGCTTGGTGGTGCGCGGGATTAAGGCGCCCAGCCGTTTACGGTTGGGCCTGCGGCACTACCGAAAGAAACGAGGCGCATGTATCATCACTATCTCATCCACTTAATTAAAAGCTACGGCTACCTGGGGGTGTTCGCCTCCCTGATGCTGGGCATGTTCGGAGTGCCGCTGCCCGATGAATCCATCCTCACCGCCACCGGCTATCTCATCTCCAAGAATTACCTACAGCTGCCGCCCGCACTGCTGGTCGCCTATCTGGGCAGTATCTGCGGCATTACCATGGACTATCTGGGGGGGCGCTTCATCGGCTTTCCTTTGCTGCATCGATATGGCTATTTTCTGCGTGTCAGTGACGAAAAGATCGCCTGGGCCCACCAGTGGTTTGAGAAATACGGCAAATTTGCCCTGTTTGCGTGTTATTTCATTCCCTATCTGCGCCACCTGACGCCCTTTACCGCCGGCGCCTCCCGCCTCAACTTTTGGGGCTTTGCCCCCTCTGCTTACAGCGGCGGCCTGGTCTGGGTGGCCTCCTTCATCGCCGTGGGTTACTTCCTGGGGGAGAAGCACTTCTGGCTGGCCCCCCAACTCCGCACCTATTTCTTGCCGGCCCTGGGGGTGGTGATCTTCCTGCTCTGGGTGCGTTACCTGCTGTGGACCAAGGGCCCGGAGGAGTAGGGTGCGCGGACCTGCCGCGGCTGGCCTGACCCAAGGGCCATCAATTCCGCCTGGAAAAAAGACTCCGGTGGCGCCGGCGCCGACCCCTGATCGGCTTATTCAAGTTAGGAGGTGAGAAATGTTGGGGCACAAGATCAAGCTTTTCAAACTCCTGGGGTTCGAGGTGAGCATCGACTTGAGCTGGATCATTATCGCCGTGCTGGTGACCTGGTCCCTGGCCATAGGGCTCTTCCCCCAAAACTACCCCCAATTGCAGCCAAAAGTTTATTGGGAGATGGGGGTGGCTGGAGCCCTGGGGCTCTTCGCCTCCATCATCTTCCATGAGTTCTGCCATTCCCTGGTGGCTCGCAGGTTCGGCATGCATATGAAAGGCATCACCCTGTTCATCTTCGGCGGCGTGGCGGAGATGGGAGAAGAGCCCCCCACCGCCCGGGCGGAATTCTTCATGGCGGCTGCCGGACCGCTGTCCAGCATCCTTATCAGCGGGGTCTCCTACTGGCTTTATCTGATCGGCCACCGCGCCGGCTGGCCGCTGCCCCTCAACGGGGTGCTGTGGTACCTGGCCTGGATCAACGTCCTGTTGGCCGTGTTTAATCTCCTGCCGGCCTTCCCCCTGGACGGCGGCCGCATCCTGCGGTCGATTTTGTGGGGCGCCAAACAGAATCTGCAATGGGCCACCCGCATCTCCGCCGGGATCGGGTCCGGTTTCGGGGTTGTCCTGATTGGTTGGGGCATCCTCCAGGTGGTGTGGCAGAACAACCTCATCGGCGGTCTTTGGATCTTTCTCATCGGCTTGTTTTTGCGGAACGCAGCTCGGGGGTCCTATCAGCAACTTCTGGTGCGCCGGGCCCTGGAAGGGGAGCGCATCAGCCGCTTCATGACCCGGGATCCCATTACCGTGCCCCCCGCCATCACCGTGGCCCAACTGGTGGAAGATTACGTCCTCAAGTACCATTTCAAGATGTTTCCGGTGCTGGATAACGGACGGCTGGTGGGCTGCGTCACCTCCAGGGACATCAAGGAGATCCCCAAAGAGGAGTGGGACCGGGAGACCGTGGGCCAAATAGCGGTCCGCTGTCCCCCGGAGGCCATCATCGGGCCGCAGACCGACGCGGTCAAGGCCCTGGCCATCATGAACCAGACGAGCCTGAGCCGCCTGCTGGTGGCGGAAGACGGCCGGTTGGTGGGCATCCTGACCTTAAAAGACTTGCTGGCCTTCCTCTCCCTCAAGGTGGAGATGGGGCAGACTTAGGGGCTGCCCTGGGGGCGCCCTTGTAGGGTGGGCACTGCCCACCAAATCATCGGCCCGCGGTTTTCCGTTTTCCGTTTTCTATGAAAGGCAAAGGCCCCTTAGAAGATATGGAAAATAGCCCTGTCGGGTGGGCACTGCCCACCAAATCCGTTTTCCGTCTCTTGTAGGGGCGGACCCTGGTGTCCCCCCTCAAATTCCCTCTCCCTCGATGGGGTGGAGAGGGTCGGGGTGAGGGGGAATTAATCTCTTTTTCGCTCCCATTAATATCCAGTGGTATGTGGCGCCATTGATTATCCACTGAAAATTACCGAGTTATAACCCCCCCTTTGGAAAAGGGGGGTAGGGGGGATTTAATATAACCTATTGAAATACCCCTAAAATCCCCATTTTTCCAAGTGGGACTTAAACATGCCAGGTCGCGTTCCAGGCCTGATATTATGTCCATCTAATTATGAAACACTCCCCTATTTAAGATGACTGCCAAGACCGGCCTGGCCCTGGCCTTAGCCCTGTTAACCTCCGCCATCCGCCTGGGCCCGGCCGCGGGGGCGGGCGCCGCGGTCAGCGCCAAGCAATTCCCCAGCGGCTATTTCTACCGCTTCCAGCAGGTCCCCCTGGCCGAAAAAGAGAAGGTCCTGGCCCTCCTTGCCGCCACCCTGCAAAGGCTCGATCGGGAAGGCCTGGGCCTCATCGCCAAGGGCGCCCTCCTCGACCAGGTGGACACCCGCCGGCCCACTTACGAGCGCCTCCCCATCCTGGATCAAAGCGGCCTCATCATCATCGCCCGCCGGGTGCCCAACCTCTATTACGGCTACCGGGGCCCGGGGCCTCTCAACCCCAATACCTACCTGGTCATTCGCCATGCCCGGGTGAATCTGCCGGAGAGCTACATCCGCTACGGCTATGTGGTGGAAGGGGATTTCGTGGCCTACGCCGACAAGTTTGTCACCGCAATTATGGAGAACCTGGAGGGGGAGGCGGCAAGGGAGATACAACCGCCGGAGGCGCGGCCGGGGAAGTGACCCGGGGCTTCCCGCGTAGGCCGGGCACGCCCGCCCATCAGGGGGCGCCGCGCGGCGCCAGCAAGCATAAGGGCGGGTTTAAACCCGCGCCCTTTATAAAAAACTCCCGGCCGCCGGTAACCTTCCCGAGACGATCTAGCCAAGGCAACAGGCCCGGGCCATGGCCGGCTGATAAAAAGCGACGTCGCCATCCCGCCAGCTCAGGGTGTAGAGGCTCCCCTGAAAGCAGATGGTGTTGTTGATCATCAACATGACTTTCTCCACCAGCCGGCCGTGGGTGGGGTGGGGCAGCACCGCGGTGATGAGCTTCCGGGGCTCGGGGGTCCAGTCAAAATCAGTGCCGTATTCGTCCATGGGATAACCCTCTGCTAATGTCAATATTACCTTGGGAGACGCCGCGCCGCTCTCGAACTCCCGCCGCCTCCCCCATGACTCCGGGCCGAAAAGTTCAGCGCCCCGGAAACCTCTATAAATTATATCGTTTATAATAAACTATTGCCATGAATTCCTTCTGACCATCCCTTAAAAGGCCTCTGAAAAAAAGTGCCTCAATAGATAGTTCCAGGAAACCAGCAATAGGGGTCCGGTAGGTTTTTTAGCATTGCTGGCTCAGAGGAAAGATGGAAAATGTAGCCGCAGGCTTCAGCCTGCGTCAAAACAGGGAGTCTCCAAGACATCTTCAAGGGTGGCAAGCTTATTCTTATATTTTAAAACTGGCGAGAAATGGAGTTTCTGGCTCCCAGGCTCCGCCTCGGGAACCCATTTTTGGGCAAAGCCACTGCTTTGCGGGCTGGATCGACAAGATTATATCTTTTTATTACGCCATGTTGCCCAAGCAGTAATTCATGAGCCTTTGGCTCACCCAAGACGAGGATAAATTTGCCTTTATGTAGGGTGGGCACTGCCCACCATCAAGCCGTGTAGGGTGCGCACTGCGCACCATCAGGGCTATCAGCGCCTCCCCAAGGTTTTCCTTTCCGGCGGCCGCAGGCCGCCCTCTAGGGTCTATCATTGCAGAGTCTCCTTCGGTTTATCGGGCCTGCCAGTAGACGGCTATCCTTAGAACATATAAAATAGCTAATTGATTAAAATATCTTTCAGACCCCCTGACAAAAAACTTAAGAATGTCAAACCTTCGCAACTTCAGCATCATCGCCCATATCGACCACGGTAAGTCCACCCTGGCGGACCGTCTCATCCAGTGGACCGGCATGGTGGAGGACCGCCAGTTTCGCGACCAGATCCTGGACACCATGGATCTGGAACGGGAGCGGGGCATCACCATCAAGAGCAACACCATCAGCCTGCCCTACACCGCCGCCGACGGCCGGGAATACGAACTCAACCTCATCGACACCCCGGGCCACGTGGATTTCTCTTACGAGGTCTCCCGGGCCCTGGCCTCCTGCGAGGGGGTGCTGCTCCTGGTGGACGCCTCCCAGGGGGTGGAGGCCCAGACCTTGGCCAATCTCTACCTGGCCATGGAGCACGACCTCACCATCATCCCGGTGATCAACAAGATCGATCTGCCCGCCGCGGACATCGAAGGGGTCAAGGAGCAGATAGACCGGGAATTGGGCCTGGACCCGGAGCTGGCCATCCTCTGCTCCGCCAAGGAGGGGATCGGCATTGAGGAGGTCCTGGAGGCCATCGTGGCCAAAATTCCGCCCCCCCGGGGTAGCCAGTCAGCTCCCCTGTCGGCCCTGATCTTCGACGCCAACTACGACCCTTACCGGGGCACCATCGTCTCCTGCCGCGTCTTCGAAGGCCGGGTCCAGCCCGGCGACCTGATCCGCCTCATGTCCTACCAGGCGGTCCACAAGGTGGAGGAGGTGGGCATCTTCCGGCTGCAACGGGAGCCGCGCAAAGAACTGACCGCCGGCATGGTGGGCTATCTGATCGCCGCCATCAAAACGGTGAGCGACACCAGGATCGGGGACACCATCACCCTGGACCAGCAGCCCGCGGCCCGGCCGCTGCCCGGCTTTAAGGAAGTGAAGCCGGTGGTCTTCGCCTCCCTCTATCCCCTGTCGGCGGACGATTACCAGGGTCTGACCGAGGCCCTGGAGAAGTATAAGTTGAACGACGCCGCCCTGGTGTATCAGAAGGACGCCTCCGCCGCCCTGGGCCTGGGCTTCCGCTGCGGCTTCCTGGGGCTGCTGCACCTGGAGATCGTCCAGGAACGGCTGGAACGGGAGTTTGGCCTGAGCATCATCATGACCGTTCCCGGGGTCCGCTATGAGTTCATCCTGGCGGACGACCGCGAAGTCACGGTGGACAACCCCATGCACTACCCCGAGCCCAGCAGCATCAAGGGGTCCAGAGAGCCCTTCATCCGGGCCCATATCCTCATCCCGGAGCGCTTTGTGGGCGCGGTGATGAAGCTCTGCCTGGAGCGCCGCGGGGGCAACTCCCGCTTCCTCTACCCCTCCCCCGGCCGGGTGGAGATCACCTTCGAGATGCCGCTGGCGGAGGTGATCATCGATTTTTACGACCGCCTCAAGACCATCACCCAGGGCTACGGCTCCTTCGACTACGAACTCCTGGATTACCGGGACAGCCAACTGGTGAAACTGGATATCCTGGTGAACCACGAAAAGGTGGACGCCCTCTCCATGATCGTACACCAGGAGCGGGCCCGGGATTGGGGCGTGCGGGTCTGCGACCGGCTGGCGGCGGAAATCCCCCGGCAGCAGTTCAAGATCGCCATCCAGGGGGCCATCGGCGGCCAGATCATCTCCCGCTCCACCATCTCGGCCTTTCGCAAGGACGTCACCGCCAAGTGCTACGGCGGCGACATCACCCGGAAACGGAAACTCCTGGAGAAACAGAAGGCCGGCAAGAAACGCATGAAGATGGTGGGCGCGGTGGAGATCCCCCAGAGCGCCTTCGTGGCGGTGCTGAAGACCGAGAGTGAATAAAAGACGGTTTTCGGTTTTCATGTGGTCTAAAAATAGCCCGGGATGTTGTCTTCTTCTATGCGCCCAAGCCCTGACTGCCTGACCCCTGATCCCCGGCCCCAGGCCCCTCTCCCCGGTCTTTACGTGCACGTACCCTTCTGCAAGACCAAGTGCCCTTATTGCGATTTTTATTCCATTGCTTCTCCCGATTTAATCCCCACCTACCTGGAGGCCCTGGAAAGGGAGGCTGGGCTATATAAGGATGGTTTTACCTCCTTCGACAGCCTATATTTAGGCGGCGGCACCCCATCTTTACTAGCCGGCGCCCAGATTACTCACCTGATAACCACCTTGCGCCGCCATTTCTCTTTTGCTTCCGAGACCGAGTTCACCCTCGAAACCAACCCGGACGATATCAACCGGGAGAAACTCCGCCTCTGGCGGGACCAGGGCGTAAACCGCCTGAGCCTGGGAGCGCAGTCCTTTAATGAGGCGGAGCTTGCCTTCCTGAAGCGGCGGCACACGGCCGCCCAGACCCTGGCGGCCCTTGCGCTGATCCGGGCCGCGGGTTTTGAGAACCTGGGGTTGGACCTGATCTACGGCCTGCCGGGGCAGACGCCGGACGCCTGGCTCTCGACCCTGGAGCAGGCCCTGGCCTGCGCCCCGGAGCACCTCTCCTGCTACCAGTTGACCCTGGCCTCGGGGACCCCCTTGTCCCGGCGGGCGGCCCGGGGCCAGGTCGCCCTCCCGGATGAAGAAGCCCAACGGACCTTGTTCCTGCTCACCTGCGAGTTTCTGGAAGAGCGTGGCTACCTCCAGTATGAGGTGGCCAATTTTGCCCGGGGGGAAGAGTATTTCTGCCGGCACAACTTAAAGTACTGGCAGCGCCTGCCTTACCTGGGGCTGGGGCCCGCGGCCCACTCCTTTCAGGGTGGCCGCCGCTGGTGGAATCACCGCGGCCTGGCGGGTTATGCCGCCGCCCTGGCGGCGGGGCGGGCGCCGCGGGCCGGCCGGGAAGCCCTCACCCCGGAACAGGTCCGCCTGGAAACCCTCTATTTGGGCTTCCGCACCCGGGAAGGGATTGGCCTGGAAGTCATTCAAAGCCAGCCCGGCTGGGGTCCGGTCCTGTCCCGATTGCAGGCCGCGGGGCTGCTGCGCTTAACCAACGGCCGGGTGTCGGCCACCCCCCGGGGACTGGTGGTGGCCGACCGCCTGCCGCTGCTGTTTGTGGACTAGCCCGCCTGGGCCCCACGACCGCGGCCGGCTCACCCAACCGAAAAAGGGGTTACGGTTTGAAACCGTAACCCCTGGAAATCAATGGTAGGCACGCGGGGATTTGAACCCCGGACCCCTACCGTGTCAATCTGGCTCAGGGGGCTAACACAATAAAAGTATATAAACTAACCTACAAAAATCTATAGGGAAATCGGCTACCAGATTTTATCTTGGTAGCCGGTTTTTTTTCTTGTTTTTTGGTATTATGGTCACAAAATGGTCACAAATTTTTCAACCGGAAAACCGTATGAATTAAGAGATTCCGGGGATAGGGATCGCGACCTTACAAGGTGATTTTCTTGGATCATCTTTCCCTGGAATCTTTCCAGGACCGCATCAGGAGACGGTAATGCAAAAGGTAATGGAAGAAGAAACAAAAAGGCTTTTGGCTTTAGACCCCAAAGGAGAAACTTTTAAGGCTGAAGTTCAGAAAATTCAAGAGGCCAAACTAAAGCAGGTTATAGACCTTATTGCAGCCATGGTCCCATGTTTAGCAGCTTTTCAATTCTTTAAATTTGGAGGTTATGAAAGATTCATTAACGCAGTTGAGGAAATAAAAACAACTTGGATAAGAAACTATTCATACGAAGAACTTGCAGAGCACACTTTTTTAACTCCAGATGTAAAAGATAATTTTCCTGATATAATAAAACTAATGTCATCACTTAATTATAGTCCGCCTTCTCATGAGGTTGATATATTATATCATTTAGGAGCATTAAAATATTATTACAAGAAAGATATCAATATTCACCCCACAATAGTTGATATGCGAATTGACCTTTCATTTTGTAAATTATTAGCGAAGGGGTATCAATGTTGTGAAACTTATAAAAAACTTGGAATACGCGAGCTTGAGCGAATAGATAAATCAATTAAATCATTGGGAGAGAAGGTTAACAGGAAGAAAGGTATAGTTTTGGAGATATATCATCGAAGCCAATTGATAAAGCCAGGAATGAAACTAAATGCAGTAATAAATATCATCAAAAAATCATTCAAGAAGGCCCAAGAAGAGGGTACAGAATTGGAAGGGTTAGGAAAAATTCCAGTTAAACTAGAATGTCCCTCGAATGACCAAATCAAAAGGTATTTAATCTCTGAAGGTGTATTAAAGAATTATTTTAAACAAGAGGGACGCTATTGGATTATGCAAAGGTAACGTTTGCTTAATAAAATATAAATTCTTTCTGCAAAGGTAACCTTTGCTTAAAAAACCGTTAAATTAGCGTTTGTAATCTCCAGATATCTCTCTATTCTTAAGGCATAGCGTAGCTGCTATGCCTTTTTTATTTTATTCTTTACGTATATGGAGGTTCTTATGAACAAAGATGATTTATTGACAGTTCCCGAGCTTGCCACAGCACTAAAGGTCAAGCCCTCATGGGTTTATGGGGAAAGCCGGAAAACCGGGCCTGGAAGCCTCCCCAGACTCCGGGTTGGCAAGTATTTGCGCTTCAATCTGGAGGCGGTGATGGATTGGCTAAAGAGGCAACAGAAGGAGGCGGAGGGGCGACATGACTAATCCACTCTGCCAGGCTGCTTTAATCTGTGTAGGCGCAGGTCTTTCTGTCATCCCCACCTCACTCCAGACCAAAGCCCCCGTGTGTGAATGGAAGCCATATCAAACCCACCTACCTACTGATTCAGAAATACGGGGTTGGTTCGGGAAAAATAAGGCCATGGGGATTATCACCGGGACAGTATCCGGAAATCTGGAGATACTGGACTTCGACAACAGGGCTGAGCTGTTTTACGCATGGGCAGACATCGTTAGCGGAGAAGCGCCGGGGCTCCTTGAGCGGCTTGTCATACAGAAATCGAAAAACGATGGCCGCCATGCTGCTTATCGCTGTTCTGAGGGGAAAATCCCAGGAAACACCAAACTCGCTCAGCGTGCGGTTGATGTTACCGCATCTATGTTGGAAAGGCTGGGAAAATTAGGAATTGACCCCGAGGATGAGAACTCTGTTAAAAAGGTGCTCCCTTCCATTGAGGTTGAGATATTAGGGAAAAAGTACGTTCCCCGTCTCATCGAAGGCAAGTTCACCGTCATCGTGACCCTGATCGAGACTCGGGGCGAGGGTGGCCAATTCCTGGCTCATCCCACCCCAGGTTATGAACTCCGTCAGGGGGACTTTCTCCAGATCCCAACTATCACCGCGGAAGAGCGTCAAATCCTCGTTAATGCAGCACGAGCACTCAATGAATATGTTGACCCGGCCAGAGTTGAAGGGGTTGGCTACCGCCTTCCAAAAGAGGCCCGCAGGCCCGGCGACGATTTCAATGAGCGCGGCGATGTTAAAGAAATTCTTGCAAGGTATGGCTGGGAGCCGGTAGGGGCCAGGGGCGCTTACCAGCATTACCGCAGGCCGGGAAAAGACCGAGGGCAGAGCGCTTCGCTCATCGATGGGCGATGGTTCCATGTCTTTACGTCCAGTGCAGCCCCTTTCGATATGGAGCGGAATTATTCCCCCTTCGCGGTCTATGCCTTATTAGAGCATGGCGGCGACTTCATCAATGCAGCTAGAGAACTTGCCAAATTGGGTTACGGAGATAAGGGGTCTCAGCCCAATCCCAAAGCCCCAAAAACCGATAATCCTATGGTCAATTGGGAGTTGGCCGCCCAACTGTTTCCGCGTATCCCGTTCCCCTGGGAAGTGCTGCCCGGCGACATTGCCGACAGTCTTCAGCAATTAGGCAGGGCGTGCGCCACTTCACCGTATGCACTCCCGGGGGCGGGGTTCTGTCTGATGGGCTCCATTATGGGAAGGACGATTGTAGTCTCACCCAAGGAAAGTTGGGAAGCCCCGTTAATCTTTTGGCTTGGGGACATCCGAGAATCCGGGGAGGGCAAAACCCCTGGCGTCCAATTGATGGCTGAGGCTATCTATGAAGCTCAGAGAAAAGAAGAAATCGCGTACAGGGAAGCACTGGCCGATTACCATCAATTACCTAAGAAGGTGCGGGACAAGGAGCCACCACCAGCACCTCCCAGAGGATATTTTGTTTCGGACCTGACCTTGGAAGGGCTACGAGATGACCTGATTAACTCTCCTCATGGTGGAATTGTGGTGATTCAAGATGAGCTTAGCGCCTTCCTTTCCGGCCAAAACCAATACAAATCAAAAGGCACCGACCGGGAAGCCTGGCTGAAACTCTTTGACGGAAAGCCAGCCAGGGTTGTAAGGGCTGGGAGGTCTATGTACCTCAATGGGGCGCGGGTTTCCATCTTTGGAGGGGTTCAACCCAAGGTCTTTAAGACCTTTTTTGCTGGGGAGGACAGGCTGTACCTCGAAGACGGTACTCTGTTCCGATTTTTGCTAACCTATGAACCCCCGACGTATTACGACCTTACCGCGGAATCGTGGGGAGATCGGAGCCGCGAGAAGTGGGAGACCGTTCTTAATCGAGCGCTGGATTGGGTGAACGGGAAAATCTTTGACTGCGAAGGGCGAATCCATGAACCCACCCGGATGATACTGTCCTCTGAGGCTCAGGAAAGATTTTTTGAGTGGCGGAATCAAATATTTTCTTTCAAGGACCAACTTCCTGCACAACTCCGGGGATTCCTGCCCAAAGCCGCCGAGTATGTTTTGCGCCTTACGGGGCTAATCCATTGCATGGAGATGTTCTCCATAGGTAGAACTCCCCAGGCAATCCTATCCGTGGAGGACCTGGAGCGGGGCATAAAGACTGTCAGCTTCTACCTGGGGCAAATTCAAGGTGCATTACGGATGATCGAAGAAGATGGCTATGCGCCCCCAGAGGTCAATGAGCGGTCTTTCCTGTTAGCCCAGAGCCTGGACAAGTTGCGGCCCCATATCCAAGATGGACGCTTGGCCATTGGATTCATTCATAAGCACTATAACATTATGGCTCCCAAGACCCAAAAGATCGGCAGCCCGCGGGGGATGGGGGCGGTACTGCGAGCCGTGAAGCTGACCATTCCTCCGGGTAAGTATGATGCTAATGGCCATAGGTCGGTAAAGTGCCTCGAATGGAACAAGAATACAGAGACTTTCATCGAACAATGTCTGCGATGTCTGCAAAGTCAGAATAGCCAGGACTGGCAAGGGCTTGAGGGTACAGACGATGAAGACCCGATGTCTGCATCGTCTGCGGAACCGGCAGAAGGATTTAAAGACAATGCAGACATCAGCGAAAGGATGTCTGCGTCTGAAACCTGCATCATCATTGAGCCTCAAGACAATGCAGATGTTGCAGACATAGTGGAGGTGGAAATTTAATGGAAGCAAACCCCGGCATTGAGGCGGCGCGCAAACTGGCCAATATGGGCTATAGGTTCACGATTAATGGACAGACCATCAAGGCCAGATTCGAGGGAGAAAGGAACCCAGCCCCCTCCCAGGTGCGCCCCCTACTGGCTCTGGTGAAGGAGCACAAGCCGGAAGTGCTGGCCTATCTGAGTAGGCCGATTCCGCCAGAGCGTATCTTGACCTGTTATGAATGTGGCCATTTTCTGCCCGCCGTCAATTCTCCGAATCCGACTCAAGCCTGGGGGCATTGCGGGAAGAGGAATAAGGGCAGGTATGGCATAAGGACGGCTTGTGAGGCCATACTGACCCCACCAGACGGCCCAGGAGAAGCGATCTACCACTAGGCAAGGGGTTTTATAGGCAAGGGTCATTTGGTGATTGTAATCGGTTGGCCTGGGATAGTGGGTCGTGGGTGTTGGTAAGGTTGCTGCTGAGGTGGACCGGGAGGCTGGATAGGCTGGCCAGCGTTAACCTGGACATTGGCGTCCGGACCCTGGATGATAATGGCAACTCCCTCTCTTTCCTGCGAATCTTCCCGGATCATCCGCAAAATCTTGGCGGCCAACTCGCAAGCCCGGAGACGCACGACCTCAGACTTGGCCCGTTCCGCCAGCCGCTTGACTATCCGGGCAACCGCAGTCTCCCCCAAACCGGCCGCTCGTAACACTTTTGCCGGGTCTGGGGCGTGCAGGCCATGTTTAGCGCCTTCCAGCGCATTAACCCCTTTTTCCAGTTTTTCTAATCCTTTCAATTCATTATCTTCAATAGTTCGCGGCCTACCCTTGGGATTTCCAGACTGACCAGGCTTAAAAGTTCCCCTGTTTCCTGCCTGTTTTTTGGCCTGGTTATCACCTGTTTTCGCTGTATCAGGTTTTTTAGCCATGGTCACCCCTACCTAACCCCTTGCGTACCCCGTGATCGTTCAACCTGAGGGGCATATTCATTATGCGATAGAAACTCAATAGCATTAATAAAGGGGGAAGTCAAGATCATTAAACCAAGGAGAACCCCGGTCACTATCATGGAAGGTGTGACAGCCTAGTCTCCCCAAAAAAGTCTTAACCATTTCTTCTTGATCGTGGCATAATGCCCTCAGGTGAGGCCCGATGAATCCCTGAGTATTGCAGCAGGGAGTTTCTTATCCGGGAGGTATGGACACAAATGGATTTACCTACCAAAGGAAAAGCCCTGCTCCGTTTCCTTAAGGAGGCCGCGACAATTCGCCGCCCCAGAATGCCCGCCTATAAAAGTGAAGACCGGGTATTATGGTTTAGCGATATACCCAGGGATAGCCAGGAAATCCGCTCTCCGTTCTTAGTGCCCCCATCTGATAATTTATCGGACTTTTGGTTGGAGATAAAGAAAACCCCTCCGCCCGTTCGCAAACCTATACCTCAGGCTCTTGCTGATTGGGTGAAGCCTGAAGACCTGGATTCGCCCCATAGGGAACCTGATCTGAAAAAAGAAATCACAGTTTTTATTGAAAGGAAAACACCTGATCCTGAGGCTCCCCCTGAAGCGCCCCGCACCATCAAGGAGACAGTTGAAGAAATTCATCGGCTCCAAGATCACCCGGAAATAGACGATGCATGGATTGAGTATTACGTAAACCATTGGGAGCCATGGGCCGAGAGGATGCGCCGCTGGTTGAAGGTATATAAAGTCTACGAAGACGTGGACTTCATGCGTCGCCGTCTCGAAGAATCCGAGGAGCGTTTTGAACTTTTTCTGGGGGTGGGACTTCTGCAATGGCGGGATTCCACGGACACAACCATCAAGCGACACCTGCTTACCGGATCGGCTGAAATCGTCTTTGATGCCGGCCGGGGCCTCATTACGGTGGTGCCAGCCGCTTCCTTTGAGACCTTGAAGCCCGAACTTGATATGCTGGACCTGGCAGACCGCCCCCGGCTGGAGGGAAGTGCAGTTCAGGAGAAGTTGGAAGAACTGGACACGCAAGCCTGGGATAAAGAGAAGGTGGGTGAAATCCTACGGGAGATTGGCAACCGCGCACAAGGCCGTTCCCAGGTTGACGAGGATGCTTTTGAACCGGCTCGCGCCGCCGACGATACCTTCCGGGTCCTTTTCGCCCCTGCTCTCATCCTGCGGGAAAGACGGCCCACGGCCTTTGAGGAGGTGGTGACCCGCCTACTGGAGAATTCCGATACATCATCTGGAGATACTTCTGAGCCCTGGAGGCGGTTCTTGGCAGAGGGCCAGCCATTGTCAGAAGATGACCGTGTGTCTGGCGACTCTGAGAAGGGAATACCGTTTGACCATGAATATTTTCCTTTATATACCAATGCGGAACAACGCCAGATAATCCAGCGTTTACAGAGCTCGCCCGGCGTTGTAGTTAAAGGACCGCCCGGCACCGGAAAAAGCCATACCATAGCCAACCTCATCTGCCACCTGCTAGCCACCGGCGAAAAAATTCTCATCACCGCCCAGGCCCCCAAGGCGCTTACAGTTCTGCGAGATATGCTTCCGCGGGATATGCGCGATCTCTGCCTCATTTCCCTGGGTTCATCCCGTGAGGATCAGCGCCAACTGGAAAGCGGGGTGCGAACCATCATCGGCAAAAAAAACCTGTGGGATCAAGGGGAAGGCGGGCGGGCTGAGAAGAAGATTGATGACCTTGAAAAGGATTTGCGATTATTAAAGGAGGAATTGGCCCAGGTAGAACGCCAGTTGCGGGAATCTCGGGAGGCCGAAACTTTTTCCCATGTTCTTCCTGGGGGATATGAGGGCACTGCGGCCCAAATTGCCCGACGTCTGGATGAGGAGCGGGAGTGGTTTGGCTGGTTTCCAGATACCCTTCATAATAAGCCCCCCTTTCCTGTTAATCAGTCTGAAGTTAAGCTTTTTGCGGAGATGCACGCTATATTGACGCCGAACTATGAGAATGAACTTCAATGCGACACTGGCGATTTTGCTCTTCCATCTCCTGAAGAATTTCGGCAAATAGCAGATGACCTTAAGATTGCTGAGAACCAGGCTTCCCAAACTCAGGGCAAGGCTGACCCCAAAAAATTCAATCTCATCAAAACCTCCCCTAAAGACGTTTTGGAGAGAACTGCCCAGGCGCTTCGTATCCTGGATGAACATGCTTTGCGGTCCTCTCGCACCTTAGGTACTCTGGCAGAAAAGATTTTACCGGACTTGATACTATGGGAAAAACTCCGGTGGAGCCAATTGTCTGAAAAGGCATCAGCAATCATTGACCATATCGAGACATTGTTGGAACAAGTTGGAAGCACCGAAATTACTATTTCTGCCGATTGTGACCTTAACCGATTGCGAGCTGATGCCGAAAGACGCCTGGCATATCTTGAGCAAGGACGCTGGCAGGGTTTCTGGGTGATAAGGCCAAAAATCATCAAGGAAACCCAACATATAGAGGCCACCTGCCTACATAACGGCCTGCCGGTAAGTGATCCTAATAGTGTGGGGAAATTGATCGCCTACCTTAAAGTAAAGGCATCCATTGACGATTTCTTCCGCCTCTGGCCTCATCCCGTTGTTGACGACGACAACCAGGATAATATCTTTCAACTTTCCATAACGGCTAAAGAGAAATTTTCGGCGCTTGGCCGTCTTCTGGAAGCCTTTGAAAAACTGGGTGAAGATTGTTTTGCGTGTATCCCGCTAGGAGAAAGAATTAATCTAGCCTACCCCAGCGAACGTTTGCTATGGCTGGCCGCCATAGAGGCAGAGCTTGCCCGGGGTGCTGTTCAAGAAAAGCGTAAACCTTTAGACGACTGGCAAAAGAGAATTCGCAATTGCCTTGATTCAGGGAAAGCCCATTCATGTCTCTGCCAACTCTTTGAAGCCCTCCAGGAGAGAAACCCGAATTCCTGGAATGGAGACTTCGAACGCCGGGAAGCCATTTGCATCCAGCAGGAACGCTATCATCAATATAAAGAGTTGATGGCTCGGTTTGAGCAAACCAATCTGCCCCTTGCATCCCTGTTGCGCCGCCATCAGGGAGACCCGCAGTGGCACCCACGCCTTATCGACCTGGAGAAAGCCTGGTTTTGGGCTTCGGCCCGCGGGTGGCTGGAGGATGTGGCTGACCGCCAGCGGTATGAGGGACTGGTGCTGAGATACAATCGGATAAAAGAAAAAATAAAAAAGCGAACCGAGGAAGTCGCGTCGGCACACGCCTGGCAATCTTTCTTTATGCGATTGGATGATCCAACCATTAAAAATCTGGTGGCCTGGACCAATGCCATGGATCGTGTCGGTGGGAATTTCGGAAAATATGCTTATCGCCACCGCAGCACGGCTCGCAAGTATTTAAATGAATGCATCCACAAGATTCCCGCCTGGGTAATGCCCTTGCACAAGCTCTGGGCCACCATTGAGGCCAAACCTGCCCTCTTCGACACGGTTATCATTGATGAAGCCTCCCAGGCGGAACTTAGCGCTCTCGCACTACTGTTACTGGCTAAACGGATAATCGTGGTGGGTGATAAGATGCAAAACAGCCCCGAGGCAGTAGGGATCAAGGAAGACGACATTGCCCGCTTGATCCGGGATAACCTTCAGGATTTCCATTTTCGCGCCGAATTCCGGCCGGATACCAGCCTCTTTGATCATGCCGAGCGGGCCTTCGGGAATCTCATTTCTTTGCGGGAGCATTTCCGCTGCGTTCCGGAGATCATCAGGTTTAGTAACGACCTGTGCTACCGGGATGCTCCGTTGGTTCCCTTGCGGCAAGCCCCTGTGGATCGCCTGCCGCCTTTACAGCATACACTGGTTCCTGGCGGCTTTTGTGAAGGGGATGGCCAGAGAATTCGCAATGAAGTAGAGGCTGAACAATTAGTGCAGACCGTCCTCCAATGCCTCAATGACGAAGCTTATGAGGGCAAATCCATGGGAGTGATTGTCCTGCAAGGCCGTGCCCAGGCAGACCTAATCGAAAGAAGACTCGCCACTACCCTGGACCCCAGAATTATTGCAGAACGTAAATTACGTTGCGGGGTTCCGGCCACATTCCAGGGCGATCAACGAAATGTAATTTTTCTTTCACTGGTGGCTTCCCCTGATTCACCTGAGCGACATTTTAGGGCGTTGACCGAACTAAATTTCCAGCGTCGCTTCAATGTCGCTATGAGCCGGGCCAAGGACCAGGTGTGGCTCTTTCACAGTGTGCAACAATCCGACCTGAGGCCGGATTGTCTGCGCCGAAGGTTGCTGCAGTTCTTTGAAAGCCCGTGGGCGGAAGGCAGAGGGTGGGAAGGAGAAGAGCTGGAACGTTTAGAACGCGAGGCGGCCCGCCGGCCGCGGCGACTAGGGGATCAGCCCGAACCGTATGACAGTTGGTTCGAAGTTGATGTGGCCCTGGAACTTTTAAGACGAAGATATCGGGTGCGTCCGCAGTGTGAAGTGGCAGGTTATTACATCGATTTGGTGGTGGAGGGCTTGGAATCACGGTTAGCCGTGGAATGTGACGGCGACGCCTGGCATGGCCCTGACAGATATGAGCATGACATGGCCCGGCAACGCCAATTAGGAAGGGCCGGATGGATCTTTGTCCGCATCCGGGAATCTGAATTTTATCTCGACAGAAACCGCGCCGTGCAGGAGATCATCCAGGCGTGCAATGACCTGGAGATATACTCCTTGGATATGGAATTAAGCCCTTCACAGCCGGAAGCAGAGAAACCAGCAGAAATGGAAATGTCGCCAGAAGGTCAACCGGAGGAAGAATCTCTGGAACCTGGAGAAGTCATTGATGAACCTGCTTCCATGACAGGACCATTTACGGGATATACAGACGAGATGGATTTTCCCGATCCCCGCGAGGCACCCATTGCTAATATCAGCACTACCCTTAAAGGGATCATAGAGAAAGATGGTCCTCTTACGCGGTCTTCCCTATATCATCTATATATCGAAGGGTGTCCCCATCTCCAGCGTTCTGGCCGTGCTGTGCGAGATAGATTAAACTTGGCCTTGAGAGCCCTGCTTAAAGCAGGAGAGATTGTCCAGGAAGATGCATTGGGGAGCGGGAAACCTGAAGGGATAGTGGTCAGAATGGCGGGCACTCCTGCGGTCCGCTTGCGCCCTGCCGGTCGTCGAAAGTTTGAAGAAATTCCCCCTTCAGAAATTTTTTTGGTTCTGGACCGATTGCAGATTCATACAACAGTTAGCGGGCCTAATGACGAAGAGCTTTTCTTCCGAAAAATCTTGGAGCACTTTGGGTTTAGCCAACTTACGAGAACAAGAAAAAAGCATCTCCAAAATCTTATTAATCGTTTTAGACAAATAGCCAAAAATATTCAAGAGGATCAAGTATCCGCAGCAGTAGGAAGACCGGCCCCTGGTCTCCTTTTTACAAAAGGGCCACTGTTTGAGAAATAAATAAACCTGTACAGGGGGCTGACGGCCTTCCCGGAAGGTCAGGAAGCCACAAACAAGTGGGCAGGTACTAAAAGTAAAGGTGCGCCAGACAAATCCGGAAATCGCCCATTAAGACCATGTCTCCCAGCTAAATTTTCACCTTCTAAAATATTTGCCTTGGTTCCATCTCTCAGGGGGCCTCTCCCTCATCGCTTGACCTGCCATTCCTACTCCCTTTTCGCCTCTCAAAAAATGAGGGAAGCATTTGTAGGGGAGGTTCCCCCGGGGTTTGCCTCCCCTGGCCAAAAATCCTTCAGGCGTGAGGGCGGCACCAAGGCGGAGCCGGGGCACCGGTTGCCGAATGATTGACGGCGTTAGCTAGGGGGGGCCGTCAGGTAGGAACAGGCCATGTGCCAGGGTGTATGAATTACTGCTGTGATCCACCATTAATCACGAAGTTAAAAATTTCCCATATCTAGATCATACCTGCAACTTTTGAGGCTTTGTGGATAAGGGCTAAGTTAGGCAAGTAACCCGCTACTTCATCCAGTGCCTTATCAACTATCTAAATTAACTTCGGAAAGCTTCGCGCAGGAGTGACAGCGAGGCGAACCCGCCCGCCTACAAGTCAAAGGTTAAGAAATCTTTTATATATTTTTTTGATATGTTCCCTTTATCGTCATAATATGAACGGACAGAGTTTGGATTAACCCTTGTTTTGTATGCTTTTCCATATTCATCATAATATATTATAGTATTAGTGAATAGTTCATCCACTCCAGGTGCTATCAATAGGTTATTGATATCATCATCCTCAAATTTGTAAATAGTATTCATGTCAAGGGTTCCATTTATTTTGTTTTCTAATCTCATAAACTCATCTATGTATTTAGATGCTATTTCCTTATCCTTAATAAATATAATATTTTCACTATTTCTAAGATTTGCCTGATAAGTCCAATTAAATGAACCAGTAATGGTAATATATTCATCAATAACTATAAATTTATGATGCATTCTAGCATCCCTGCTTCCGATTGCTTTAATATGTATATGTCTAAAATTCATAAGGTCAAATAGAATCTCCCTGGAATTGTATATTTGCTCTTGATCCACAATTCCATTAACTACAATATTATTTTTTGAAATATTCTTCAAAAGGTCAATAAAATCCCTATTTGTAAGAGCGAACATTCCAAAATAAATGTTCTTTTTGGTTTTTTGGATTAATCCTTGAATTATAGAATTTATATCTGTAGTGCTGGAGAAAAACACGTCTACCATTTTGCACCTCTCCTTCTGCGCAAGTCCCTTCTTAGCCTGCTCAAATTCCTGGATCGAATGCAGGATAGAGTCCAAGTTCGGCAGGTGCGGATACTTCTCCTTGTATAAGGCTACCAGGGCTTTAACCAAGTCCGGTGGCGGGGCGGTCTGCTTCGAGGGCTTCGCCGCTCCCCTGGCCGCTTCCCCGGGCCTTACCTTTAACTTTGAAAAGCGTCGGTCATCGGCCTTACCTGTCAGGTAATTCCCTTATAGCACAATAACGCAAGGGGGCTAAAATTTTTATTTAAAATTTATGGAGCGGGTCCCATCCATGGGGGGCCTGCTGCTGATTACCCCTCTATGGAAAAGGCAAGATAAAAGTTGCCGCACAATCCATTATATGATCGAGGGGTGGCTGGAGTCCCACTATGGTATTGCTTCTGGGAGCCGGAAATCTATGAGATAGGAGGCGGGGGCCTGGACCTGGACGGAGCGGTGGAGGCTGCCCTGGTCTGGACGGCCTGAGACTGATCAGAATGAGAGATAGGGGCGGGCCTCTTGAGACGGATTTTGGAGGTGGGGGAGCTGGTGGAGGGAGCCGGGACTCAATATTTGGGTATCTGGCCTCTCTGTTGTTCCCGCTCTTCCTTCTGAGCGTCATCATAACCTGCCCCGTAAAATCCGCCGGAATCCTTTTGGGGGTTATTATGCTCCACTCCATCAACATAGCCATCATAATAGTTTTGAAACCAGTCTTTACGAGGCTGCTGTTGCTGCTGTTGCTGCTCATATTGGGGCTCTTGCTGCTCATATTGCGCAGCCACAGGTTGGCTTACCAAAACCGCAATTCCCATTACCAGAGTCCCGATTAGCTTTTTCATGTCTAAACCCTCCTCATCGGTAATCTTAATTATTAAACTAGCCAAGTCAATTAGGGAAACCTCTGTCCCAACCCAGACAGCAAGAGAAGACATACGCAATCATTTAGGAGATGAGGTTGATAAATTCATAAATGACTACCTATCTGCAAATCCAAAGGAAGAAAACAATTACAGGTGCCCAGCCGACCGGGGAGAATTTTTCATTAAAATTTTTGGGGCGGCCTCATACCAGGGGGGGGTCTGCTGCTGATTGACCCTCGACGAAAAAGTGAAAAAATTTCCGTGGGGGGCCTACAAGGTAGGGGGCGGGTAGGAGTCCCACTAGGGTATTGCCTTCCGGGGGCGAAAAATCCTCAGGGCAGGGGGCGGCCCTGGGGCCGGGTCAAACGGTTGATGGTGGGAGCTGAGCCGGGTAGCAAGAGCACGGCTGCACGGAGAAGGGTGCGAGGCCGGTGGTGCGTGATGGAAGCCTCCGGGCAGGGCAGACCGGGGCAGAGGAAGGGCGATTACTCCAGGGAATGGCTTTCACTGCTTCAACCTGGCCTTTAGCCAGGCCGTAACCAATCCGGCTCAGGTTGTGGTGGGGCGGACCATCCCCACGCCCCTACCAAAAAGGGGGGGGCTGAATTTGCATTTTTGCACAAAGTCAGACGTTGCAGACATTGGGTCTTCAACGTCTGTATCGTCAAACTCCCGCCATTCCTTGGGTTAATCCTGTTGCAGACGTTGCGGACATTAATGTAAGGCATAAAAATGTCGGCATCATCTGATGGGAAAGATTTCTCTAACAGGCCGATATATTAATAAATATTGATGATTCCCCTACCGGCCCCTCCATCGAACCGAAAAATTGAAAAATCTCCGGGTTTGCCTTTTGGGCCGGGAAATCCTATGTGGCATCAGGCGGGCAGGCGTGGGGACATGACAGACGAGTTAGGATGATGAGCCGGGGGCGGGGAGATGGCCAGGGTCTTATCTGACTTTTTCTGCTCCACAACGAAGATAGTCTCCGAATACTAGATAATCCTAAATTTACGGCCACCTCGAAATTTATTTTTCCGCATTTTCCTCTTGACAAAATGTATTCAATGACTACAATAGTTTCATGAACGGGGCAGAATTAAAGCAATGGCGGCAAACATGGAAGTTTACCCAGGAGCAATTGGGCCGGATGCTTGGGGCGCATAGAGTGACCATCGCCCAATGGGAAACGGAGCGTCGGAGGATACCTTCATTCCTTCCCCTGGCCCTGGAAGCCCTGGAAAATCGGTTAAAGGAGGGAAAACTTAATGGCTAAGGTCAGCAAAAGACGGGGCCGGTATGTCCTGGATTTCTATGACCAGCATGGAGAGAGGCAGCGCCTCACCATGCCAGAGGGAACTACTAAAAAGGACGCCGACCGGGAATTAGATGCCTACAAAGACCAGGTGAGGAAGGGCACATATGTTCCCGATAAGAAGGTGCCCTTGTTTTCAGAGGTCGCAAAAGATTGGATTGAGTACAAGCGGCCCAACCTTCGGGAAAGTACCTGGGAGGTTTATGAGGGCCATGTCAGAAACCATTTTCACGACCTGGAAGGATTGAAGGTCAACCGGATAACAATAACCATTATCGAAAAATACATCACTGCCCGGCAACTGGAAGGAATGAACCTGGGGACCCTGAGAAAGATTCTGGTGACCCTGGGGCAAATTTTGAGCTATGCGGTAAGGCACAAGTACCTTGACCACAACCCTTTGAGAGAAGCAGAGCGGCCCAGGGGACAGGAGCAATTACAGGATGATAATGAAATCCGCCAGGATTTGCGGATTCTAACTCCCGCCCAGATAAACGACTTTCTCGACCAGATAGACGAGCCGAAATATCGCACTCTATTCATGCTGGCGATCTTTAGCGGCGCACGGCAAGGGGAATTATTGGGGCTCAGGTGGGGCGATCTGGATTGGGAGACTTGCCAAATAGCCATACAACGCACCTTCAACAATGGGCGGCTGTTCACCCCCAAGACTCAAACCTCTAAAAGGAAAATTGACCTTGGCCCCACGGTCATAAAGGAGTTAAAGAAATGGCGGCTGGCCTGCCCGAAAAATGATCTGGACCTGGTATTCCCCAACGAGGCCGGGAACCATATCAACAACAAGAATATGCTCAGGCGCAACTTCCGGCCCGCCCTGAAGGCCGCGGGCTGCCCATGCATAAGGTTTCACGACTTACGCCACACATACGCCAGCCTGTTAATCGCCCAAGGGGAAAACATCAAATACATTCAAAACCAGCTTGGCCATGCCAGCCCCACCATCACCCTGAACGTCTATGCCCACCTTATGAAACCCACCAATCAGGAAGCAGCCTGCCGGTTAGAAAATGCGGTTTTTGGAGCTACCGGTCACAAAATGGTCACAAAAAGCTAAAAGGGGTTACGGCCTCAAACCGTAACCCCTTCAAATCTATGGTAGGCACGCGGGGATTTGAACCCCGGACCCCTACCGCGTCAAGGTAGTGCTCTCCCCCTGAGCTACGCGCCTGTAATTTTCATATAACCCCTGGGCGGGGCGCCGTCAAGAGGATTATGGGCCGCCGGCCCCGGCCTGGGGCCTAATCTTTGCGGCGGACGGCGAAAAGATCCACTTATAACCAGTCCCTCATGGTGCGCAGTGCGCACCCTACACGGCGATTACTGCGGCCTGCCCCACCGAACTTTCCCTCGCCAGTCACCTTAGTACGCCCAGGCGGGACGCCGGTGCCACCAATTCCAGAAACTTTTCAGAAAGACAAAAAAGGCAAACAAGGCAAACAAGAACCAAAAGACCCAAAGGGGGAAAAGGGCAAAAAGCCGCTGGCCTGGGGCCATCCTTGACAACCCGGGGCTCATTTGTGTAGATTAGCATGATATTTGCACTCCGGGAGGGGGCCGCATGACTTTTCAGGAACTGCTTATCACCCTGCAGCGTTTCTGGGCCGATCAGGGTTGCCTCATCGCGCAGCCCTACGACATCGAAGTGGGGGCCGGCACCTTCAACCCGGCCACCCTGCTCCGGGTCCTGGGGCCCGAGCCCTGGAACGCGGCCTACGTGGAGCCCAGCCGGCGGCCCACCGACGGGCGCTACGGCGAAAACCCCAACCGCCTGCAGCATTATTACCAGTACCAGGTGATCCTGAAGCCCTCCCCCAAGAATATCCAGGAACTCTACCTGGGAAGCCTCAAGGCCCTGGGGATAGACCCCCTGGACCACGATATCCGCTTCGTGGAGGACGACTGGGAATCTCCCACCCTGGGGGCCTGGGGCCTGGGTTGGGAGGTATGGCTGGACGGCATGGAGATCACCCAGTTCACCTACTTTCAGCAGGCCGGGGGCATCGACCTCCATCCGGTGAGCGTGGAGCTTACCTACGGCCCGGAGCGCATCGCCATGTACCTCCAGGGGGTGGAAAGCGTCTACGACCTGCAATGGACCAAAGGGGTCACTTACGGCGACGTGCATCACCGGGGCGAGGTGGAACACTCCATCTATAATTTTGAGCAGGCCGACGTGGACATGCTCTTCCGCCTCTTTTCCATGTACGAGGCGGAGTCAAGCCGCATCGCCGCCCTGGGGCTGGTCCTGCCCGCTTACGACTACTGCCTGAAGTGCTCCCATACCTTCAACCTCCTGAACGCCCGGGGGGCCATCAGCGTGGCGGAACGCAACAGCCTCATCGGCCGGGTGCGGAACCTGGCCCGCCTGTGCGCCGAAGGCTACCTGAAACAGCGGGAAGAGATGGGCTTCCCACTTTTGCGGAAATAGATATTCACCCCCACCCCAACCCGCCCCCCTCAAGGGGGAGGGAGAAAAGACCTCAATACTTAAGGCAAGATAATCCTTGGACGATACCCTGGCAGCATTTGCAGAACTAGTGGAGTGTTTCATAATTAGTTGGACGTAATATCAGGACTGGAAGGCTTGATTGGGCCTGGTTAAGTCCCCCTTGGGAAAAGGGGGATTTAGGGGGATTTCAGGAGGTTATTTTAAATCCCCCCTGCCCCCTTTTTCAAAGGGGGCGTTAAAAATCAGTCATTTTCAATGAATAATCAATTCGGGAATAGACCACAAATATCGTGTTTCGGATGTACCTTTATTAAATAATTCCATCATCCCTAGGCATTTAAAATGTAGCCGCAAGCTTTAGCTTGCGAAATAATTAGGGAAAATGAGCGCAGGCTAAAGCCTGCGGCTACATAAACCCCAGATATTTTTTTAAAGATATTTCTGAAACACGATACTATCAGCATTGGCAGAACTAGTTTTACCTCGATGAAACCTGGGCCTGGATTTGTTAAAGAAAATACTCCAAATCGTGCAAAATTCAGATTTATGAGCTGAAGAAGCTGACCGCTGACAGATGATGGCTGATAGCTGCTAACGAGGGAAACCATGGGAAGCGAATTATTATTGGAGATCGGCACGGAGGAGATCCCGGCCCGTTTTCTGCCGCCGGTGCTCAGCGAAATGGCGCAGAGCCTGCGCCAAAGGTTGGAGCAGACCCGCATCGGGGTCGGCGAGATTTCCGCCTGGGGCACCCCCCGGCGCCTCGCCCTGGTGGCCCGGGAGCTGGCAGCCAGCCAGGCGGTGATGGTGCAGGAGATCATCGGACCTCCCAAGGCGGTGGCCCTGGACGCCGACGGCAAGCCCACCGCCGCGGCCCTGGGCTTCGCTAAGGGCCAGGGGGTGGCGGTGACCGACCTGGTGGAACTGGACACCCCCCGGGGGATCTATCTGGCAGTGAGCAAGAGCGTCACCGGCCGGCCCACCCTGGATTGCCTGCAAGAGATCCTGCCGGACCTCATCATGGCCTTGAGCTTCCCCAAGTCCATGCACTGGGGAGACCTGCACCTCACCTTTGCCCGGCCCATCCACTGGATTTTGGCCCTTTTCCAGGGACGGGTAGTGCCATTCTCCCTGGCGGAAGTGGCTAGCGGCCCGGTAACTTATGGCCACCGCTTCCTGGCCCCCCAGGCCATTGAGGTTAAGTCCGCGGCAGCATATGTTGCCGCCTTACAAAAAGCCCACGTCCTGGTGGACCCGGCGGCTCGCCGGGCGCACCTGGAGAAGGAATTGGCCCAGGCCGCGGCCGGAGTGGGCGGCGAGGTGGCGCCCAACCCGGGGTTGCTGGAGGAGAACACCTTCCTGGTGGAATTTCCCTCGGTGGTGGTGGGCAACTTTGAGGAAAAATTTCTGCAGCTCCCCGACGAGGTCCTCATCACTTCCATGCGGGAGCACCAGCGCTATTTCTCCCTGCGGGGCCAAGACGGCAAGCTGCTGCCCCACTTCATCGCGGTGAACAACACCGTGGCCCGAGACCCCAACCTGGTGCGCCGGGGCCACGAGCGGGTGCTGCGGGCCCGTCTCAGCGACGCCATGTTCTTCTTCCAGGAGGACTGCAAGATTCCCCTGGTAAAGCGGGTGGAGGCCCTGAAAGGGGTGGTGTTCCACTCCCTGCTGGGCACCTCTTATGAGAAGATGGAGCGCTTCCGGGAGCTGGCGCTCTGGTTGGCCCGGGAGCTGGCCCCGGCCCTGGCGGACCAGGTAAGCCGGGCCGCCACCCTGGCCAAGGCGGACATCACCACGGAAATGGTGGGGGAATTCCCCAGCCTCCAGGGGGTGATCGGCGAAAAATACTCTTTGCTGGACGGCGAGGACCCCAGGGTGGCCACCGCCCTGTTTAGCCACTACCTGCCCCGCCACGCCGATGATATCCTGCCTGCAGACCTGATTGGTTCATTAATCGGCATAGCTGACCGGCTCGATACTATCTGCGGCTTCTTCGGGGTGGGTCTCAAACCCACCGGTACGGCGGATCAGTATGGTTTGCGGCGGCATGTCTTAGCCATCATTAATATCATCGATGCGAAAGGCTTCCGTATCGACCTGCCGGACGCCATTGGCGAGAGCCTGGGACTACTTAAAGATAAATTAAATCGTGAACCCCAGGAAGTCCTTGCGGAGGTTCTGGAGTTCTTCAAGACTCGCTTGCATAATCGGCTGGTGGGGGAGGGCCTCGAATACGAAACTGTGGCCGCGGTTCTGGCCACGGAATTACATGATGTGGAAGAAGCGGTCGCCAAAGCCAAGGCGCTGCAAGAATTTCGCCAAAGCCCCGACTTCCCCGCCCTGGCGTTGGCCTTCAAGCGGGTGATTAACATCTCTAAAGACGCCAAGGATTTGGAAATTTATCCAACTCTTTTCGAACATCCTGAAGAGGAAGATTTATATAACCTTTTCTTCACTCATCTAGAGGGAAAGGTGGATTCCGCACTGCGAAATCGCGATTATCGTGCGGCGTGCCAGGCACTGGCTAGCCTGCGGGGAACGGTTGACGCTTACTTCGACAAGGTAATGGTAATGGCTGATAATGAGCGCATACGTAACAACCGGCTGGCTCTGTTAAAACGCATCAGCGCCACCTTTTTGCGGATGGCCGATTTCTCCCGGATCACCACCCAATAACCATGGCCCGCTGGTTTCGCCGTAAAGACAAGGGCCGGGATGAGGGCCTGGCCCCGCCGCCGGAAGAGGTTTCGGCCTCCGCACCCCTAGAGGCGGGGTCCCCCCTCCCGGAGCCCGAACTGCTGCCGGAAGCCGCAGAAGAAGTAGCGGCGGGTTTTAAACCCGCCGCGACAACGCCAATCGAGGCCGCCGAGGAAAATGCAGCCGAGGCCGCCGAGGCCCGCCGGGGCAGGTTCCACCGCCTGCGGGAGCGCCTGGGCCGCACCCGCGAGGCCCTGGCTGGCGGCCTGGACCGCCTCCTCAAGGGGCGGCGGCAGGTGGACGCCCAGCTCCTGGAGGATCTGGAGGAATTACTGATCTCCGCCGATCTCGGGGTGGAGACCACCCTGTTTCTCATCCGCTCCCTGCAGGAGAAGTTGCGGCGCCGGGAGCTTCTGGAGGCGTCCCGACTGAAGGCCGCCCTGAAGGCGGAGATGGTGGCCCTGCTGGCAACGGCGCCGCCGCCGCCGCCGATCAAGGCCCGGCCCTGGGTGGTGCTGCTGGTGGGGGTCAACGGCGTAGGCAAGACCACCACCATCGCCAAGCTGGCCCACCAGGACCTGTCCCGGGGCCTCACCCCGCTGCTGGTGGCCGCCGACACCTTCCGGGCCGCGGCGGTGGAGCAACTGGAGACCTGGGGCCAGCGCCTGGGGACGTCCGTGGTTAAGCAAAAAACCGGGGCCGACCCCGCGGCGGTGGTCTTTGACGGACTGGCCGCGGCCCAGGCCCGGGGAGTGGACACGGTCTATATCGATACCGCCGGCCGCCTCCATACCAAGGTGAACCTGATGGAGGAGCTGAAAAAGATGCAGCGCACCGCGGCCAAGAAGCTTCCTGGCGCGCCCCACGAGGTCTTCCTGGTCCTGGACGCCACCACCGGCCAGAATGCCCTGAGCCAGGCCCGCCTGTTCCACGAGGCGGTGGGGCTTACCGGCCTGGTACTCACCAAAATGGACGGCACCGCCAAGGGCGGGGTAGCCCTGGGAGTGGTCCATGAAACCGGCATCCCCTTGCGTTACCTGGGGGTGGGCGAGGCCATGGCGGACCTGCGGCCCTTCGAGGCCCAGGCCTTTGTGGAGGCCATCCTGGGCTGAGGTCGCGGGGTCCCGCCTTTTCCCGGCGCCCACCCTAGGAGCCGGCCGCGCAACGGTTTTCCGGGAACCCACCTTCCTTGACGACCCCATCCACTGGACGTTATCACCTTCGGCAGCTATCCGGCCCCTCAATTCCCCGCCAGCAAAATCCTGCCTGGAAAAGTTGTGAAGAATTGCCGGCACAGGCGTCTCGCCGGTGCGGACTAAAGCGGCTGGCGAGAGATATCAGGTGCAGAGTGCGCACCCTGCCAGGCGATTACTGCGGCCCGCCCCACCAGACTTTTCATAATTTATGGGTGGGCCCCAGGCCCATGAGCGACTGCTCAGGTAATTTTATTTACTAAAATGAATAATATCTATATTGGTGCGCTCAGTATATTAGCATTATTGTAAATAATGGCGCCGGAGAGCTTCTATGATTTTATCTTATAAGTCTATTTTAGTAATTAATAAGAATAGTTAATCATGCGGCCCGTTTGGCGGTATAAGATTTGCATCTTCATTTCAACAAAATTTCGATAATGGGACTGGCATGGGAAATTTCGCTATAATACTCACCCCTCTATGGTTGACCTTGAAAGTGGCCGGCGTGGCAACCCTGGTGACTTTTGTCGTCGGGGTGAATCTGGCCTTCCTGATAGCCCGGAGCAAGTTTTGGGGCCGGGAAGGGCTGGACGCACTTTGCACCCTGCCGCTGGTATTGCCTCCCACGGTCTTGGGGTATTACCTCATCGTCCTGATCGGTCGGCAAGGCTGGCTGGGCCACTGGCTCCTGAAAACCTGGGGGATTTCCTTAATTTTTACCTGGCAGGGCGCGGCCCTGGCCGCGGCCGTGGTGTCCCTCCCCCTGATCTACAAATCGGCCCGGGCCGCCTTTGAAGAAGTGGACCATAACCAGGAAGACGCCGCCCGCACCCTGGGCCTGTCGGAGGCTGCGGTCTTTTTTCGGGTGTCCCTGCCCCTGGCCTGGCGGGGAATTCTGGCCGGGGCCATGTTGGCCTTCGCCCGGGCCATGGGTGAGTTCGGCGCCACCCTGATGGTGGCCGGCAACCTCCCCGGCAAGACCCAAACCCTGTCCCTGGCCGTGTACGACGCGGTTCAGGCCGGTAACGACGCGGGGGCCACTCTCTTGGTTCTGCTCATCTCGACGGTGTGCGTCACCATCCTGGTGGTCTCCGGCAAGGCCTTAAAGGGTGGCTACATCTGAAGTTAAGGAGCTTACATGGCTAATCTGAAGTCCATCATCACGCTGTTATTGGGAGCTATGATCCTCTGGGCTGCACCGGCCTGCGCCGATCAAGAACTGATCGTCTCCGCCGCCGCCAGCCTTACCAATGTCCTGAAAGAGGTGGCCGGCCAATTTGAGAAGACCCATCCCGGCGTCAAAATCACCTGTAATTTTGCGGCGTCCGGGTCCTTGCTCCAGCAAATCGCTCAAGGCGCCCCGGTGGACGTGTTTGCTGCCGCGGATCAAAAAACCATGAACCAGGCCCAGGAGAAGGGGCTCATCGTACCGGCCAGCCGGAAAAATTTTGTGAGCAACACCCTGGTGCTCATCGCGCCGGCAGGGTCCAGTCTGCCGCTGGCCGGTCTTGGGAATCTGGCCTTGCCGGAGGTAAAACGGGTGGCCCTGGGCAATCCCGAAACGGTACCGGTGGGGCGCTACACTCAGGAGGCCTTGACCAAAGCAGGGTTGTGGGAGATCCTGAAACCCAAATTTATTTACGGGGAATCGGTGCGCCAGGTGCTGGACTACGTGAGCCGGGGCGAGGTGGACGCTGGGTTGGTCTTCGCCACCGATGCCGCCATTGCCAAGGGGACGGTGAAAATAGTGGCCGAAGTCCAGGGGCACCAGCCCATCATCTATCCGGTGGCCCTGGTGGCAGCCGGCCAGAAGCAGGACCTGGCCCAGAGCTTTGTGGATTTTATCTTGAGCCCCACCGCCCAGGAGGTCTTCAAGAAATATGGTTTTGGCCCGGCCTAGTGTGATGCTGCATAATTGCTAGGACATTTCAAACTACGGTTTTTTTTAACCCCCCTTTGGAAAAGGGGGACCTTAATACCCGTGGAATTTAAGTTTTCACTTGATTTAATGCCAAACTATTTATGCAGCACAACACTAGACTGCTAAACCCGGTCACCCGCAAGGAGCGCAGGGGAGAATCATGAAAACCCTGGTGGATATCAAAAAACGGTTGTGGTCGGGACGGCGGGTCTTCCAGCTGGAAGTGGCGTTTGCCTCAGAGAAAGACTTTGTGGTCCTGTTCGGTCCCTCGGGTGCGGGCAAGAGTCTCACCCTGCAGACCATCGCCGGCCTGATTACCCCGGATGCAGGGCGGATCGTGGTAGGGGAGCGGATTTTTTTCGATTCCCGCCGGAAAATCATGGTGCCGTCCCGCCACCGGAACCTGGGTTATGTCTTCCAGGATTACGCCCTGTTTCCGCACCTGACGGTGGCCCGGAATATTTCTTTCGGCTTGAAAAGGGGCTGGTCCTGGTGCCTGCCGCGGGCAGAGAGACTGCGTCTGGAGGAGGTGCTGGAGATTTTTGAGTTGACCCCCGTAAAAGATTGCCTGCCCCGGGACCTCTCCGGAGGACAACGGCAGAGAGTGGCCCTGGCCCGGGCCCTTATCCGCCGCCCCAGTCTCCTGCTCCTGGATGAACCCTTTTCATCCCTGGATACCCTGCTGCGGGCCAAGATGCGCCAGGAACTCTTGAAGATGAAAGAGCGGTTTGCCATCCCGGTTATCCTCATAACCCATGATCCTGAGGACGTAGCCGCCCTGGCGAAAACCGTAGTGGTCTATGAGAATGGCAGGGTGAGCAAGATAATGTCACCAACCAAAGAAGATTATCCGCTCCAGGGACTCCCCCCGTTATCACCCTTGGCCTGCGCCAACCATAGGAGCTGTGCGCCCAAAGGTTTTTCGGCAACCCACCTTCCTTGACGACCTCGATCCAGTGGATATATTAAAGATAAAAACCGGGTGGAGTGCTTATGAACCTGAAGATCGAGAACAAACTGGCCCTGGTGACGGGCTCCACCGCCGGGATCGGCTTGGCCATTGCCAAATCACTGGCGGCCGAAGGCTGTCGGGTGATCGTCAACGGCCGCACCGAGGCCCGGGTGGCCAGTGCCATCGATCAAATTCGCCAGACCCATCCTCAGTCGCAACTTGAACCCCTGGTGGCCGACCTGGCCAAAACAGAGGGGGCCGCGGAGACCGGCCGCCGCTTTCCGGCGGTGGACATCCTGGTCAACAACCTGGGGATGTACGAGCATCGGCCCTTCGAAGCGATTAGCGATGCCGACTGGCAGGCTATCATCGAGATTAACTTCATGAGCGGCCTGCGCCTGTCTCGCCGCTACCTGCCGGGCATGAAGGCCGCCGACTGGGGCCGTATCATCTTCCTGTCCAGCGAGTCCGGGATCAACATCCCGGTGGAGATGATCCATTACGGCGTCACCAAGGCCATGTATCTGGCCCTGAGCCGGGGGCTGGCAGAGTTGACCATGGGCACGGGGGTGACGGTGAACGCGGTGCTCCCCGGTCCCACCCGCTCGGAAGGCGTCGGCCGTTTCATCGCTGAACTGGCCCAGGCCAAGGGAATTACGCCGGCGGAGGTGGAGAAGGAATTCTTTCGGTCTGTCCGCCCTACCTCCATTCTGCAGCGCTTCGCCAGCACCGCAGAGGTCGCCAACCTGGTGACTTATCTGGCCAGCCCCCTGGCTTCGGCCACCAACGGCGCGGCTGTACGGGTCGACGGCGGGGTGGTCAGATCCATCACCTAAATTAAGCGCTTAACCCTGAGGACCTGGTTCCCAGGATCAACTGCAAATCAGAGAAGGCGCCGCCTGGCGCCGAGCTCTCTTCTCATAACTGGCAGCCTCTAAAGGCGAGATTGCTTCGAAAAGTTGCGGCCTTACCCCCGCGGTTTGCCGGATTGAGAGAGCCAAATAATCCATTTTGAAGGTAATATACCCGCTCAAAATTCTCTTTTCACAGAGGTTGATCTCTAGCTAATTTGCCGTTATCCTTTGCTATCCAGAGTCGTTAACATTAGAAATCATGGCAAAACCGCGGTCTGGCCAAAAATGTCATTCTGAGTGAAGCGAAGAATCTCATATTTTTAGTGACTTGAGACCCTTCACCGCGTTCAGGATGACAGTGAAATCAAGTTTTGCAATAGCCTCTAACAGTTTTTGTTCTGCTGCTAGTTGAAGAACGTCCCGCAAAAGTCCAACTAAAAGAAAGGACATTGGGCCTGAAGATCTCGCTTCCGGAAGGCAGGAAATTTCTGGGGTACTGGCTGCCGGTACTGGTCTGGTGCGGGTTGATGTTAGCCCTCTCCGGAGACCTGGGGTCCGCCAACAATACCGGAAAAGTCTTGCACTGGTTGCTGCCGACCCTGAGCCCGGCCCAGTTCGAGCTGATCCATTTCTATATACGCAAGTCCGTGGGGCATGTCGGTAACTACGGCTTCCTCTATTTTCTATGGTTCCGGGCCTTCCGGGCCGACCCGGGTTACCGGGGCGGCCGCGCCTTTCTTTGGTCCCTGGGGCTCTGCCTGGCCATGGCCCTCCTGGATGAAGGCCACCAAACCCGGCTCGCATCCCGCACCGGCTGCCTCAGGGATGTGGGCCTGGACCTGGCGGGGTCCTCCGGCGCCGCCCTGATCCTGGCGATTTTCCGGACCCCGGGTCAGAAGCCGAACCCGTGACGGAGGCATAATATTGCGGCTCTTCCCTTGAATTATTTCCGCGAAGTATATATGTTAACTTGTTAAAGGAACGGAGTTTTCGCCTTTTTTCCTGTCCCCGGAACGAGGGCGGTTGCTTTCCGGCCGTCTGGGTGCGGCCAAACCCCAAGGGGACGCAGACCTATAACTCATGACCTTATTCTCCCGCATCTTTAATGGCGGCGGCCGCCCCGGAGCCGCCGCGGCCTCCGGGCGAGTCCTGCTGGCGGCCGTCCTGGTGGCCATTGGCCTCGGCCTGGGAGCGCCGGCGGACCTCCGGGCCCAGGAGGGCCCCAACCTCTTTGACCAGGTGGTGGAGCACAAGCTGGATAATGGGCTGCAGGTGCTCCTCCTCGAAGAGAGCCGGGCGCCCATCGTCAGCGTGCAGCTCTGGTATCGGGTGGGGTCCCGTAACGAGTGCCTGGGCAAGACCGGCATCTCCCATCTCAACGAACACCTGCTGTTCAAAGGGACTGCCAAGTATGCCCCCAAATACTTCTCCCGGGAAGTAGGAAGGGTGGGGGGCTCGGATAACGCCTTTACCTCCCGTGACTATACCGCCTTTTTTGAAACCGGCCCCAAGGATCAGCTCAAACATTGGCTGGAGATGGAAGCCGACCGCATGAAGGGCATCAACGTCAATGAGGAGGGCTTCCAGACGGAGAAAAAGGTGGTCTTGGAAGAGCGGCGCCTGCGCACCGAAGACGAGCCACAAAGCTTCATGGAGGAAGCCGCTCTGGCCGCCACCTTCCAGGCCCACCCCTACCAGTGGCCGGTGATCGGCTGGCAGCACGACATCGAGGGCATCAGCCTGGAGAACTTTCAACAGTATTATCACCGCTACTATCAACCCAACAACTGCACCCTGGTGGTGGTGGGGGATATCGAACCCCAGGAGGCCTTGAAAGAGGTCGAGGACACCTTCGGGGATTTGCCGGCGGGGCCGGAACCCCCAAAAGTCACCGCCCAAGAGCCGCAGCAATACGGGGAGCGCCGCGTCTGGGTGCACCGGGAGGCGCAATTCCCCTATATTTTGATGAGCTATCACGTCCCTAACTGGCAGACGCCGGAGGACGCCTATCCCCTGGCGCTGCTCTCCCGCATCCTTTCCGAGGGACAAAGCTCCCGTCTTTATCACAACCTGGTTTATCAGCAGAAGCTGGCCCTGGAGGCGGGGGCGGACTACAACCTGGATACCCGCGATCCCTTTCTCTTTATGCTCTATGGCCAGCCCATGCCGGGCAAAACCGTGGCTCAATTGGAGGCGGGCCTGGACGCCGAGATCAAGCGGCTGCAGACGGAACTGGTGAGCGACCCGGAGCTTATTAAGGCCAAAAATCAGGCCACCGCGGGATTTTACCTGGACCTGGACTCCATCTTCTACCGGGGCATGTTGCTGGGCAAAACCGAGAGCGTGGCCCGCTGGACCCTGTTAAAGGAGTATATCCCCAAGCTCCAGCAGGTGACCGCCGCCGACCTCCGGCGGGTGGCCCAAAAATACCTGGTACCCATGAACTGCACCGTGGGCCTTCTGGCGCCGGTCGAGACCGGCAAGCCCCAGGCGGAGCATTCCCATCCAGGCGGGGTAATCAGATAATAGAGGCAAGGACGGTTTTCTGTTGACGGAGTAGCCCGCCTTAAGTGTTTATTACTCCAGGATCACTTTATGGGTCTTAAGTCGAAGAATGGGCGGTTCATGGCCAATGGCCGGTTAGTCATGCTGGTCCTGGCCTGCTTGCTGAGCGGGCTGCTTGGGCATGGACCAGCCGCAGCCTCTGAGCAGGTTTTGGGGGTGCGGGAACAACTACCCAACGGCCTGGTTTGGCTCTTTTCCCAACAGTCCGGGTTGCCCATGGTCTCCCTGCAGCTGTTCATCAAGGCCGGCACCCTGCAAGAACCCCAAGGGAAGGAGGGTCTGGCCAACCTTACGGCTTCTCTGCTCTTGAGTGGCACCCAGGGGCGCAGCGCTCCCCAGATCGCCCAGGAAGTCGATTTCATCGGGGCTCGCCTCGGGGCCAGGGGGGGCGATGATTTTGCCACCATCAACCTGGTCATTTTGAAAAAGGACCTGGGCGCCGGCCTGGGGCTCCTCCAGGACGTCCTGTTGAACCCCGCCTTCGCCCCCGCTGAAGTGCAGCGAAAAGTGGCGCAATTCGAGGCCGCCCTGAAAAGCGAGGAAGACGACCCCATGGTGGTGGCCCGCCGCACCTTCGCCCAGGACCTCTACGGAGACTTTCCTTATGGCCATCCGGTGATGGGCACCCCCCAGGGTCTGGCCGCCATCACCCCCCAGGATCTGGCGCAGTTTCACCGTACCTACTATCGCCCCAACAACGCGGTCTTGTCCGTGGTGGGGGATTTGACCCAGGATGAGGCCCGCCAGTGGGTGACCAAGATCTTCGGAGCCTGGCCCGCAGCTACTTTGCCTTCCCCGAAACCGGCAGCCATTCCGCCTCTGACGGAACGCAAGGTGGTGCTCATTGATAGGGACATCAGCCAGGCCAACATCATTCTGGGGAACCTGGGCATTAACCGGCAGAACCCGGACTTTTACGCCTGCCAGGTAATGAATTACATCCTGGGGGGCGGCGGCTTTTCCTCCCGTCTGATGGACGAGATCCGGGAGAGCCGCGGCCTGGCCTACAGCGTCAGCAGCTCCTTTTCCCCGGGGCTGGGGCCGGGTCCCTTCACCGTCTCCCTGGAGACTAAAAACTCCAGCGCCGCCGAGGCCATCTCCCAGGTGCGGCTGCAGCTCAAACTCATCATGAGCCAGCCGGTGAAGCCCAAGGAACTTGAGGATGCCAAATCTAATTTAATCGGCAGTTTCGCCCGCAAAATGGATTCCATGAGCAAGCGGGCCCAGCTCATGGGCTATGTGGAAATCTACGGGCTGGGGTTGGATTATCCCTGGAAGTATCCGAATATGATCCAGGACCTGACCCCCGTGGATATTCAGAGGGTGGCGGAAAAATATCTGCAACCCGATAAATATCTGTTGGTGGTGGTGGGCAAAAAATCGGCCATGCCGTCTTTGGCCGGGAAGAGCGATTTGAAAACAGAGGAGAAGCGGAATGAAGAAAAGAAGTCTATCCCTTAGTTGGTTGATGTTTATCCCAGGATTGCTGTTCCTGCTGGCCTTGGGGTTCTCCCCCAGTCCGGCCCAGGCCCAGCAAGCCATAACCACTGACACCTTTGCCGAACTGGCCAAGAAAACCGGCGCCGCCGTGGTCAACATCAGCACCGAGAGAAAGGTGAAAAACCAGGCCACGGAATTTTTCAACCAGGCGCCCTCTGGGCCGGGCGGGCAAACCCCCTTCGGGCAGGGGGACCCCTTCCAGGAATTTTTTAAAAAATTCTTCGGAGAAATGCCCAAAACCTTCAAGACCCGCAGCCTGGGCTCCGGTTTCATCATCGAGCCGTCGGGAGTCATCCTTACCAACAACCACGTGGTGGAGGGCGCCGACAAGATTACCATCAAGCTCTTCGGCGGCAAGGAATTCAAGGCCTCCATCAAGGGCCGGGATTCCAAGACCGATCTGGCCTTGCTTCAGATCATCGACCCGCCTCCGGACCTGCCCTTCCTGAAGCTGGGTGATTCCGACGCGGTGCGGGTGGGGGATTGGGTAATGGCGGTGGGCAACCCCTTCGGCCTGAGCAACACCTTCACCCAGGGGATTATCAGCGCCAAGGGCCGGGTTATCGGCGCCGGCCCCTATGACAACTTCCTGCAAACCGATGCCTCCATCAACCCCGGCAACAGCGGCGGTCCCCTCCTCAACCTCCAGGGTGAAGTGGTGGGCATCAATACCGCCATTCTGGCCAGCGGCCAGGGCATCGGCTTTGCCACCCCCAGCAGTATGGCCACCTGGGTAATCCCGCAACTGAAGGCCAAGGGCAAGGTGACCCGCGGCATGCTCGGGGTCGAGGTGCAGACTGTGACCCCGGAGCTGGCCAAGTCCTTCGGGATGGCCGAAGCCAAGGGGGCCCTGGTGGCGGAAGTCAATGCCGGATCTCCCGCGGAAAAGGCAGGCATTAAGCAGGGGGACATCATCTTAGAATTCAATGGCCACCCCATCGGTGAAATGAATGATCTGCCCCGTTTGGTGGCCGACACCCCCCCAGGCACCAAGGTCAGCGTCAAGGTGCTCAGGGACGGCAAGGAGAAGACCTTCAACCTGGCCGTCTCCGAACTCACGGAAGAACGGCAGGCCAGCGAAGCTAAAGAAGAAGGGGCCGGCGAGAAAAACCCTCTGGGCCTGCTGGTGCAAAATATCACCCCGGAACTGGCCAAGCGCTTCCACCTCCGAGACACCAAGGGTGTCCTGGTGGAAGGGGTGGAACAGGACAGCGCCGCGGCCGAGGCCGGCATGCAGGCGGGAGACATCGTGATGGAGATCGACAACCAGGCCATCAACACGGTCAAGGACTTTCAGACCGCGGTGGACCGGCTGAAGAAGGAGAGCTACGTCCGTTTCCTTATCAAGCGTCAAAGTCGTACCCAGTACCTGACGCTGGAAGTGCCGAAATAATACGCTTTTTGGATAAAGAACCCAGGGCCGCCGGCAGCCTACACCGCCTGCGGCCCTGGATTCTGAGCGCCGCGGGGTTCCTCGTCCCTCAAAGAAGGTGCTGCCCGCGTGGGGGGGGGAGTGGCATGGATGGCAGGTTTATAACACCAGAAATTGCCCGGGCTTTTCTCCCTCTCCCCTGAGAGAGGAGTTGGGACCGGGGAGCGGGAGAAGGATAATGGCGGGCAGTGCCAACCCTACAGGAAGCTGCACCGGCGAGACGCCAGTGGCGCCCTAAACGACGGCGGCCACGGGCCGTTCCCTGAGGCCCCTGAAGGAACCCGACTAGAAGCCGCAACTGCCTTTGCCGCGGCTGAACCCTCAAGTTGGGTAATGCTTGCAAAACCAGGCTCCCGGCGCTCCGGGAGCTATTGCTTCGTGATGACCACCAGAGTCCGCTCGGTCACCAGGGGGTAGATTTCTTCCAGGTCATGGTTCTGCAGGGAGATGCAGCCGTGGGTCCAGTTCACGCCGCTCAGGTTTCGCAGCGGGTCCTCAGTGCCGTGGATACCAACCTGGCCGCCGATCTCGGCATCCGGGGGCAGACGGCCGGCTTCCTTGGCCCGAGCGAACTTCAGCCAGTTTTGGGTGTTGGGATAGTCCAGCCAGATGAAGGCGTCCCATCTACTGTGGGGATACTTGGCACGCACCCGATACACTCCTTCAGGAGTGCAAGTGTCACCCTGGCACAACTTATCGTTGTAGGGATCGTTACCTAAGACAATGGGATAGCTTTTCAGAGGGGTAATCCCCTGGTAAAAAGTGAGCTGGCGGCTAAGCTTGTGGACCACGATCACCGTGGGTTTGGAGCCCTCATCGTTATAACCGTTTTTAACCAACAGGTTTTCAATATAACCTTGCTCCGCGGTCAGGTTGGCCGGCGGCGCATACTGCGGCAGCGCCGGGGCCAGGACGGTGGCGGGCTTCTCCGGGGCCCCGGCGCAGCCCGCCAACACCGCCAGCAACGGCAAAATGAGTAAACCGTATCGCCAGTTAGGCATTTTGTGGTCCCCCTCCACGATTATATAATATCATAATCGGCTGCAACTATAGCAGAGATAATACGCTTTGGCAAGCAAAGTTTTAATGAGCCCCTATCTTTATGTGATCTCTCCATAATCTTCTATGACCTTGCATCTCATTATCGATGGCTATAACTTAATCCGCCAGTCGCCGGAGTTGCAAGAGCTGGACGCCCGGGAACTGGAGGCCGGCAGGGCGGCGCTGCTGGCGCGGCTGGCGGCCTATCGGGAGCGCGGTCCCCAGAAAATCACCGTGGTCTTCGACGGTTGGCTAAGGGGCGGCCTCAAAGAGACCCGGGACCGACAGCGGGGGCTCTCGATCATCTTCTCCCGCCGGGGGGAGACGGCCGACCAGGTCATCAAGCGCCTGCTGGCCCTGGAGGGGCCGCGGGCCGTGGTGGTCACCTCCGACCGGGAGATCCAGACTTGGGCCCGAGGGGCGGGGGCCGCCTGGATCAGCGCCGCCCAGTTCGAGAGGCAGTACCTGCTGGACCGGGAGCCGGAGGCCGGAGAGGAGCCGGAGGAATCCCGGGACCACCGCCTCAAAAAAGGCCCGGCCCGGCGTCTGCCCAAGGACCAGCGCCGCCGGCAGCAGCGGCTGAAGAAGTTGTGACCGCGCCAGGGAGAGGTGCAGGGCCAGGCCGCCGGCGTCTCGCCCGGGATCCCGCGCCCTCCCCAGGTTACTTCTTTTCCGGCTGAGACTTTTCCGGAGCGGCAGACTTCTTCTCCGCAGCCCTGACCTGCTTGGCTTCTTTCTTCTTGGCGTCGCCGGGCTTCACCGCCTCCTTGGCGCCCCGGATCGGGAACCCACCTTCCCTGGTGCCCAACTCCCCTGGCTCTTTTTTATAGATTATGAGGAATGACAAATACTATTCTCTTGACAAGTATACATTTGTATAGTATATCGGACTCATGAAGCCCTTGACTGAAAAACAGCAGGCGGTGTTGGCGTTTGTCGAGGAGTTTTGCGCCCGCCAGGGCTATCCCCCCACGGTGCGGGAGGCGGCGGCCGCCTTCGGTATCCAGCCGCGGGCGGCGGCGGACCATCTGGCGGCCCTGAGGCGCAAGGGCCAGCTCCGCCGGGAGCCGGGGCGCTCCCGGGGGCTGGTCCTGGCGGCCCACCCCCGCTCGCGGGTGGTGGAGACGCCGCTGCTGGGGAGGATCGCCGCCGGCCAACCCCTGTTGGCCGCCGAAAACGTGGAGGACACCGTGCCTTTGCCTCGCTCCTGGGTCCGGGACGAGGAGGCCTTTCTCCTGAAGGTGGCCGGCGAATCCATGGCTCCTTTGCTCCTGCCCGGCGATCTGGTGATGGTGCGGGTCCAGTCCCGGGTGGCCCGGGGCGAGATCGCGGTGGTGCTCATCGACGACGAAGCCACCCTGAAGCGGGTCTACGAGGAGGCCGGTGGCCTGGTCCTTAGGGGCGACAACCCCGAGTTCACCCCCCTGCGCCTCACCCCGGCGGAGACCGCCGAAGTCAGGATTTTGGGCAAGGTGGTGGGGGTATATCGCAACCTGGAGGGCCGGCAAGGCTAAGGTAGCACCGGGCGGCCTGCGCCTGGGGAGTGTTGCGCAGTGCGCCTTACACGGCTGAGAATTGGTGGCACCGGCATCTTGCCGGTGCTCTAGAAGCGGGTTTAAAACCCGCCCCTACCCGGAAATTTTCGTTGCGGGTGAAACACAGGTTCAGGAATTATGGAAAGGCAAACAGGAAATTTTGAGCCGCGCCCGGCGGCCAGGAGACCGCATAACCGGATAGCGCCCCTGGGCCGTTACCTGGCGCCCCTGAAGCCGGGACGGGGGATTCTGCTCTGGGGCGGGCAACTGCGCCCCCTGGCCGCGGCTGCGGCCGCCTGGGGCGCGGCCCGTGGCGCACCGGTACTGCTGGTGGACGCGGCCAACCTTGCCGACCCCTACGCTCTGGTGCGAGAGGCTCGGGCCATCGGCCTGGCGCCCCGGGAGGCCCTGGCCCGGGTCCAGGTAAGTCGCGCCTTTACCTGCCACCAACTGGTACGCCTGCTGCGGGAGATTCTGCCGCCCTTCCTTGTGCCCGGCTGCCTGGTCCTGCTCCTGGGACCGGTGAGCCTGTTCTACGACGAACAGGTGCCGCTGCCGGAACGGCGCCGCCTCTTTCAAGAACTGACGCAGCTCCTGGGCCGGATCAAGTCCCAGGCCGCCCTCCTGCTGCTGCAACCCCTGCTGCCCCAGGAGGCCAACAACCGCCACTTCGGGAAGCTGCTGGCGCCGCTGCTCGACTACTTCGTGGAAATGGGAAGTTCGGTGGTGGGCCGGGCGGAGAGCCGCCGGGTCCCCCCTTTTACCTCCCCCTGCGGATTCCAAAGAGGAGACTTGTAAATGGACGTATTCCTATCTGAATGCCGATACCTGCAGCCCAGGCTGAAATTTACCGCCCGCACCAGACAATGGCGGCAAGTCCTGGACCTCCCGGAGGATGCCGGGATTTATCTCCTGGAAACCTTGAAATTCCTGGCCAGCGGGGCGCTGATCCTGGCCACCGGCGTGCTCCTGCTGCTGTTGGGGTGAATTGAGGGGAGAACCAGGGGAGCAACGGTCCCCCTGCCCTCCCAATCCCCTGCAAGTTTTGGTGGCACGGGCTTCCCGCCTGTGCCTTAACCTGCAGAAAGCCGGCCGGATTAGGGTCGCGGTTACCTCCCTACCTGGCCCGGGTGAGTCAGTCTAGGAAGCCCCCATGGGACGCACGGTTTTACCATACAGCCACGTCTGGGAGGAGGAGAGGGGCCGCTGGCAGAAGTTCCGCCGCGCCCTGCGCCGCCAGGACCAGGAGCAGTTCGACCGCCTCTTTGAGCTGGCCCGGCTGCACCTCCAGGCCGGGGTCTACGCCGCCAATCCCTGGCCTCTGGAGTCCATGCTGCTGTCCATGCTCTTGGAGCATCAGAAGGCCCTCAGCGCCTTGGAGGAGCACTTGAGGATTTTGGAAGCGAGGGCTATTTCAGAATAAGATAAGGGTGATCCGCCGGGTCCCCCCTCGTCTAGACCACAGGCCGGGGAAGGAGGAGCCGCAGGCTCCGCCTTTCCCGGCTAACTGCCTTAAGGACTCGGGTAATAGTGATAAGTAGAGGAATACCGACTACTGGCTACTGGCTACTGGCTACTAACTCATGGAAACCAACGGCTGGCTGTTCGATCTCTATCCCCTGGGCGACCGTCTGGTGTTGTGGTTCATCACGGAGGCGGGGGCGCGGCTGCGCCTGGAGGATGAGTTCCCTTATTGTCTCTATCTGGGCGGACCCCGGGAGCGGCTGGCGGCCATCGCCCGCAGCCTGGAGAGGCGGGGCTGGCTCTCCCGCGTCTATCCGGCCCGGGGCCGGGACCTGTGGACCGGCGAGGAGATCCCGGTGTTGGCCCTGGAGGTCCGGGCTTACGGCCTGCTGCCGCCCCTCCGGCATTGGCTGGGATCATTCTCCGCCGGGGTGGCCTGCTACAACTGCGACCTGGACGTGGCCAGCTACTACCTGTACGCCCGCCGCCTTTATCCCTGTGCCTGGTATCACCTGGAGGCCGGAGATGGGGGGAGGCGGCTCCGGCGGCTCGACCCCCTGGAGGAAGCCTTTGCCCTGGAATTTTCCCCGCCGCCCCTCCTCACTACCCTGACCCTGAGTCTTACCCGGGACCCCCTCATCCCCCTGGCCGCGGGCAACGGCCTGGCCCTGGGCTGGGAGGGCAGGACCCTGGAGCTGGCAGCCCCGGACCGCCCCGGTCTGCTAAGCGATCTGGCCCGCCTGCTTAAGCGGCTCGACCCGGACCTCGTATTGAGCGATGGGGGCGACGAGGAGATCATTCCCACCCTCAGCCGCTGGAGCCGGGAAACCGGCATGCCCCTGCCCCTGGACCGGGAGCGGGCCGCCGTGGACCGCAAGTTCGGGGCAGCCCGCAGCTATTTCTCCTATGGCCGCATCGTCTACCAGGGCGCCGCCGCCCCTTTTTACGGGCGCTGGCACCTGGACCGGCGCAATTCCTTCTACTATCGCGAGTCCGGCCTGGCGGGACTCATGCAAATCAGCCGCATCGGCCAGATGCCCTTGCAGCGGGCGGCCCGGGCCTCCCCCGGGACCCTGATCACCTCCATGCAACTGTCCCGGGCCATCGCCGACGGCATCCTCATCCCCTGGCGCAAGGGCGAACCGGAAGGCTTCAAGACCGCGGGGCAACTGCTCACTATCGACAAGGGCGGCCTCAGCTTCATGCCCCCGCCGGGGCTCTACTTCAACGTGGCCGAAGTCGATTTCGCCTCCATGTACCCCACCATCATGGCGCGGCATAACATCTCCCCGGAGACGGTGAACTGCCCCTGCTGCGCCGGGGCGGTCGATCCGGGGGAGGGGGCTAAGGGCCGAGGGCCCTGGCCCTCCCCCCACTCCCCGGTTCCGGAAGCCGGCTATCATCTCTGTCGCCAACGCGAGGGGCTGGTGCCCAGGACCTTGCGGCCCATCCTGACTCTCCGGGAGCAACTGAAGGCCCGGGCCAGGGAGGTTGGCGGTGAGGCCGCGCGTCCATACAAGGAGCGCCAGACTGCCTTGAAATGGATGCTGGTCACCTGTTTCGGCTATCTGGGCTACAAGAACGCCCGCTTCGGCAAGATCGAGGCCCACGAGGCGGTAACCGCCCATGGCCGGGACAAGCTGCTCACCGCCAAAGAGATCAGCGAGGCCGCGGGCTTCGGGGTGCTCCACGGCCTCACCGACTGCCTGTGGCTGGAGAAGCCGGGGTTGCACGAATCTGAGCTGGAAGAACTATGCCTAACAATCTCCGCGGCCACCGGGGTCAAGCTGGCGCTGGAAGGGGTCTACCGGTGGCTCTGCTTCATGTCTTCCCGGCAGGACCCGAGGCGGCCGGTGGCCACCCGCTATTTCGGGGTCTTTGGGGATGGCTCCCTCAAGGTGCGGGGTCTGGCCTGCCGGCGGCGGGATACGCCCCCTTTGGTGCGCCGGGCCCAGGAAGATTTATTGGCCAGGATGGCCGGGGCCGGGACGGCCCGGGAGCTCGCGGCCCTGAGGCCCGAGCTGGAGGAGACGGCCGAAGGCTTCCGCCAGCGCCTGCGGGAGGGAAGCATTAGGCCCCGGGACCTGGTGATCACCCGGGTGCTGTCGCAGCCGGTGGCGGACTATAAGGTGGACACCCCCACCGCTTTGGCGGCCCGGCAACTGGAAGAGGCGGGAATTCACCTGCTGCCGGGGGAGAAGGTGCGCTACGTCCACGCCGAAAAGAGGGGCGGTCCCAAGGAGTGCCGCATCCAGGCCGCCCCGTTCCTGGAGACCCTGGATGACTACGACACGGAGCTTTACCTGGAGCTGCTGGAGCGGGCGATCGAGGAAATTATGACTATATATTACACCCAGCCCCCTGCCGCTTGACTTTCCCGTGGCTTTTCAAAAGAAGGGTATTATATTATAGGAAAACTAGTAGGTCTGTCGGGAGAAGTATCTTGAAAAAGACCTTCACCGTGGTCATTGAAAAAGACCCGGAAAGCGGCTGGCTGGTCGGCGAAGTGGTGGAACTGCCGGGCTGCTACTCTCAGGCCCCCGATATCGCCTCGTTGGAGGCCAACATGCGGGAAGCCATCAAGGCTTATCTCAATACCGGAATAACCGAGGAGCCTTTGCCCTCTTTTGTTGGGACCTGGCAGCTTGAGGTCCAGGCGTGACCAGGCTGAGGTTGGTGCCGTACCGGGACCTAAAAAGAGTATTGTTAGCCAAGGGGTTTCAATGGATCAGGTGTGAAGGCAGTCACAACGTTTTCCGCCATGAATCGGGGCGAATCATGGTGATTCCCAATCACGGCTCCGAGGTTATTGTCAGGCCGCTGTTACGCAAGATCCTGAGGGACTTGAATTTGAGCCCTGAAGAATATCACCGGGTCTTGGACAAAAAGTGAAATCTCTGGCAGGAATGGGCCGTTCCAAAAAATAATTTAGAGCACAGGCGAGACGCCTGCGCCACCATAAATAACAAAACGGGGCGGGTTTAAAACCCGCCCCTACGAATTTAGGCCTCAGGCCATGGTGCGCAGTGCGCACCCTACATTAACTAGATTTCCAGCCAGGAGTCGGAGAACAGCACCTGGCCCATGATGACCCGGGCGGTCTTGGCGTAGTTCTGCAGCTCTTTAGACATGGCCGGGATATCCACGGACTTGCCGTCCATGATTTCATGGACGATTTTCACGGCTTCGGGCTTCTTGCCGGCTACCACCGCGGCCAGATCGTCGTCAAAGGCGTCCACGATGGCGGAGGCCATGCCGTAGCGCTGCAGCATGATGACCAGGGTGCGGTTGATGATGGGCCTGATTTCGTCCGGCACGCCGTTGGAGGCATTGGAGAGGCCGCAGGTGGACAGGGCCCCCGGGGCCATGTCCTGGAGCATCTTCATGTACTCCAGGTCCGCCATGAGCTGATTTTGCTGGATGTTCAGCGGCGCAATGATGGGGTCGAACCAGATATCCTCGTTGGGGATATCGTATTCCGCGGCCTTGGCCAGGATTTCGGCGGTGAGCATGCCGCGTTCATGTTCGTCCCGGGGCATACCTTCGGGCCCCCACAAGAGACCGATCATGTAGGCGTTGTATTTTCGCACCAACGGCATCATGCCGTCCATACGCTCGGGCCGGGCCATGATGGAGTTGATGATGGCCTTGCCCTTGTGGACCTTGAGGCCAGCCTCCATGGCCGCGATGTTGGAGGTGTCCAGGGCCAGGGGGACGTTGGGCACCACTTCCTGGATGGTCTTGACGATCCACTCCATCAACTCTTCGCCCCCCTTGCGGGCCGGGCCGATGTTGACGTCGATGAAATCGACCCCGGCCTCGGCCTCTTTCCGGGCCACCTCCTGGAGGGGCTTGGGATTGCGTTCCTTCATCGCCTGACCGTAGACCTTGGTCACCACGTTCAGGTTTTCGCCGATGCGGAAAAATTTAGTCATCAGGTGACCCCCTTCTTGGCAGTGTCATAAAGGGGGAGGCAGCCCCCGGCTGTTCTCCCCGGATATCTGCAGGAGCTTCCCAAAATTATTGCAGGTTCTTCAAAAAGGCCGGGATATGGGAGGCTTCCCGGGGACCGATGGAGACCTTCCAATCGGGCAGTTCCTCCTCCAGGTCGCCGCTGATCCCCGCGGCATAACCCGGGATGATGAGGGTGCGGGTCTTGACCTTATCCGCAATCCCGCTCTTTTTGACCAGGTGGGCCACGGAGTCGCCGGAGAATTTGCCGGCGGCCCAGGCGGTCATCACGGACAGACCCTCGGTATCCTGGATCAGCAGCCAGGAAGAGATCTTGCTGCCTTCGATTTCGCCGGAGACGATGAAATAGGTGAGGGCGAAATTGGTGGTCACCATCACCGGGGCATCGGAACTGGGGGTGCCGATCTCGTAGATGCCCGGGGTGATGATCATGGGCTTCTGCGGGTCAGTGTAGATGTTGAGCCGCTGCAACAGCAGGGGAAAGATGCCGTCGGCGGACAGGTCGTTGACCACCACGATGCCGCCGTATTTGGCGATGAAGACCGCGGCGTAGAGCTTTTCCAGCATGGGGTCTTTGGTCATGTCGAACGGCAGGCAGATGGTGGGAAAGCCGAAGGGCCGGAACTTGGGCCCCAGGGCGGCCCGGCGGATCACCACCTGGTCCTGGAAGGCCTCCCGGATGCCGCGGCTGCCGCTGTCGATCACCAGGTCCTTGAGGCCCATGCCGGTGAGCTTGGTGGTCAGGGCGGCCAGGTCGTCATAGCCTTTGGCCCTGGCGATCAGCGGCAGGCCCAGCTCCTTGGCCAGGGCGCCCATGGCGTCAGCGGTGGCCGGAGAGGCGACACCGATCAGGGGTTTGCGTTCCTTGGCCACTTCGGCCCCGGCCTTGACCACCTCGGGGTTGCCATCGGGACTGGCAAGAATCAAACCGGCGTCGGTCTTCTCCAGCACCTTTTTGACCAGGGCGGCGAATTTGGCGGCGTCGCCGTTCTCGTCGTGAATGGCTATCAGTTCCGGCCGCAGCATCAGGCCCACCCGTTCATATTGCAACTTCATGAACTGGTCCAGCTTCTTGTCGACCTCGGCATCGGCCATGGCGGTGGTTACCAGCCCGGCGATCAGGGTGGGATTGAAGAAGGTCTTTTCGTGGCGGAACATCACGGTTTCGCCACCGATGGTCTTGACCCCGTCCTTCATGCCGATCTTCACCGGGCGGATGGGGGGGGCCGAGGCCTCGGCCAGCTTCTCCCGCACCTCAACCGACACATAGGGACATTTATACAGCTCCGCCTTACCGCTGGCCAGGGCCATGGCAAAGGCCAGACAGGTGGGGAAACCGCATTCCTTGCAGTTAGTCTTGGCGAGCAGTTTGAAGATTTCGATTCCCGTTAAAGCCATCGTCTCTCTCCTTATCCATGGCTGGTGGCCAGCGCGGGTGGTCGGCCAGACCGCTTCCCTCCACCCGCCCTTCAGGTGAGAAGGGGGCCAGGAGGGGCGCACCCCCAGGCCCCCTTCGGGGTTAGCCGATAATGGGATCCATGCTCAAGGCCGGGTGGTTCTTCTCCGTCAGGAAGGGCAGTATTTCATCTTCGGTGACGCCCACAGTTTCATCGGCGATGCGATCCAGGAGATCGGCCATCCCCTCCTCCTCGCCCCGCGACAGGAGCCGTTCCCGCAGCTCCTCTTTCAGGATCTTGGGCATCCAGACCACCCTTTTCAGGCC
>JBKQKO010000048.1:0-17578 GCA_052147455.1 Desulfobaccales bacterium | reverse complement strand
ATACCCCTCAAGGGTATCAGACCCCGGAAACCTATTGTGGGATTATGCCGGGGCTCGAATACCTGGCCACCGAGAAATTGTCCTTCGAAGTTGGCTCCTCTCTTGATCTGGCCGGCAAAAACGGGGTTAAAAAATACACCCCGATGCTGTCAATGTCCTATGCCTTTTAGGCAGCTTCCGGGCGCCATCCCGGGATAATCCTTCCTTTTTGGGGGGCGGCTGGTGACGGCCGCCCCTCGATTTCTTAAGGCGGCCGCCGCGGTCGGATCCTGGACTGCCGCGGGCGCGGCGCTCCCGGTTTTCGGTATCGACAATTTGGTAAAAAAATTTATTGTCGATAGCCAATGATCTGACCGCAAATCATAGCCAATGAATTGCCCGCGCTGGTGGATTTCGGAGACCAGCGCCATCATCTTCAGGGCCAAGGAAAATGCCCCCGGTCACTTTATGGACCGGGGGCATTTTTGGTGAGACGGTGATTGGCTTTTCTGAAAATGGCGGCCCTATCCTTTGGATCCGAGGCGCAGGCCGCCGTGGATGAAAAAGGTCTCCCCGGCGAGGGCTTCGTTGCGATAAATCTCCCCGATCAGGGAGGCTACTTCCCCAGGCTCAATGAGGCGGCCGATGGGGACCTGTTCCAGGATTTTCCCCAGGGCCTTCTGGTCCATGCCCTTAACCATGGGAGTGCCCACATAACCCGGGGCAATGGCCACGCAGCGGATCTTGTCCGCCAGGCCGCGGCGGAAGAACTCGGCGGTGATCACTTTGGGCAGCACGCTCATGGCCGCCTTGGTGGAAGAGTAATTGATCTGACCGGCGGTACCCAGGGAAGCGGTGGAGGAAAACAGGCAGATCAGCCCCCGGCAGCCCTGGTCGATCATGCGCGCCGCGCACTCCCGGACCGTGAGAAAGACCCCGGTGAGGTTGATGTCGATGACGGCCTGGAAATTCGCCAGGGACATTTTCTTGGCGACCTTGCCCGTTTCCCGGTCAGTGGCTACCAGCAGGCCATCCCGGATGATGCCGGCGGCCGGGGCCACCAGGTTGAGGCGGCCAAACTTTTCAATGGCCAGGTCCGCCAGCCTGGAGCAATCCGCCTCTTTGGTGGTATCACCGGCCAGGGTAGCCACCTGGCCGCCCATGGCTTTGATCTCCGCCTCCACCCGGCTCAACCCTTCGGCGCTGAGGTCCGACAGCACCACCTTGCCTCCTTGCCGCACCCAGTACCTGGCCAGCTCTTCGCCAAGGCCTCCCGCTCCTCCGGTAATGACTGCCACCGAGTCTTTTATATCTAGCATGATGCTCTTCCTCTTCCCGCGATGAGATATTAGCTAGTGTAGCGTTTCAGAGAAACCTTGACACCCCAAAAAGCCCCGCTGAAACCGGATTCAGCTGATAGTGAATTACCTGTCGGGCGAACTGGCGGTTCCTGGAGGTTGGTTTCCCCTTTGCAGAAGGCGAGATGTTGATCTGGAACTGGCGCCCTATCATTGAGCAGGGCGACCGGGAAGAGGGTTTGGGAAAAGGCGGACCTCTTAAAAAACCTGGAGAACAGCCGCCCTCGGTGGTCCATGGCAGGCGAGGGCGCCTGCTCTCCACCAATCATGGGCTCCAGGGAGAGCAGGCACTTCGTTGAGGATGATTAAAGCCGGGGTGGCCACTGGCCGGTGGACTGTCTTAGCGGTGCGGCGCCGCAGTCCTGGCCTAATCAGCCTTGAGCTTGCCCAGGGCCTTGGTGAGTTCCAGGGCCACCCCCAGGCCCTGTCGGGTTTCTTTGTTGCCCATGGCGGAGAGCATGCCCATGGCGCCCACCGGTTTGACGGCCTGCAGATTTAACCCCATGGGAATCTCCATCATTTTGTTAAAAAAATCGATCATGTCGGGTTGCGACAGTTTCTTGAGGAGGCCCAGGAGCACGACGAAGCTGTCCCCCATGGCGGCGATTTCCTCGGAGGGATAGTGCTGCGCCACCTTGGCCCGGATTTCCAACATGGCCGTGTAAGTCCGGAACACCCCCTTCTGCTCCAGGTTATCCAGATATTGGATGAGATTGGGCACCGTGGACTTCAGCATGGGCTCCATGGCGTTCCACAGGTCGAAGAAGTTCTCCATCATCTCCAGGGCCTGGGTGAGGTTGCGGATGCTGCGCAGGCCCCTTTTAAACAGGTCGAAGACGTCTTCCATTTGAAAGCCGGCCTCCACCATCCCCAGCTCATCGATGAAGATTTTGACGGCCGAGTTCAGCAGGGGGGAGAGATCGCTTTTTAACTCCGCCAGGCCCTGCTGGGCCTTGACCATGGTTTGCAACTGCTCCTCCATCCGGTCCAGGCGCTCCAGGAGCATTTGCTCTTTGCTCGGGTTTTTATCGGCCATGCCCTTGCCCCCCTTAACCATAAACGTGGTAGACATGGCTGAGCATTTTGCCGGCCATGAACATCTGGGGTTCCAGGGGAAGTTCCTTGCCCTTGAGCATCATGTTGAAATAGACCCATTTGAACATCATTTTGCCCCAGTAGTTGAAGTAGCTTTCCCCCAAGAGGGTGAAGGGTCCCAAACCCGGGAAGGGGTACTTGCCCGGCAGGGGTTCGACCTTATAGTTGAAGTCGATGAGGCTGGCCTTTTCGTAGCCGGTGACGATGAAGCAGGTGGAGTGGCCGTCGAATTCCGGCAAAGGCTCCTGGCCGTCGATCTCCCGGAGGAGGTTCATGACGATGATATCCGATTCGTAGTGGGCCACGGCCCCCGCCTTGGAAGTGGGGACGTTGGTGGCGTCGCCCACCACGTACATATTTTCGTATTGTTTGGCCTTCAAGGTGCCGTGTTCCGTGTCGATATAGCCCATGGGGTCGCCGATTTCGCTGTCGATGATGACCTGGGCCCCGAAGTTGGGGGGAATGGCCACCAACAGATCATAATTGACCTCATCACCCCTGGCGGAGGTGATAATTTTATCGGCGGCGTTGACTTCGGCGATATCGAAATTAGGGGTGATCTTGATATTTTTGTCCTCGCACAGTTTGTTCAGCGCCGCGGAAGCCATCGGCTTGGTGAAGGCGCCGGCGAGAGGGGTCACCAGTTCCAGTTCGATATCTTTCCGCACCCCGTTGACCGAGAAGAACCAGTCGGCCATAAAGATGAACTCCAGGGGAGCCACCGGACATTTGATGGGCATCTCGGCAATATTGAGGACGATTTTGCCTTTCTTGAAGTACTTCCATTTCTTGTAGAGGGCCACGGCGCCATCGGGGGTATAATAGTCTTGAATATCGCCCCGCCAGCCCTCCATCATGCCCTCCACCTCCCCGGGCATGATGCGGCAGCCGGTGGCCACCACCAGCCAGTCGTAATCATAATGGCCTTTCTTGGTCTTGATCCGTTTCTTGACCGGGTCGATATTGGTCACTTCGTCCAGGACGAAATCAATGCCCTTGAGGACAAAATCGAGTTTGGGCTTAACGCAGTCTTCCTGGGTGTAAATACCGAAGGGGATGAAGAGCCAGCCCGGTTGATAGTGGTGCTGCCAGTCCCGATCGATGACGGTGATCTTCCATTCGGATTCTTCCAGCTTTTCCCTCATCTTGGTGGCGACCATGGTACCGCCGGCGCCATAACCCAAAACAACCAGATTTTTCATAGCCCTCGCCTTTTTGTTAGTCTATTCCCGCCCCTTAACAAGGGATCTGTTAGTTGTGCAAAGAAAACCGGATCTTCGGCGGATTTCTAAAACTAAAATGAATCCGGTGAAAATGCAAGCGAAGAATGATGGAGGCTTCTTATTAGCACCCCATCAATATATGAATAGTTAAGGGTCCATTATTTTTGTCGATATTTTCTACAATACGGAAAAGATAATGTTGGAATATTAATCATTAAATAATATTGTAATATCAATAAGATAGCCTATGGATAAAATTATTTGTTGAATTATTCAACATAAAAGCGATTCCATCTCAATGGTCAACCCTTCCGGGGTGGGATGGTCTGGTTTAATTTACTAATGATTTAGGATAGATAATAAATTAGGCCCAGGTTGGCTCACTCCTTGCTATATGCTGAGATAGGTAAAATGCGAGATGGCCTTTAATTGGCCGGCTCCTGGCGCACCGCCGGGACCTTGCTTAAGCAACACATCCTGTTTATTGAGGAGGCACAGGTTATGAATCCCCAAAATCTTCAGACGCCTTCAGGGGTACAGATGGCAGATGTCTTTGGTTTCAAGGTGCCCACCAATTTCTATTACCTGCACCGGGGGCACACCTGGGCCGTCCTGGAAGAGAGCGGGCAGGTGCGGGTAGGATTGGATGATTTTTCCCAAAAGATTCTGGGTCAAGCTGACGAGCTCAAGTTACCTGAGATCGGCAAGGTTTATTACCAGGATCATGTTTGCATGGCCTTGCTCAGACAGGGGAACAAGGCTTCCCTCGAGGCGCCGGTGGATGGCGCCATCGAGGCCGTCAATCCCATGGTGCGGCAGGACCCCGGCCTGATCAACCGCGATCCCTATGGAGCGGGCTGGCTGTTCAAGGTCAATCCCGTCAATCTCCGGCAAAATCTGGAGAAGCTGTTTTTCGGGGAGGCCAATGCCACCTGGATCGATCAAGAATCCCACCGCTTGCTGTACATCATGGACAGCACCGTGGGCGCCACCCTCCCCAGTGGCGGCGAGTTCATCGACGATGTCTACGGTCAATTCCCCCATGTGGGCTGGCGGCGTCTGGTCAAGGAGTTCCTCTTGACCAATCTGACCCGGGACTGGCGGAAAAGGTCTTAAAAGTGGGCAGGGGGGGCTCCCCAGGCAGGGGATCAGCGCTGCGGCAGGGGGCCCCTACGGGTGATCCATCGTCAGGGCAGGGTGGTTGCAGGGGGTCTCTCCGGCGCCCGACCCACTTTCCGGAATAACCGCAAGTAGTGAAGCCGCAGGCCGGATCCGGCTGCGGCTGGATTTTTTCCTCTATTCGTGCGGCCCTTTCCAGGCAAAATCGCGGCCGGGCAGGTCGAGCGATCCGCCGCGGCGATCAGCGCCGCCCTTTACGGTCCCTATCCCAAAGGGGGCGGGGCGCGCCCGGCGCCCTGGCTTCCACCTGCCGCCGGAGCCGGGGGAGCAACCCCTGCTCCTTTAGATAATCCTCCAGCATGATTTGACAATACTCACATAAGTCCAGGTTCTTCTGGTCCAACTTTTCCAGGTTGGCGGAAAAACCCATCAGGCAGCCGGGCTGCCGGCAGTGGCCGAGGCCGAAGGTATGACCCAACTCGTGCAGGCTCAACTGGAGGAGACGCCTTAACAGGAGATTTTTAGGCGGCCGGACGCCGCCGGCGTCCCCCCGGGGGCGAAAGATGGAAACGACGGCGGCCTTCCCGTCCAGTTGGGCTTCTCCGAAAACGAAGGTAAATATCGGGATGTGGAGGTCCACCGCGGTTATCCCCAGAACCCGCAAAGGTCCCCCGGAGTCCTCCAGCAGGTATTCCAGGAGCAGGGTGGAGCGGTATTGATTACGCTCCAGGTGGTAGCTATGGGAGGGTAGGGGTCTGGGGCGCAGGATGCGCACCGGCAGGCCTAGCAGCTTGGCGATGGCCCTGCGTAAATGACGGAGGATCTCCGGATCCACCGGCCCCAAGGGAACCAAAGCCAAAACCGGACGGCGCGGCATATGCTTTTACAGCCCTAGGGCCGGGAGGCTGCTGGGCCAGCCGTATTCATGGCGCCAGGCCATATTTCTTGATCTTGTGGTAGAGGGTGGTGCGGTTGATCCGGAGGATCTTGGCGGCGTTGGAGATGTGGCCTTTGGCTGAGGCCAGCACCTGGGCGATGTAGCGGCGCTCCATGTCCTCCAGGGATAGGCCCGCCACCTCCTCCTCCGCTCCCACCACAAAGGGCAGGTCTGTGGGTTTGAGCTGCCGGCCTTTTCCCACCACCACCGCCCGCTCCAGGGCGTTTTCCAGCTCCCGGACGTTCCCCGGCCAGGAATACCGCCGCATGGCCTCCATGGCCTCCGTGGAAATGGAGTCCACCTTTTTGTTGGTCTCTGTGGCATAGCGCCTTAGGAAATGCTGGGCCAGCAGGGGGATGTCTTCCGGTCGCTCCCGGAGAGGCGGCACCTGCAAATGGATGACGTTCAGCCGGTAATAGAGGTCCTGACGGAAGGTTTTCTTACGGATGCCTTCCTGGAGGTCCTGATGGGTGGCGGCGATGACCCGAAAGTCGCTGTGTAACGGGACGGTGCCGCCCACCCGGGTGAATTCCCCGGTTTCCAGGACCCGCAGCAGGTCGATCTGCATCTTTATGGAGATGTCGCCCACTTCATCCAGGAAGAGGGTGCCGCCATGGGCCATTTCCAGCCGGCCTTTCTTAGTGTAGCTGGCGTCGGTGAAGGCTCCTTTCTCGTGCCCGAAGAGTTCGCTCTCCAGGAGATGTTCGGTGAAGGCCCCGCAGTTGATGGCAATAAAAGGGCCGTAGCAGCGGGGGCTCTGGGCGTGAATGGACCGGGCCACCAACTCCTTGCCGGTGCCGGTTTCCCCGGTGAGCAACACGCTGGCGTCGCTTTGCGCCACATCCACGATGGTCTCAAAGAGCTGGAGCATGGGTGGCGATTGGCCCACCAGGTTTTCAAACCGGCTAATGGTGGCCACCCGGTCTTTGAGAATCAGATTTTCCATGGCCAGGGTCTGCACCTGCACCAGTTTCTCGATAATCAGACTCATTTCCTCCAGGTCGAAGGGTTTGAGCAGATAATCATGAGCGCCCAGCTTCATGGCCTCCACCGCGTCCTGGATGGCCCCATGGGCCGTCATGACCACCACCGCGGTATCGGCATTGGTTTCCCTTAAGGTCTTGAGCACCGTAATCCCGTCCATCCGGGGCATCTTGACGTCCAGGAGCATGATGTCAAAATGGGTTTCCTGGGTCTTGGCCAAGGCCGCTGGCCCGTCGGCCGCACTTTCCACTTCGTAGCCGTCCTGTTGCAGCCAGCCGCTCAAAGATTCCCGGATACTCAGCTCGTCATCCACTACCAGGATGGAGATCTTCTTATGAGGCAACATGGTCTACTCCCGGTTTATAGGCGGGCAGACGGATGGTGAAACTGGCGCCCCGGCCCGCAACGCTGCTCACTTGGATAGTGCCCTGGTGGTCCCGGACGATGCCTTGAACCACGGAAAGCCCCAGCCCCACCCCGGAGCCCGCGTTCTTGGTGGTATAAAAAGGTTCAAAAATTTGGGGAAGCATTTCCTTGGGGATGCCCGCCCCGGTGTCGCTGATCTTTACCACCACTTCCCGGCCCCGGGAATTTCTGGTGGCCAGGGTCAGGGTGCCGCCTTTGGGCATGGCATCCTGGGCATTCAGCAACAGGTTCAAAAAGACCTGCTTCATCTGCCCGGGATCCGCTCGCACCGGCAGCAGGTCCGCAGTCCAGCTGGTTTCCACCGTGATTCCCTGCAACCGCAGCTGATACTCGGTGAGGGATACGGTCTCGGCCAGCAAGGTGCTGAGCGAGACCGGTTTGAATTCCGGCTTGGACTTGCGGGAAAAAGGCAGGAGATTGGAAACCGTTTTACTTACCCGTTGGGTCTCATTAAAAATTGTATCCAGGTAATTTTGCACCTTTGCCAACTCCTCCTCGCCGGCTGGCCCCTTCTTGAGCAGGCGCTGGATCAATTTGACAAAATTGAGGATGCCGGTCAAGGGATTGTTAATCTCGTGCATGACGCTGGCGGATAGCTTCCCCAAAGAGGCCATTTTGTCGTCATGCATGATGCGGGCGCGGGTGATTTCCTGGGTAATATCCCGGGACAGGTCGACCACTTGATGGACCCGTCCTTCCTCATCAAACAGCGGGTGGTGGACCACGTGGAAATAGCTTTCCCGCCCGTCCTTGTTAAAGTGGATGTGAACCGCGGAAGCGGCCTTACCGGTGGCCACGGCGTCTTTTAAGGGACAGGGATGATCGGGGCTGGCGCAGGGCTCTTGCAGGTGATGCGACACTTCATAACAATGCTTGCCCACCACCTCTCCCCGTTCCAAGCCCACCATTTTCAACAAGGCGCGGTTGACTTCGACGATCCGGTAATTGAGGTCGATCACCATCATGTGGTCCTCGATGCCGTTGAGGATGGTTTCCAGGAAGGACTTCCCCTGGATGGCCTCCTTCAGCAGCTGCCGGCTCTCGTCCTGGGATTGCCGCAGGGTCTCTTCCAGTTGTTTGCTAAGGGTGATGTCCTTGACGACCTCCACCACCCTTTTATTGGTCGCCCCCGGTAAAAATAAAGGCGCCATGGTAATCTCGTCGCAATGCATCTTTCCATCTGGTCCAGGATAGCGCTGCAAAACCTGGTGAGTTTGGCAACTATCCAGGACATCCGGTAAAGGACAGGCCAGTCCTTTGAGGTTGCAAGGCTCATCGAACTGATGAAACACCTCGTAACAGGGTCTTCCAATGACCTCCGCCGCCTTTTTTTGAAAGCGGTTCAAAAAGGTAAGGTTGACTTCATCTACCAGATAATTAGGGAGCAGGACGAGTATTGGATCGGGCAGGTGATCGAAGATTTTCTGGAAACGGCTGCGTTGCCGTCCCAACTTGATTTCGCTTTCCACCTTGCTGCGTAACCGCTCTTCATCTTTTTGCAGCAATTCCCAAAAGAGACGGGCCTTAAGGTGGTCGATAATCTGGGTATGGGGCTGCTTCTGCCGCATGATTCTTTTCCCCACCTGCGGATCACCGGTGAGTTCCAGGATCAGGTCCGGGGCCTTCGCCAGGAGCGGCGCAAATTGGTCAAAGGTCGGAATACCCATCTTATTTGCCAGGACCATGCCCAGGGCCCGGGGATTGGGATCGGCCACCCCGAGGATCTCGATTCTCTTGGTGTGCCGCGGATCTCCGGAGATTAACTGGAGGATCCCATGACCCACCTTGCCGCCGCCCACAATGCCGATTTTCACGGGCCCCGTCTCTTTGATGGACGACAGGTCCATGGTGATCAGATCCCAAAAATCCTCCCAGGAAAAGGGTCGATCGACGTTGAGGATAGTCAACCTCTCCGGGGCCTGCTCCTGTAACTGCTGGAAGACCTCGGGCAGGCCGGTGGCGTTGACGATGACGTCTAATTCCGGGAGTTGGAATAAATCTGCAAAATCGACGGTCACAAAGAGATTATTCCGGTAAGCGTAGGATAGACCGCAAGCCTCCGGGTCCAGATCCGCTACCCCCACCACCCGCAAGGGTTGATCCTTTTTACGGAGCGGCGCCAAGGCCTCCAGGATGGCCAGGCCTTGCCGGCCTGCTCCCACAATAGCCAGATTATAAAAGGGTTTGACAGGACTCAAGCTGAACTCCGGGGAAGCGGTGGCAATCTTTCCTTGACCCCAACCACCGCGGCTCACCAAGCCCCAGGGAAATGCACCTTTCCACCTTAATGGAGGTTGGGGAGGGTATTTTTGTCTAATATTTTAACATAAATTTTCCAGCTTATCCAGAATTGCCCAGGAATAGACCATAAATCAGCCTGGAGCCCGAAGCCCTGCCCCCGGGGCGGTTATTTTACCCGGTTTCGCAGAAATTTCGATCACCGGATTAGAGTTCCACCAGGCGGTTTTGGATGGCAAAGAGGGAGATTTCGGAATTGTTCCGCAGGTTCAGTTTCCGCAGCAGCCGCAGCCGGTAGGTGTGCACCGTATTGGTGCTGAGGTGGTAGGCCTGGGCAATCTCCCGGACCGTATGGCCCAAGGCCAGGTGCCGCAATACCTGGATTTCCCGGTTGGACAGGGTGTCCAGGGGGGTGCGGCTGCGGGGCCCGGTGGCCATATGCTGCGCCAGGGATTCGGCGGCGGAGTCGCTGAGGTAGCGGCCGCCGGCGTGGACCTTGCGGATGGCGTTCACCAGTTGCTCGGGGGCGGAGCGTTTGGTGATGTATCCATTGGCTCCGGCGCCGATGGCCCGCACCACGTACTGTTCCTCTTCGTGCATGGTGAGGATCAGAATGGGCAATTTCGGATAGTATTGCCGCAGCTGGCCGAGGACTTCCAGGCCGTCCAGCCCCGGCATGGAGATATCGATGATCGCCACATCCGGCAAGGTGCGATGCACCTGGTCAATGGCCTCCTGGCCGTCAGCGGCCTCGGCCACCACCTCGATGTCCCCTGAATCTTTGACAATGCGGGCCAGCCCGCCTCTGACGATGCTGTGATCGTCGGCCAACAGGACTCTGATCATGGTGAGGCGCCTCGCTGCTCATCCAGGGGTAGCCGGAAATAGATGCGGGTTCCCTTCCCCGCTTTGGACTCCAGTTCCAGGCGGCCGCCCAACAGGCTGGCGCGCTCCCGCATGCCCGCCAGGCCCAGGCAATGGGACTGCGACAATTTCTGGGGATCGAAGCCCCTGCCGTTGTCAGCCACCGAGAGGGTCAGCACCCCTCCCCTGACCTGCAGGGCAATCTTTACCTGGGTAGCGAAGGCATGCCTGGCCACATTGGTCAAGGCTTCCTGAGTAATGCGGTAGGCGGCGGTGGCCACCAGGTCGTCCACCTGGGGCATATTGAAATGTTTATAAATACAGGAGATGCCGGTCCGCTGGCTGAAATATTTAGAATACCAATCCAGGGCGTCAATGAGTCCGAAATCATCCAGCACCCCGGGGCGCAGCCGGGTGGCCAGGGCCTTCACCTCGTCGATGGTCTGATCGATCAAGTCGCACATGGTCAAGGCCCGGGCCGCGGCCTGGGCCTCCTGGCCTTTCAGGCGTTCGCTCAGCCACACCGCGTCCATGCGCAAGGCGGTGAGCACCTGCCCCAGTTCATCGTGCAGTTCCCGGGCAATGGCAGCCCGCTCCTTTTCCTGGCTGGCCATGATACTGCCGGACAGTAGCCGCAGCTGCTCCTGGGCCTTCTTCAACTCGGTGATGTCCGTGGAAATGCCGCACAGGCCGTCGACCCTGCCCTGCTCATCATAAAGGGGAAATTTTACCGACAGATAGGTATGCACCCCGTCCTTTAAAGGTATCCGTTCCTCTCCCTGCCGTGACCGTTTCTGGGTGAGGACCATCAGATCGTTGCTCCGGAATTGGCCTGCTACCTCCGGGGGAAAGATATCATGGTCGGATTTCCCTTGAATCTCTTCATTCTTGATACCCAACAACTCCTCGTAGCGGGGATTAACCAGCCGGTAATAACCGTACTTGTCTTTGATATGGACCATCGCCGGGGTGTAACGGAGAATGCCGTTGATTTCCCTGGTTCTTTCCCGCACCTGGCGTTCCAGGTCCCGGGAATAGCGGCTCAGTTCGTCCCGGGTGCGCTTCAGCTCCATTTCATACTTTTTCCACCGCGAGAGATCCCGGGCCAAGCAGACACTGCCGATGGTTTTCCCCTGGTCATCCTTGAGAAGACTGATGGAGATATCTATGGACACGATGCTGCCGTCTTTTTTCTTCATGGTGATCTCATGTTCCCGCACTACCCCGTCATGGCGCAGTTTCTGGAGCATGGAGTCCAGCGTGGCGGGGTCGGCGTAGAGATCGAAGGCGTTCTTGCCGGCCAATTCCTGCAACGAATAGCCATAGATCTCTTCGGCCCGCCGATTCCAGAGGAGGAAGCGGCCGTGCTGGTCGACGATGCCGATGGCGTCCACCGAGTTATCTATGACATTTTCCAGGTATTCCTTGATTCTCTTCAGCTCATTTTCGGTCTTCTTGCGCTCTTCGATCTCCTGCAGCAGGTGTTCATTGGCCTTTACCAGATCGGTGGTGCGCTCTTCAATGCGCTGCTCCAGGGTGTCGTAAGCCTTTTGCAAGGCTTCCCCGGCGCGCTCCCACTGGGTTTTCAATTCGGCCATCCCGGCGGTTTTCGGGGGAACCCCGGCCAATCTATTGGCTAATTTAACGCTTCTCTTGTTCACTTGACTCAGCTCCGGCCGTTTGGGATGGCAAGGTTATCTGCCCCGCGGCAGCGCGCCCGCTCCCCGGGTGCGCTTCACTGCGGTGGCCTCCTGGATCATTGCCGCTCTCACCTCAGAGAGCCGCCGGCCGCGGCGGGCCGGTCCCGGCCCTGAGAAGGATATGGGGGTATCAAGTGTAACCCAGGGGCGTTTGGCTCAACAGCCGGGTTGCCAGGCCATTTTTAGTTCATGGAGGAAAGGAAGTGCCCCCCGTAGTGTCCGGCAGGGATTCTGCTTAAGGGCTGGGTGGCTTGATGATTACTTCCCCCTCACCCTGCCCTCTCCCCCATTGGGGGAGAGGTAAAAAAGCAAAGGACATCCATAAGTTAATCACAGAAGACTGGCAGCTTACATTATGCAGCAGACGAGCAAAACCCTTGCCGGGCAGTACTGAATGGAGCACTTTGGGTGGCCGCCGGGGATAACTGAGTTTTTATCTCTTTTAATTCATTGCACATCTTTTACTGTTGTTAGAGCATGGCCAAATCAAGCTATTTGAGCATCTATAATTTATATAGTGTGCTAAAACAAGCATGGTAGCCTCCCATGGAAGTACCTCCAAAGTGATTTGTGCTAACTTGCAGTAAATGTGGAGATGGCCGGAGTTCTCCTTGTGTGGCTTTTTCTTTGTAGAGGTAGAGAACCATCACGAATAATCCGGCCACAGAATTGAGAGCATTTTCGAGATTGGCACGGTGATACTCTGTGTGTCTATGGTGTTTTAATTTGTTGTATGCGGTCCACCAATCCGGGGGATCACCTTTTGAATTTTTCCATTTTTCCCAAGGCAATATACTTAAACTATACCTAGGTAATACCACTTCAAAATTAGGAATAGCAGGATAATTGGCGCAAATCTCATCACGATAAGCGTTAATAATGTCCGCCGTTGAATGTGGATTTAGCTTTTTACAAATTTGCTTGCATACTACGTCAACTTCCGCGGAAGCTGCCAGCAAAATCCTGGAGATTTCAATAGAAAAACTCTCGAAGTTTTTTCGGTCAATTTCGACAAACCTGGACAACCGCTCTAAGTCATCTTCGATCGCAAGAAAGTAATTCCAGTGAATTTCAGTCATAATATTTCCACCTCCATGCAGTACCCCTGGCTTCAGGAGGCGGGCTGGGACCGCGGGGGCGAAAAACTGGATAAATTTCCGGGACCCCGCGGCCACTCCCCGGCGCCGCGCCTGCCGGGGCCGGGATCCATGACCATCAGCCCTCTAAATAGTTATAACCCAATTTCTTCACAACCGGACAATATTTACCCGCGCGGCCCCGAAGGAAGGGAAGGGCTAGGCAAATTTGCCGTCTCCCTAGCCGCCGCGGCCAGATGGTTAAGACCTTGGGTATGCCCATCGCTGCTAATGACAGTCCTACCCGGCGCTTCAGTCCTCAGTCCCGGAAACCGGCAGGAGTTCTTCCCGGGAGGCCAGGGCGGCCTTGATGAATTCCCGGTTGAGGCGGGCGATGTTGGCAATGGAGATGCCTTTAGGGCACTCTGCCTCGCATTCCTTATGATTGGTACAGTTGCCGAAGCCGAGGGCGTCCATCTGGGCCACCATGGACAAGGCCCGCCGCGCGGCCTCGGGTTGCCCCTGGGGCAGCAAGGCGAATTGAGAGATCTTGGCGCTGCAAAACAGCATGGCCGAGGCATTGGGACAGGCCGCCACGCAAGCCCCGCAGCCGATACAGGCCGCGGCGTCCATGGCCAGATCGGCGTTTTGCTTGGGGACGGGCAGCGAGCTGGCTTCAGGGGCCTGACCCGTATTCACCGAAATGAAACCACCTGCCGCAATGATCCGGTCCAGGGCGCCGCGGTCCACCACCAGGTCCTTGATGAGCGGCAGGGCCCGGGCCCGGTAAGGCTCGATGACCAGGGTGTCTCCGTCTTGAAAATGGCGCATGTGCAGCTGGCAGGCGGTGGTTTCCTTCTCCGGTCCATGGGGGCGGCCATTGACCACAGACCCGCACATACCACAAATCCCTTCCCGGCAGTCATGGTCGAAGGCAATGGGGTCACGGCCCTCCAGGGTAAGCCGCTCATTGACAATGTCCAGCATCTCCAGGAAGGAGGCAGCCGTGGGAATATTCTCCGCCCGGTAAGTTTCTAGACCCCCCTGGCTGCCGGGGCCCCGCTGCCGCCAGACCTTCAGGGTGAGATTGATGGTCTTGCCGCTCACTTGTAACTCCTTGTGGCTAATTTGACGAATTCGAACAACAGCGGTTCCTTGTGGAACACGGCCTCCCGGCCTTCCCCGGCATATTCCCACACCGCCACGTGACTCATGTTCACATCGTCCCGCAGGGCTTCATGCTCTTCGGTCTGGAAGGCCTCATTGAAGTGGCAGCCGCAAGATTCCCGCCGGGCCAGGGCATCCAGGAGCATGACGTCGGCGAACTCCAGGAAATCAGCCACCTGCCCGGCGCTTTCCAGGCTTTGGTTGAAATCCTCTTGGGAGCCCGGCACCAGCACATTATCCCAGAATTCCCCCCGGAGGTCGGCTACCAGGCTTCTGGCCTTGGCCAGTCCTGCGTCGGTTCGGCTCATGCCGCAATATTCCCACATGATATTGCCCAGGTCCCGATGAAAGCTCGTCACGGTTCGCCGGCCCTGGATCTTCAGAAGGCGGTCGACCTTGGCCGCCACCACCGCCTCGGCTTCCTGAAAAGCCGGGTGACTCTCATTCACCTCCGGGAAACGAGTCCCGGCGAGATAGCCGCTGATGGCGTTGGGAATGATGAAATAGCCGTCGGCCAGGCCCTGCATCAAGGCGCTGGCCCCCAGGCGGTTGGCGCCGTGGTCGGAGAAGTTGGCTTCCCCCAGGACAAACAACCCGGGAAGGGTGCTCATCAGATTGTAATCGACCCACAAGCCGCCCATGGTGTAGTGGGAGGCCGGATAGATCATCATCGGGGTCTGATAAGGGTCTTCGCCCACGATCTTTTCATACATCTGGAAGAGATTACCGTACCTGGCCTCGATCTCCGCCTTTCCCAGCCGCTTGCTGGCGTCGGCGAAATCGAGGTAGACCGCCCGGCCGGTGAGCCCCACCCCCTTGCCCTGATCGCACTGGGTCTTGGCGGCCCGGGAGGAGATATCCCGGGGGGCCAGGTTGCCGAAACTGGGATAGATCCGCTCCAGATAGTAATCCCGTTCCTCTTCGGGGATATCCTGCGGCTGCCGTTGGTCTCCGGGCTTCATGGGCACCCAGACCCGCCCGTCGTTGCGCAGGCTTTCGCTCATTAAGGTCAGCTTGGACTGATAATCCCCGTGCACCGGGATACAGGTGGGATGGATCTGGGTGAAGCAGGGATTGGCAAACCCCGCCCCCTTTTTATAAGCTCGATAGGTCGCGGTGACGTTGCTGGCCATGCCGTTGGTGGAGAGGAAAAAGACTCTGGCATAGCCGCCGGTGGCCAGGACTACCGCTTGGGCTGCGTGCCTTTCCAGCTCTCCGGTCAGCAGGTTGCGCACCACGAGGCCCCGGACCTGCCCGTCCACCAGCGCCAGGTCCAGCAGCTCCCGGCGGGGAAACATCTGCACCTGGCCCCGGGCCACCTGGCGTATCAAGGAACCGTAAGCCCCGAGCAACAGTTGTTGGCCGGTCTGGCCCCGGGCATAGAAGGTCCTGGATACCTGGGCCCCGCCGAAGGAACGGTTGGCCAGCAGGCCGCCGTATTCCCGGGCAAAGGGTATCCCCTGGGCCACGCAGTGGTCGATGATCAGGTTGGACGTCTGGGCCAGGCGATAGACGTTGGCCTCCCGGGCCCGGAAATCACCGCCTTTGATGGTGTCGTAGAAGAGGCGCCAGATACTGTCGCCGTCATTGGGGTAATTCTTGGCCGCATTGATGCCCCCCTGGGCCGAAATGCTGTGGGCCCGCCGGGGGCTGTCCTGGATGCAGAAGGTCTTGACCCGGTAGCCTAATTCCGCCAGGGAGGCCGAGGCCGAGGCGCCGGCCAGGCCGGTACCTACCACGATGATCTCAAATTTGCGCTTGTTGGCCGGGTTGACCAGCTTCGACTCGAACCGATGTTTATCCCACTTCCCCTCCAGGGGTCCGGACGGGATTTTGGCGTCAAGCTGCATTAAATGGCCTCCCTATCTTTGCCACAAAATGACCAGCGGCAGGGAGCCGAAGCCGATCCCGACGATCACCGCAAAGACGATGCTCAACTTTTCAATGAAGGGCATGTACTTGGGATGGTTGGCCCCCACCGTTTGAAAGGCGCTCCAGAGACCGTGCCGGACATGAAGGGCGACGATGATCATGGAGAACAGGTAAAATGCCAGATATCCCCTGTGGGAGAAGACTTCAGCGGTAATTTGCCAGATGGTCCGGTTGGTTTGATCCACCAGATGGTGGGAGAAATTGCTCAGGTGGACCCCGATGAAACCCAGGATCAGCAGGCCGGTATAGGGCATGGTTTGCGAGCTGAAAGTGCGGCCGCCGCCGCTCTTATCCATGGTGTACCTGACCGGCCGGGCGCGGCGATTTTCGAAGAACAGGATTAGCCCCAGACTCACATGAATGATTAAAGCCGCGGCCAGCAGCACTTCCGCGGCCAGTAGCAGTTTTCCCAAGGCGTGCAGGTGTTGGGCGTAGGCGACGAAGGCGGTCCTCCCTCCATAGATGCTCAGGTTGCCCAACAGATGGGTCGCCAGAAACAGCAGAAACAACAGGCCAGTGACGGCCTGCAACTGTTTCTTGCCCACCGAGGTGGAGAATGTGCGGCAGATCCAATCCATTTTCTTCTCACTTATGGCTGCTTAAATCTTGGCCTGAATTTTTTCCCGGAGGACCCTGGCGGCCGGCCCCTTCTCCCTGGCTGCCGCTTACAGCTTCAGGTCATCCCGGGTCTTGGCCACCGCTGCCGCCGACTTATGCAGCATGGCCTCTTCTTCCCGGCTCAGCTTCAGGGTGATGATCTTCTCGATGCCCCGGGCTCCCAGGATCACCGGCACCCCGAAGTAAAGGTCATTGAGGCCGTATTCCCCGCTGAGGTAGGCCGACACCGGCACCAGCCGCCGCTGGTCTTTCAGGATGGCCTCGGCCATCTGCACCGCGGCCGCCGCCGGGGCATAAAAGGCGGAGCCGGTCTTCAGCAGGGCCACGATCTCGCCACCCCCCTGCCGGGTACGGGCCACCAGGGCGGCAATCCGCTTTTTGGACAGCAGGCTGGTGAGCGGCACCCCGGAGACGTTGGTGGTGCTCACCACCGGCACCATGTCATCGCCGTGGCCCCCCAGCACCATGGCCTGGATCTCCTCCACCGCCACCTTAAGCTCCATGGCGATGAAGCAGCGAAAGCGAGCGGTATCCAGGATGCCCGCCATCCCCATGACCCGCCGGCTGGGGAAGCCGCTGACCTTCCGGGCCACGTAACACATGGCGTCCAGGGGGTTGCTGACGATGATCAGAAAGGCGTTAGGGGACCTGGCCGCCACTTCCCGGGTCACCCCGGCCACGATCTCCTTGTTGGTATTGATGAGATCCTCGCGACTCATGCCCGGCTTGCGCGGAATGCCGGCGGTGATGATCACCACCTGGGAGCCCTTGGTGGCCTGGTAGTCGTTGGCTCCCACCACCTCGGCGTTGAAGCCGAAGATGGGCCGGGCCTGCATCAGGTCCAGGGCCTTGCCTTGGGGCA
>JBKQKO010000047.1:0-9677 GCA_052147455.1 Desulfobaccales bacterium | reverse complement strand
GCACCGAGGTGGAGTCCCGGGGGTCGTGGCCGGCAATGACCGCCAGAAGCAGGGCGGCATCCTTCACCTCTTTGGTGATGGGACCGATCTGGTCCAGGGAGGAGGCGTAGGCCACCAGGCCGTAACGGGAGACCAGGCCGTAGGTCGGTTTCAGCCCCACCACCCCGCAGAGGCAGGCGGGCTGCCGGATGGAGCCGCCGGTGTCGGAGCCCAACGCGCCGAGGCACAGGTCAGCGGCCACCGCCGCCGCGGAGCCTCCGGAGGAGCCCCCCGGAACGTATTCCGGGTTCCAGGGGTTCCGGGTCGGTCCAAAGGCCGAGTTCTCGGTGGAGGAGCCCATGGCGAACTCATCCATGTTGGCTTTGCCCAAAATTACCGCGCCGGCCCCCCGCAGGCGGGCCACCACCGTGGCGTCGTAGGTGGGGACAAAATTCCCCAGGATTTTGGAGCCGCAAGTGGTGCGGAGCCCCCGGGTAAGCATGACGTCCTTCAGGGCCAGGGGAATGCCGGTAAGGGGCGTACCTTCCCCCCGGCCCAGGCGGGCCTCGGCCTCCCGGGCCTGGGCCATGGCCCCGGCCTCATCTACCAACAGGTAGGCGTGCAGCTCCCCGTCCCGCTCCCGGATGCGCTGCAGCAGTTGGGCCGTCACCTCCACCGGCGAGACCTCCCGCCGGACAAGGAGCGGCGCCAACTGGCTGATGCTCAGGCTATGCCAAGGTTCGGTCATTTATGGCTGTTTCCCGTTATCTGTTTTTTGTTTTTTGTGAAGGGCAAGGCAAAATCAATTATTGTTATGTCGCACAATTATCTTAACAAAAATATTTGCGATACCCCCCTCCCTTGATGGGAGGGGGTTGGGGGGAGGGTGGCAACATGTGGTGGTAAATGAAAGATAAATTACCACCCCCACCCGGTGTCGCCCCCTCACGGGAGGGGGAAAAAAGGCCAAGCATTTATGCAACGTTTCCGTGGGACACAATACTAGCGTGATGCTCCATAATTGCTAGGACATTTCAAATTACGGTTTTTTAACCCCCCTTTGAAAAAGGGGGGCAGGGGGGATTTAAAATAATCTCCTGAAATCCCCCTACATCCCCCTTTTTCAAAGGGGGACTTTAATACCCTTGGAACTTAGGTTTTCTTGATTTAATGCCATACTATTTACGAAGCACAACACTAGTCGATTTTTGCTGCTAACTGCTCGCTCCTGCGGGCCTCCTCCAGGAAGGCGTCCAGAGTGATCTTCAAGGAGGAGCCGAGGTCCGTCTTCGGCTCCCAGCCCAGAAGCTGGCGGGCCTTGGCGATGGAGGGCTTGCGGCTGATGATGTCCTGGTAGCCCTGGCCGTAATAGTCCTCGTGGCGGGTCTCTACGATCTCCGAATAGACCCCGTCATCCTTATGGTCCGGATGCTGCCGGAAGAGGTCGCGCAAGAGCTGGGCCAACTCTTTTACCGAAGCCTCATTATGGGGGTTGCCGAGGTTGAAGATCTGTCCGTCGGCGATCCCGCCGGGGTTCTCGATGATGGTCATCAAGGCGTCGACGCCATCTTCCACGTAGGTGAAGCAGCGCTTTTGATGGCCGCCGTCCACCAGCAGGATGGGCTCCCGCTGCAGCAGGTTGAGGATGAACTGGGTCACCACCCGGGAACTCCCCTCCTTGGCGGCGTAGAGGTCATCCAGCTTCGGGCCGATCCAGTTGAAGGGGCGGATCATGGAAAACTGCAATTGTCCCGCCTGGCCGTAAGCCCAGATGACCCGGTCCAGGAGCTGCTTGGAGCAACTGTAGATCCAGCGCTGCTTATGGATGGGCCCCAACACCAGGGTGCTGCCGTCTTCTGAGAACTCCGGGTCCGGGCACATCCCGTAAACTTCCGAGGTGGAGGGGAAGATAATGCGGCTGTGGTACTTAACGCATTGGCGCACGATCCGCAGGTTTTCCTCGAAATCGAGTTCAAAGACCCGCAGGGGGGTTTTCACATAGGCCATCGGGGTGGCGATGGCCACCAGGGGCAGGACCACCTCGCACTTCTTGATGTGGTACTCGATCCATTCCTTGTTGATGCCGATGTCGCCTTCCAGGAAGTGGAAGCGGGGGTGGTTCAGGGCCTGGTCCAGCTTGTTGGAGTAGAGGTCCATGCCGTAGACCTCCCAGTCCCGCTCTGTGAGAATGCGCCGGGTCAGGGCGTTGCCGATGAAGCCGTTGACTCCAAGGATCAGGATTTTCATTAATTATCCATTCTGTGAATTAATCTTCAGAAGTATAGGGTGGGCACGCCCCACCTTCTCAAACTAATTTTATTTGATGGTGGGCGGTACCCACCCTGAATTTAACCCTGCCGCCACAGCTTTGCTTTTGCTGAAAGCTGATAGCTGAAAGCTGACCTCACTCCAACGTTTCCCCCACCAAATAATCCCAGGTGGCGAGGACGGGCCCCAGGAACTCCGGCTCCCCCTCCCATTGGGCCCGGGTGATGAGGAAGTTTCCCTGGCCGGTGGTCACCAGCAGCCCCTCCTCCGGCACCCGGGCCGCCACCAGCCCCGGCTTCCTGGGCTCGGCTGCCGCAGCCTGGGGGTCTGCCGGAGCCGCCAGCGGTTTGCCGGCCCAGATGTAGAGTTTCTTGCCTTTCTTGCCTTTTTTCCCCCTAAGGTGGGTGAAGGCCCCGGGATAGGGGTGAGTGACGGCCCGCACCAGATTATATACTGCCACCGCCTCTTTGTCCCAGGAAATGAGGCCGTCTTCGGGCCCGCGGCCGCCGAAATAGGAGGCCTGGCTCTGGTCCTGGGGGGTTCGGGGGGCGGCGCCGGCCCGCAACCGCGGATAGGCCTCCCGCATTAAGGCGCCGGCGGCCACGGTCATCCGGGCAAACAGCGTCAGGGCGGTGTCCTCCGGATTGATGGCCAGTGGTTTCTGCCCGACGATGTCGCCCCGATCCGGCCTTTCCTCCATGTAATGCAAGGTGACGCCGGTTTCGCTCTCCCCGTTGACCAGGACCCAATTCAGCGGACAGCGGCCCCGGTAGCGAGGCAGCAGGCTGCCGTGCAGGTTCAGGGCGCCCCGCCCGGGCGCTTCCAGCAGCGGGGTTTTCAACATGAGGCGATAGTAGCAGGAGAAGAGAAAATCCGGCTTCAGGGCCCGCATGGCCGCCACAAATTTGGGGTCGTTGGGGTTCCGGGGCTGGTAGAGCGGCAGGTAATTCTTAAAGGCCAGGTCCCGCACCGAGGCGAACCAGAGGGTCTCGTGGGGGTCGTCCGCATGAGTGACCACCGCGGCGATCTCGTCGCCGAACTGGCGGCAGAGGTCGATGAGCACCTCCAGGCAGGCGTGGCCGATGTTGTGGTATCCCATGAAGATCAGGCGCATCTATATTTGATCCTTAACCCAATGAGATTTACCTATATGCTTAATTAGTCCCATGTCCCGGAGAACCTGTAATTGTTGGCGAATTTTGGCCTTAATATTTCTATTTTCTGGGTAAATATTAGAGAATTCTTTTTCATGCGCATATATTTGGTTGGTAGTAAATTCATTATCAGGCAAATACTCAAAAACTAACCTGACCCATCCTATCAAATCTTTTAATGTAGGTTTTGGATGTTGTAACTTTTTAGTTTTTTCTTCAAACGACTTTAGTAAATTTTTCCTAAATTGATTTTTCTTATATTCTGTTCTCTGTTTCTTTTCCGAACTGCATAATTCAGAATAAAGGTTCAAAAATTCATCATCTGGAATGACGCGTTTAGGATGGAATTTTAACCTATTATACGTAAGATAGCTATCTAATATTATATCTTGGTTCGTATCAGCTTCAATCACAAAATTAGCCTCAATATTTTTCCTAAGACCTCCCTCGGTTAAGTTGGAAGATCCAACAATACAAATAACTCTTGTATCGTCACTATTTTTTAGAAGATATATTTTTGGATGATATATTGAGGATGGTTCAATGGATGCGTAACAGTATAAAGATAAATTATTGTTATTTTTTGATAAGTTATGCAAAAATTGTAAAGCTGCGGGTTCGGTTGTCTGCATATCGAGCCCAGCTAAAAATTCAAGACTTGCCCCTTTACGCAATGCAGAATCAATCGAATTATAGATTAAATTGATTCCACGCAGGGATAGGAAAGCTACAGCAATTTTGATATCTTTTGATTGAATAATAGCCTGAGACAAGATGCTACTCAAACTTGTCGAATGATTATCTATAATATTGATCTTCAAAAGCTATATCTTTCTTTAAAGTCAACTACTACCGCCTGAAGGCGGTAGATTGGAACGAAGCCGCCTGAAAGCGGCTTCGGATGCTAATGTCAAATCGTTATCGTGTGCACTATCTTTCGGGTCTTGTAATGCTATGTATTGCATAATGACCTCATCTGTGACATTGCCGGAGGATGTGGCAAAGTACCCTCGTGCCCACAGATGGTTACCCAAAAACCCTTTCGACAACTTCCGCGATGTTTGCCCCTTGATCAAACACATCACCTTGCTGATGGACAATTGCGGGGGAACCGAAACGAACAGGTGAACATGATCTTTGGAGACGTGTCCTTTGATGATTGTTATATCCAGTGATTTACAAATCTCACGAATCAGTTCACGCATACGATCGGCCACGTCGCCAAAGAAAACCGGCTTGTGGTACTTGGTGATCCATACCAAATGGTACTTCAGGTCGTAAACGGAATGAGAGGCCTTGCGATAGTTCTTCATGATACTACAAGCCTAATAAAGTGTTCGTCTAAAGGCGAGGGATTTTCTCCCATTCCCCGAAGGGGACATAAATATTTGATGTTTATTGTTGAAATTTTTCCGGCCCCAGGCTCTCCCGGATGACGTAGCGCGGCCGGCCCCGGACCACCCGTCGAGCCTTGGCCAGCATCCCCTTAATTTCTTCTGCCAGGGTCACAGGCGAATCCCTTCCTGACGCACATTTTCAAAGAGTGGACTTTTTCTCTGCTTCAGCCACTCTTCAGGCACGGGAAAAGTGGCAATGAGCACATTGTGGTTCAAGCAAATGTCAGCAACTACATCACCTATTAGATCAATTTCCTGGGTGGGGTTAACCTTGCCCTTCAAGGCGATGAGGACATCTATGTCTGAACCCGGGTGAAAATCCCCCCGGGCATAGGAACCGTAAAGGTAAATGCCCCCCAAACGCTCCCCATAAATCTCTGCCAAATATTCCTGCAACTCCTTTAAAGCAAGACGCACGGATGGGGGAATTTTTCTGCCAGACATGGGGTTATCCATCCTCATAGTAAATAGCAGTTCTCTTTTTCCGGTTTCTCGGAAAATCGGCTAATTACCCTTCTTCTTTTGGCCCCAGGCTCTCCCGGATGACGTAGCGCGGCCGGCCCCGGACCTCCCGGTAGATGCGGCCCACGTATTCCCCGATGAGGGCCAGCCCCAGGGTGTTGAGGCCCACGAAGACGAACAGAATGGCGAACAGGGTGAAGATCCCTCCCACCTCCGGGCCGATGAAGATACGCCGGATGAAGAGGAGGAGCCCGAAGAGCAACCCTAAGGCGGCGATGGCCACTCCGGTGAATCCCACCGCATGGATGGGCAGGTTGGAAAACCCGGTCACCAGGTCGAAGTTGAGGCGGATGAGCTTGATGAGGTTGTATTTGGACTGGCCCCGTTCCCGCTGGGAGTGGCTCACGGGAATCTCCGCCACCCGCCGGGAAAAGATATTGGCCAGGGCGGGAATGAAGCTGGAGGATTCCTGGCACTGGTTGATGGAGTCCACCACTTCCCGGCGGTAGGCCCGCAGCATGCAGCCGTAGTCCCGGAGATGGACCCCGGTGACCCAGGACATGGTCAGGTTCATCAGATGGGAGGGAATTCTCCGGAACAGCGAGTCGCGGCGCGACTCCCGCCAGCCCCCCACGGTGTCATAGCCCTCCTCCAGCTTGGCCACCAGGCGGGGGATCTCCTCGGGGGGATTTTGCAAGTCGGCGTCCAGGGTGATCATCACCCGGCCCCGGGAAGCCTGGAAGCCGGCGAAGATGGCCGGGTGCTGGCCGAAATTACGGTGAAACCGCAAGGCCCGGAGGTTTTGCGGATAGCGCTGGTTAAGTTCCGTGAGGATTTCCCAGGAGCGGTCCGTGGAGCCGTCGTCCACCAAGATGATCTCGAAGGGGCGCCCCATGGCGGCAAGAGTGCTCATCAGGCGCTCCCCCAGCTCCCGCAGGTTCTCTTCCTCATTGTAGACGGGAATAATCACGGAAATATAAGGTTCAGCCGATCCGCTGTTCAATGGGACGACCTGCTGGGTCATAAACTGGTGCCCTTAAATAAGATACCCAAGACGCCGGCCAAGGGAATTTTTGATAACTTAACCGCACACCTGTAGTCCGCCACCGGGAGGGCACACCTCGGGTGCGCCCCGACAACCACCAAATTTCCTTCATTGACGAAAACTTCTGTCCGCGGGCGGTAGGCCCGCCCCAGGTGCTGTCGGCAACCAGCCATTTACTTGGTTAACGGAAACCCTGGCAAAAAAAACCACCGCCACCTGAAGTGGCCGGTGGTCCCAAAGAAACCCACGGAGCAGGCCGTAAGCCGAGTTCTGTCCCGGGTTGCCCCGGTGATGATCATTCCTCTATGACCCTGGTTGCCCGGGGCCTCCAGCGACCTACCCGGGAGCTTCAGGCGGGCCACCTTCAAGCGCTCCCCTATTTGGTCTTGCTCCGGGTGGGGTTTTCCTAGCCGGCGGTGTCGCCACTGCCGCTGGTGAGCTCTTACCTCACCTTTTCACCCTTACCGTGGGCGAACCACGGCGGTCTGGTCTCTGTGGCACTTTCCCTGGGGTTGCCCCCGCTGGGGATTACCCAGCACCCTGCCCTGTGGAGCTCGGACTTTCCTCCGGCGGCTGATGAGCTCGCCGGCGATCATCTGGCCTGCTCCGCGGCCCTTTGGGATTCCAACTCGTCGGCGGGATCCGGCCCGCCTAAAATTATTCTACCGCGGCTGCGGCCTTTGGTCAATGGCCTGATTGGCCAGACGGTCGGCCTGGTGGTTCATTTCCCGCGGCACATGCAAGACTTCGTGGCTCTCGAACCTTTGCAATTCCTGTTGGGCTTCCTGCCAGAGGGCCAGGAGGTGGGGTTGCTTCACCCGGTAGGAGCCGTTGATTTGCCGAACCAGCAACTGGGAGTCGGAGTAGACTCTGATCCTGATGATCCCCAGGCTCCGGGCCAGCTTCAGGGCCAGGAGCAGGCCCCGGTATTCCGCCACGTTATTGGTGGTCTGCCCCAGGAATTCTTTATGTTGTTTGCGGACTTCGCCGTCCGGGGCCACCAGCACCGCCCCGGCCCCGGCCAGGCCGGGGTTGCCCCGGGAGGCGCCGTCGCAAAAAACGGACCAGACACCCTCCTCCAGGGAGCCATAGTAGTCGGCCGCCTCCTGGAACAGGTCCCGGAGCTCGTCCTCAGTAAGATGGAACGATTGGCGCACCTGGTCCTGCTCCAGACCCAGGGCCAGGGCCCGGAAGATGGCGGCCCGGCCGGCTGCTCTCGCCATGTTCCACCTCAGGACTAGACTTGCGAGGCCGTCTCCCCACCGCTGGCCTCTTCTTCTTCCCGCCAGTAGAGGATGCGCTGGCAATGGGGGCACTGGAGAATCTCTTCCCCCTTCTGCAGGTCGATGAACTGCTGGGGGAGAATGTTCATGTGGCAGCCGAAGCAAACGCCGTCCTGCACCTGGGCGGTGGCAGTGCCGTTGCGGCGCTGGCGGATGAATTCATACCGTTTCAGGAGCGGCGCCGATACTCCCTTGCGCAGTTTTTTTCGCTGCTCCTCCAGGCCCTTGAGGCGCTGCTCCAGGCCCTTCACCGCGGTGGCCACCTCCGCCGCCCGCTGCGTCAGGATGGCCTGGCGCTCCTGGATCAGGGTTTCCGCCTCCTTAAGAAGCCGTTTCCGCTCCTCCAGATGCTCCATGAGTTCCAGCATGCGGGTTTCGCACTGGTCCCGCTGATCCTCCTTGAAGGCGATTTCCTTGAGCATCGCCTTGTATTCGATGTTGCTCTTGATCTCCATCAGGCGGCCGCGGCTCTTTTTGATGCCGTCTTCCATTGCCGCGATTTCCGCCTCCGTGTCCCGCCGCCGCTTCTGCAGGTCCTCCAGTTCCTGAAGGCTGGCGGCTTGCTGGGCCCTCAAATCCTCCAGGGCCGCTTCCTCGGTTTTGAGTTCGCCCGGGAGCTGCTGTAGTTCGCCGGCGACCTCCTGAATCACCATATCCAACTCCTGGACTTCGATGAGCCTGCTTAACTCCGGTAACAAATTCGACCTCCGCAATAACTGTTTTCGGTTAAAAAAAGAAATATCAACAGATTAAATATCAGGGCGGCCCTCACCAAAATGCAAAGGGGGCAGTGTCCGACTGCGCCGCCTCTACCCGCAGCGACAGCCCGGCGGCCTGAAAAAGGCCCCTGAGTTCTTCAGCCCAGGGGCCCATAAAAACCGCTTCACTGGCATAATGACCCACCTCCAGGACGGCGAAATCCACCAGGCCGCCGGCCGGGGCCTGGTGGTGCCGCACCTCCCCGGTAATATAGACCTGGGCCCCTTTTCCCCGGGCCGTTTGAATAAAATCGCCGCCGCTGCCCCCCATGACCGCCAGGCGCTGCACCTCTTGGGGCGGGCGCCCCCAGACCTTGAGGGTGGCCACCTGAAAGATCCCCTTGATCAGGGAGACCACTTCCGAGAAAGGCAGGGATGCCGGCCAGCGGCCCAGACGGCCGAAACCCCGGGGCCTGCCGGGATTCTGCAAAGGGTACAGGTCGTAGGCCACTTCTTCATAAGGGTGCGCCTGCCGCAGCCGGGCCAGGGCGGCGGGCAGGAGAGACTCGGGCGCCAGGATCTCCAGGCGGGCTTCCTCCACCCGGGAGAGTTTCCCTGCCTCCCCCAGGAAGGGCTGGGCTCCCTCCAGGGGCTGGTAACTGCCCTGGCCCCTGCCGGCAAAGGTACAATGGGAGTAGCGGCCAATGATCCCCAGCCCCGTCTCCGCCAAGGCCAGGCGCACCTGGTCCTCGTAATCCAGGGGCACAAACACCGTCAGCTTATATAAAGCCTCCCGGCCGGTCTCCACCAGAACCTCCACCTCCCCCAGGCCCAGCCTCCGGGCCAGGTACTCGTTAAGGCCCTCGGGGGCCACGTCCAGGTTGGTGTGGCAGGAAACCGAAGCCAGGCCGGCCCGGATCAAGGCGCTGAGCAACTGGCCGCCGGGCTGGTCTTCCCGCACCTCCGAGAAGGGCTGGTAAAGCAAGGGGTGATGGGTCAGGAGGAGCTGGGCCCCCAGGCCCTGGGCTTCCTGGACCACCCCGGGGGAGGCCTCCAGGGCCACCAACACCGTGGCTACCTGGCTATCCGGGTGCCCCACCTGGAATCCGCTGCGGTCGCCGGGCGCAATCCAGGCCGCGGGATACCGGCTGGCCAACACCTCGATAATCTCTTGCAGGCTAGCGCTCATGGACATAAAAAAGGGGTGCGCAGAATGCACCCCCGGGGCCAGGCCCCTCAAAAACTGCCGCTCCTTGTCGGTCTCGGATTATACCCGTGTCCCCCTGATCGATGGTGGGCCCACCCGGATTTGAACCAGGGACCGTCCGGTTATGAGCCGGTTGCTCTGACCGCTGAGCTATGGGCCCGCTAAGCATTGGCTCAGTAACTTG
>JBKQKO010000046.1:0-8317 GCA_052147455.1 Desulfobaccales bacterium | reverse complement strand
TGAAGGACATCAACCAACTGGCCCAGACCATCCATGAGGCCTTCCACATCGCCCGCTCCGGCCGCCCCGGTCCGGTCCTGGTGGACCTGCCCAAGGACGTGATGCAGGCCAGCATCGTGCCCAAGTTTCCCGAGGCCATCAAGATCAAGAGCTACAACCCCACATACCACGCCAATCCCCGGCAGGTGAAACGGGCCATGGAGTTGATGCTCAGCGCCAAGAGACCGGTGCTCTATACCGGGGGTGGCATCATTCTTTCGGATGCCGCAGAAGATCTGAGCAAATTCGCCCGCCTCTTGCAAATCCCGGTGACCAGCACCCTCATGGGCCTGGGCGGCTTTCCCGGGGACGACCCCCTGTGGATGGGCATGTTGGGGATGCACGGCACTTATTGCGCCAATATGGCGGTCTCCCAGGCCGACCTCCTCGTGGCAATCGGGGCCCGCTTCGATGACCGGGTCACCGGCAAGCTTTCGGACTTTGCGCCCCATGCCAAGATCATCCACGTGGATATCGACCCCAGTTCCATCAGCAAGAACGTCCAGGTGGACATCCCTATCGTCGGGGACTGCCGTGATACCTTACAGCAGTTTAATGACCTGCTGCACGATATGCCGGCGCAGGATTGGACCCGGATCAGAGGCCCCTGGCTGGAAACCATTGCCGCCTGGGAGCAGGAACATCCCTTGACCTACACCTGGAGCGATACCACCATCAAGCCCCAATATGTCATCGAAAAGCTCTGGGAGCTCACCAAGGGGGACGCCTACATTACCACGGAGGTGGGCCAGAATCAGATGTGGGCCGCGCAGTTCTATAAGTTCAAGAAGCCCCGAAGGCTGATGACCTCCGGCGGCCTGGGGGTCATGGGATACGGCTTCCCCGCGGCCATGGGGGTGCAGGTGGCCCAACCGGAGGCGATAGTCATCGACGTCGCCGGGGACGGCAGCATCCAGATGAACATCCAGGAGTTGATCACCGTGGTGGAAAATAAGCTGCCGGTGAAGATCGCCATCCTGAACAACTCTTTCCTGGGCATGGTGCGCCAGTGGCAGCAGCTCTTTTACGAACGGCGCTACAGCTTCACTCCCCTGGCGGCTCCCGATTTTGTTAAACTGGCAGAGGCATACGGGGCCGTGGGGCTCCGGGCCACCAAGCCCCAGGAAGTGGAGCCGGTCATCAAAGAGGCTCTTAATACCCCCAGGCCGGTGATCATGGACTTCCGGGTGGAGGCGGAGGAATGTGTCATGCCCATGGTGCCCGCGGGTAAGGCTATTCACGAGATGTTGCTGGCCTAGGAGGCGAGATGGAACCGAGGCATACCATTTCAGTCTGGGTGGACAACCTTCCCGGGGTGCTCTCCCGGGTCACCGGCCTGTTTAGCGGCCGGGGCTTTAATATCGAAAGCCTGTGCGTGGCCCAAACCATGGACCCGGAGGTTTCACGCATTACTATCGTCTCCACCGGGGATGAAGCCATCACCGAGCAGATCGTTAAGCAGTTGCACAAGCTCATCAATGTCATTAAGGTGGTGGACTTTAGCAGCCTGGAACACGTGGAGCGGGAGATGGCCCTGGTGACGGTGAGGGCCGAAGGAGATTCCCGGGCCGAAGTCTTCCGTCTTGCCGATATTTTCCGGTGCCGGGTGGTGGATGTCAGCCCCGCCACTTATACCCTGGAGATTACCGGCAACTACGCCAAGATGCGGGCGGTGCTGGACAACCTCAAGGTCCACGGCATCCTGGACATCGTGCGCACCGGCACCCTGGCCATCCAGCGGACCAAGAAGGATTAGCTGTCATCTTGCCGCGGTCAGCTATCAGCAGTCAGCTAAAAACCGGGGCAAAATCCAGGAGGGGCACGGCCCTCCATTTACAGTTCAAGTTTCGCACCTCGTTTAAATATTCGTGCAATTTCAGAGAAAGGATCGCCAACCATGAAAATGTACTATGATGCGGACGCGGATTTGAATATTTTCAAGGGGAAAAAGATCGCCATCATCGGCTTCGGCTCCCAAGGCCACGCCCAGGCCCTCAACCTCCGGGACAGCGGGGTGGAGGTAGTGGTTTCCGAGGTGCCCGGGACTCCCAACTACAAGCTGGCGTTGGAATACGGCTTTAAGCCGCTGAGCGCGGCCAAGGCTGCGGCCGAAGCCCAGGTGATCCAGATCCTTACCCAGGATCATGTCCAGGCCACGCTCTATGAAAACGACCTGAAGCCGCACCTGACCAAGGGCAAAACCCTGCTCTTCTCCCACGGCTTCAATATTCACTATGGGCAGATCGTGCCCGGCCCCGAAATCGACGTGATCATGGTGGCGCCCAAGGGACCCGGCCATCTGGTGCGGGCCGAATACGAGAAGGGCGCCGGCGTCCCCTGTCTGGTAGCGGTGGAGCAGAACCACTCGGGGAAGGCCCTGGCCACCGCCCTGGCCTATGCCAAGGGCATTGGCGCCACCCGGGCCGGGGTCCTGGAGACCACCTTCCGGGAAGAGACGGAAACCGATCTGTTCGGGGAGCAGGCGGTGCTCTGCGGCGGAGTCTCGGAGCTGGTCAAGGCCGGCTTCGATACCCTGGTGGAAGCGGGCTACGCCCCGGAGATCGCCTACTTCGAGTGCCTCCACGAACTGAAGCTCATCGTCGACCTTTTCTATCAGGGCGGCATCAGCTACATGCGCTACTCGGTGTCCGATACCGCGGAGTACGGCGACTACACCCGGGGAAACCGGATCATCAACGAGGAGACCCGGGACGAGATGCGCCAGATACTTTACGAGGTGCAAAGCGGCGAATTCGCCAAGGAATGGATCCTGGAGAACCAGGCCAAGCGCCCGGTATTCAACGCCATGCGCCGCCAGGAGGCGGCCCACCCCATCGAGGAAGTGGGCAAGAAGCTGAGGTCCATGATGGGCTGGCTGCAGCGGAAATAAGCTCCTTCCTGACGAGTATTATGGTGCAGCCACGAGATCATCGGGGACCAAGCTCATGAGCCGAGGCCCCATAGCCTCGCCCGGCTATTCCTTCCTGGCCTCCAGCAGTCTGTTGATTCTTCTGGGCTGGCTGCTGCACTGGGGCTGGCTCTGGTGGCCGGGGCTGGCGGCCTTGATCTTCTTCGGCTATTTCTTCCGGGACCCGGAGCGCCTGATTCCCCCGGAGCCTGAGGTAGTGGTGGCGCCGGCGGATGGCAAGGTCATTCTGATTGATGAGGTCATAGAGGAGCGCTACCTGAACGCTCCGGCCCGGAGGGTGGCCATTTTTATGGACGTCTTTGACGTCCACGTCAACCGGGCGCCGACTGCGGGCACGGTGCGGGTGGCCCAGCACCGGGATGGCTGCTTCAAGGCGGCCTTCCGGGAGGAGGCTTGCACCCTCAACGAGCAGATGGCCCTGGTCCTGGAGGAAGGCAGCCGCCGCCTGCTGTTGGTGCAGATCGCCGGGCTCCTGGCCAGGCGCATCGTCTCTTACGTCCAGCCGGGCCAGCACCTGGAAAAGGGGGAGCGCCTGGGGATGATCTGTTTCGGCTCCAGGGTGGACCTCTACCTGCCGGAGCAGGCCCAACTTATGGTCAAGGTTGGGGACCGGATCAAGGCCGGCAGCAGCATCGTGGCCCGCTGGACTTGAATTCTTAAGCAGGGCGCCCTATTTTAATGATATAATCACGGTCAGGAATTGGGTGCGGGTTAACCCCGCGCCCCAAAGCCCATGCGGCCGCCAGCGGCGGTCCGGGCAGCGCCGGGCTATGGCGGTTGCCTGCCATGGTTCACGGGGAAGATCCGGGGAGGGTTGGCCATGGCCTTCCGCAGAAGACGCAAGAAAAGGGAGCGCCGCCGCTTTCGGGGCGTTTTCCTGATCCCCAACCTGATCACCACCGCCAGCCTGTTCGCCGGCTTCTATGCCATCGTGGCCACCATTGACGGCCGCTTTTACCACGCCGCCTGGGCGATCTTCATTTCCCTGGTGCTGGATGGCCTGGATGGCCGGATCGCCCGCATTACCTCCAGTACCAGCGGTTTCGGGACGCAGTACGACTCCCTCGCGGATCTGGTCGCCTTCGGGGTGGCCCCGGGACTCCTGGTCTATCTCTGGGCCTTGAAACCCTTTAAACAATTCGGCTGGGTGGCGGCCTTTCTCTACCTGGCGTGCGGGGCCCTGCGCCTGGCCCGCTTCAACGTCCAGCAAGCTTCCTCGGACCCGCGCTACTTCAACGGCCTGCCGATCCCGGCGGCCGCCATGCTCATTGCCACCACGGTGGCCTTCTATCACGAAGTCGGTGAGTGGTTCCCGGGAAAACACATCTACATCCTGGCCATGATTTATGTGCTTTCCTTTTTGATGGTGAGCAATATCAAATACGCCAGTTTCAAGAAGGTGGAGGTCTTCCGGCGTCACCCCTTCCAATCCCTGGTAGGCCTGGTGTTACTGTTTGTGGTCATTGCCGCGGCCCCCGATATTATGGGGTTCCTGGTAATGATGCTGTACGTGGCTTCCGGGCCCCTCAGCACTTACATGTATTATCGCCGGCCGTCCTGGACGGATAAGGGAGAGGGTGAAACCCCCGCCCCCAAGCCATCCAACCCGCAACCGGGTAGCCTGGTGTGATGCTGCATAATTGCTAGGACATTTCAAACTACGGTTTTTAAACCCCATTTTGAAAAAGAGGGGCAGGGGCGATTTAAAATAACCTCCTGAAATCCTCCTAAATCCCCCTTTTCCAAAGGGGGACTTTAATACCCTTGGATCAAACCGCCCTGAAAATAATCTGCGCCGTCAGCCGGACCAGGCCGGCGACGGCGTTCTTTTTAGCCTCGGCCAGTTGGGTGAGAAAATTTTCTTGACTTAACCGCGAGCGCTAATTCCCGGGTGCGAGGCCGGGTTAATTCGGTGGGATATGGTGAGAGAATCGATGCGGCAGCCTCTCCTGAAGATTGTCAGCATTATCTTAGGCCTGGCGGTCGCTTTTGGAATCGCGGAAGTGGGCGTCAGGGTCTTTTGTCCGCAAGAGGTGGCGCCGATTCGATTTGTCTTCGACCCCCAACGCGGGGAAATTCCCACCCCCAATCAGAAGGGCCGTCAAATCATGCCCAGGGCGTTCGATTTCACCTATAGCAATAATTCTCTGGGCCTGCGCGGCAGTAAAGAATATGCATTTGAGAGGCATACGGATCAGCGGATTCTGTTTTTGGGCGATTCCTTCACCTACGGATTAGGGGTGAATGACGACCAGACCTTTCCCTATCTGACCGAAAAACATCTGATCTCCGAGAAAATCCCGGCGGAAGTGATCAACGCCGGAAATCCGGGCCGGGGTACTGATTATGCCTTGAAATTTTATCAAGTCCTGGGAGCTAAATTTAAACCGGACCTGACCGTATTTAGCTTTCTGGGCAAAAATTTTGTCGATGACTCCCGGGGCGACTATTATGCGGTTTCTGCGGAAGGGGAGCTTATCCCTAAACACTTGAGCGCCGGTAGTAGTTTGATAAAGAACCTGCTATATGAGCTTCCCGGCTACAACTGGCTGGTTTCCTGGTCCCAGGCGGCTAACCTGGTTAAGCGAACGGCCATCCAAGGGTATCTCGCGAGAACCGGTCCCGACGAACCGCGGAGAAGCGGCCTGGTGATTACCTATCCGGAAAGGAAGAACGGTTACGGCGACGCAACCAAAATTAGATTAACCGAGATCTATGTGAAGAATTTAATCAAATCGGTCGAGGATAGCGGCAGCTCCATAATGTTTTTTTATCTGCCCATGGCTCCGGAGATCGAAGCATATCGACAAAATGGGGCCATATCCCCTGATGAAGCGGCGTTTACCGGGATTATTAACAAACAGGGGAAAGAGATTAAATCGTTAACCCCGGTACTCGCCGCATCGGCAGAGCCGTTGCCTAAATTGTATTTTATCCCCCGGGACGGGCACTGGACTGCCCTGGGCCAAGCCCTGGCGGCGCAATACCTGGGCGCCGAGGTAGAAAGGCGTCTTCAGAAGGGTCAGTAACCGGGCCCGCCAATCTTGCCAATCTTCCAAAAACCGGAGGCTTCCAAGGTAGATAAACCGCACCATTTTCCGCGGCCACTGGGGTTTTGCCCCCTACCGGGGCAGCGTCCTAAACATTTTTGGCTTGATTTTACCTGATCTTCATATATAATTTATCCATTCCTTTGAGGTAGACTGGCAAATGAGCGTTTCCCGAAGCAACCAGCATACCGTCCTGGCCCTCCTGGGTCCAATCTTGCTACGCTTGCTGCCTGCCTAGGCAGGCAAACTATCTTCCACTCCTCCCAAATTCGGCAAAATCTTGGTTTAACTGCTTCTTTTTGAACGAAGCAGTGGTATAATGCCATTGCCTTTTACGGCCCCCGGGGCCAGGAGGTTCATATGCCTGAGAAAATTTATATTTTTGATACCACCCTGCGGGACGGGGAGCAAACTCCCGGAGCCAATCTCAACGTTGATGAGAAAATACAAATTGCCCGGCAATTGGAACTCCTCAACGTAGACGTCATCGAAGCCGGATTTCCCTTCTCCTCACCCGGGGATTTCGCCGCGGTGCAGGCGGTGGCCCGGGAAATCAGGGCCCCTCAAATCGCCGGTCTGGCCCGGGCCTTTGCCAAGGATATCGACACCTGCTGGGAGGCCATCAAGGAGGGCAGCAATCCCCGCATCCACACCTTCATCTCCACCTCCGATATCCACTTGCAGCACCAGATGCGCAAGAGCCGGGAGGAAGTCCTGGAAATGGCGGTGGCCGCGGTGAAGCATGCAGCCCGCTACACCTCGAACGTGGAATTCTCCGCCATGGACGCCTCCCGCAGCGACCTGGATTACGTAGCCCGGGTCTTCACCGCGGTCATTAAGGCCGGCGCCACTACCCTGAATTTCCCGGATACGGTGGGCTATGCCATTCCCCAGGAGTTTGGCGCCAAGATCCAGTACCTGGTGGAGCACATCCCCAATATTCACCAGGCAGTGATCTCGGTACACTGCCATAACGATCTGGGACTGGCGGCGGCCAATACCCTGGCGGCCATCATGAACGGCGCCCGGCAGGTAGAAGTGACCATCAACGGCCTGGGAGAACGGGCCGGCAACGCCTCCCTGGAGGAGGTGGTCATGGCCCTGGCCACCCGGAAAGATCAGTTTGACTATTATACCGAAATCGTCACCCAGTACATTGCCCCTGCCAGCCGTCTCACCAGCAAACTGTCCGGGGTGCCGGTGCAACCCAATAAGGCCATCGTGGGAGCCAACGCCTTTGCCCACGAGTCCGGGATACACCAGGACGGGGTGCTCAAGGAGGCCAGCACCTTCGAGATCATGACGCCCTCCACGGTGGGCATCAAGAAGAGCCTCCTGGTTCTGGGAAAGCTGTCCGGACGCCATGCCTTCAAAAACAAGCTCCAGGAGCTGGGTCACTACCTGGCGGACGAGGAATTAAACCGGGTCTTTTCCCGCTTCAAGGACCTGGCGGATCGCAAAAAGAAGGTTTTCGATGAAGACCTGGTGAGCCTGGTGGAAACCGAGGTCGTTTACAAATCGGTCCCGGAGTATTTCCGGCTGCTTGACCTGGTGGTGGTCAGCGGTACCATGGTAAAGCCCAATGCCACCGTGAAACTGCAGATAGGCGGGGAGGTCAAGACCCTCTCCTCCTTTGGGGATGGCCCGGTGGACGCTGTTTACCGGGTCATCACCGACCTGGCCAAATCCAGTTGCCGCCTGTTGAAATTCGTGGTGAGTTCCATCACCGGGGGCACCGAGGCCCAGGGAGAGGTCTCCGTGCGCCTGGAGGAAGACGGCTATGTAGTCACCGGCCAGGGAGTGGACCCCGATATCGTCACCGCCAGCGCCCGCGCCTATATCAACGGCTTGAACCGCCTGCATTTCTTGAAGGAGATGGGCCACGGTCCCAAGAAAAAGCCGGAGAAACTGTAGGAAGCTTTCAGTTAAGGCGGCGGGCACAGCCCGCCCTGGCAGCAGGCGGGCAGAGAGGATTTTATAAGCGGCGGCCGGTGGCCGCCGCTTATCGGGGCCAGGTCAAGTTAGATGGCGGGCCATCAAGCCAGCCGTGGCGAAAACTGCAAAATCGAAACTCAAAACAGGGCGAACCAGCGGGTCGCCCCTACTGGAAACTAATATGTCCAAGCCTCAAACCATAACCGAAAAGATTCTGGCGGCCCATGCCGGCAAGGAATACGTGGAACCCGGAGAGCTGATCCTGGCCAGGGTGGACATCGCCCTGGGCAACGACATCACCGCGCCCCTGGCCATCAAGGCCTTTCGCGAGGTGGGAGCCAAAAGGGTCTTTGACCGGGAGCGG
>JBKQKO010000045.1:0-5000 GCA_052147455.1 Desulfobaccales bacterium | reverse complement strand
CTCACCCGTGCGCCACTTTACTCGCCCGGCGAACCGGGCTTTCTCGTACGACTTGCATGTGTTACGCATGCCGCCAGCGTTAATTCTGAGCCAGGATCAAACTCTCCAGTTTATCTTGGAGTTTTTCGCACTCGGGCTCACTATTTAGTTTTCAAAGAGCAAATTCCCACAGCTAAATTATAGGAATTTTTCCGCCGCTGTCAAGGCCCCGCTCTCCATCCGCGCCCTGCCCTGCGGCACTTGAGTATGTAACCGATCCGCCAGTTCCTGTCAAGGGGTGAGTCAAGCTTTTTTCGCCCCGGGGGCCCTACCCCGCCCGCCCCTTGGTTAGCCTAATTAATCTATCATGGCAAAGTTTCGGCGCAAGCTTTTTTTTGGAAAAAAATTGGCTGGGGAATTATTTGTAGGGGCGACCCGCCGGGTCGCCCAGTTTCGAGTTTTTAGTTATGTGGGGTGGGCACTGCCCACCATTTCCTTAAAGTGGCACAGGCTTCCAGCCTGTGATCGGGTCGCCCGTTTTCGAGTTCCGAGTTTTTAGTGCCCTAGGCTTCCAGCCTGTGAAGCCCTAGGGAAGGCCCCGGGTGTCCGCCTGTTCCCCAGCCATCCGCCAGGTCCCGTAGGGGCGACCCGCCGGGTCGCCCAGGTTCGAGTTGCGAATTTTTTGTGGCACAGACTTCCAGCCTGTGAGGCCGGCCACTGCCCCCTTAAAAAAAAATTTCTCCAGGGCCCTTGACTTCCCTCCGCCTGATGACTACCTATTTTTTTACCAAAGGGATGCCTGAGTATCGTCAGGAAAGGGGTGATGTACCGGCCCGAACCCTTTAAGGGTGGGTCGCCCCGCAGGCAGAAACCCGGGCTGACTGTTTCGGCCCCGAGGAAGGCCGCCTTCTGAAAATGGGAGTCAGATGAGCCGCCTGGGCGCGTGCGGCCAGAAGTGGCAGCGGATGCCCGCTCCCCGCTGAAACAGTTACGGGCAGTGATCCCGAAACCTGACGGATGTCGGCCCTGATTTTAAGGCGGGGCGGTTTCGAGATCAGGGGAAAAGCCGGGGAACCTGGATGATCTTCCGCGTATGCGCAGGAAGAACGCCTCCGGGTCCCCGGCTTTCCTTTATTTGGCCCAGATCAGGCCCGGTTTAAGGCGCCTTATTTTCTGTCCCCTTCCCCGTTTCCCCCTGCCGCCCCCTGTGCTATGATCAAACCGGCAGATCATCTTTCGAGTTTCGAGTTTTTAGTTTCGAGTTTTTAGTTTTTAGTTTCCTTCGAGACGGACCGGGAACCCAGAAACCAGAAACCGGGAACTGGTAACTGGCAACAGGAGAGCCCATGGAGACGACCTTAAACTCTCTCTTCGCGCCCCGGAGCGTGGCGGTCATCGGCGCCTCCAGCGCCCCTGGAAAACTGGGCCACGATATCCTGGCCAACCTGAAAAATGGGGGCTTTCCCGGCCCCCTCTACCCCATCAACCCCAAGGCCGAGGAAATCCTGGGCCTTAAGGTCTATAAGTCCATCACGGACACCCCCGCGCCCCCGGACCTGGCAGTGGTGGTGATCCCGGCGGCGCTGGTGGCGGAAACCCTTATAAAGTGCGCCGCCCGGGGGGTTAAGGCCGCGGTCGTCATTACCGGCGGCTTCGCCGAGGCGGGGCCCGCGGGCGAGCGCTTGCAAGACGAACTGGCCCAGGTGGTGCGCCGCACCGGCCTCCGGGTGGTGGGCCCCAACTGCCAGGGGATCAATATGCCGCACCGGCAGATGTGCGCCTCCTGGCCGCTGATCACCACCCGAGGCAAGATCGCCTTCGCCTCCCAGAGCGGCACCGTGGGCGCCGCCTTCCTGGATCTGGCCGCGGCCGAACACCTGGGGGTGAGCGGCTTTGTGTCGCTGGGCAACCGGGTGGACGTGGACGAGGCCGAGGTCCTCAGCTATTTCAACCAGGACCCCCATACCGCGGTCATCGCCCTCTACCTGGAGGGGGTGAAACGGGCCTCCTATTTTGTCGACGCCCTGACGTCCGCCACCAAGCCCGTGGTCATTCTCAAGGCGGGCCGCACCGCGGCGGGGAGCCGCGCCGCCGAGTCCCATACCAAATCCATGGCCGGGATCGACGCCATCTACGACGCCCTCTTTCGCAAATATAACGTCCACCGGGCCGACACCCTGGAGGAACTTTTCGACTTTGCCAAGGCCCTGGCCTACCTCCCCCAACCGCGGGGGCGGCGGCTGATGATCACCACCTCCTCTGGCGGCGCCGCCATCCTGGCCATCGACGAGGCGGAAAAATCCGGCCTCACGGTCCCCGAGCCCAACCCCATTCTGCATGAGCGGCTGCGGGCGATGCTGCCGGACCACTGTGCCGTGGGCAACCCGGTGGACCTGACCGGAGACGCCATCAGCAGCCCGGAGTTGTACCGCCAGGTAATGGACCAGACCCGGGACGACTACGACACCCAGGTGGTGATCTTCGGAGACCCCATTCCCGGGGCCGCAGGCCAAGTCACCCCCGGCGCCTCCGAGCTGGTCATCTTCCTGGGCGGCGCCGAAGTGGAGCGGCAGGAACGCCTGGAGCTTTACCGGGCAGGGATTCCGGTGTTCCCCACCCCGGAGCGGGGCGTCCGTGCCCTGGCCCAATTCTTCCGGTTTGAGAAGCCCCCGGCCGCGGCCCCCGGCCCTCCCAAGGTGTCGGTGGCTAAGGGCCTCAACCTCCTGCCGGCCGGCGAGGCCGCGGCTGTGATCGTCAAGGCCGGCATCCCGGCGGCGGCCGCGCCCCTGGCCCAAAACCCCCAGGAGGCCGCGGCCCTGGCCCGCCAGTTCGGCTACCCCGTGGCCCTGAAGATCGCCTCACCGGAGATCGCCCACAAAACCGAGATGGGCGGAGTCCTCCTGGGCCTGGAAAATGATGCGGAAGTGGCCCAGGGCTACCAGGACCTGGTGGCGGCCACCGGACTCTTCGGCACCCTGGTGCAGGTGGACGGGGTCACCGTCTCTCCCATGGCTAAACCCGGGGGACTGGAAGTCATCCTGGGGACCATCACCGACCCCCAATACGGCCCTACCCTGATGTTCGGCCTGGGAGGCGTCAATACCGAGATTTACCAGGACGTGGCCTTCTGCCTCCTGCCAGCCACCGAGGCGGAACTGGCAGACCTGACGAAAAAGATCAAGGGCTACCCACTGCTTACCGGCTACCGGGGCCAACCTCCCCGGGATACCGCGGCACTCCTGGCCGCCATGAAGGCCCTGGCACGATTCGCCCAGAAACACCCGGAACTGGACCAGATCGAACTGAACCCGCTGCTGCTCTACGAAAAGGGCCTGTTCGCCGTGGACGTGCGCATCTTTTCGCGGGTGTAGGGTGCGCACTGCGCACCATTATGTGGGGGAGGGCCAGGCATTTCATCCCTGCCCTCCCCCACACCCCCTCCCAACCCGTGTAAGGGGAGGCCGGGGAAGCGGGGCCTGCGGCCCCACCTTCCCCGGCTAAAAATGACTTTGACCCGGTGGCACAGGTATCTCGCTTGTGCTAAAAGGTGAATCAAATCAAGTTTATAGGGCGGGCTGTGCCCGCCGCCCTTGTTGTTACCTGCGGGTGGCTTGGGTATAATCCAGATTTTCTGCCTGCCTATAATAAAAGCTAAATGACTACTCTAGAATTCTTCCGCCTGCAAACCCGGGAAGAAGTACTGGCCCTCTATCCACGGTTTTCCCCGGTGGGCTCCGAGGAGGTGGACCTGGACGACGGGCTGGGCCGGGTGCTGGCCCAGCCGTTGTCAGCCGCGGAGGCCGCGCCTGGATTCAATCGGGCCACCATGGATGGGTACGCGGTTGCGGCCCGGGACACCTTCGGAGCCAGCGTCGGGGCGCCCCAATACCTGGAGATCAAGGGCGAGGTCCCCATGGGGGCCGCCCCGGTCCGGCCCCTGCTCCCCGGCGAGACTCTGCGGGTGCCCACCGGCGCCATGCTGCCGGAAGGTGCTGATGCGGTGGTCATGATGGAATATACCGCCGAGCACCCGGACCAGACCCTGGAGGTGCGCCGGGCCGTGGCCCCGGGGGAAAACCTCCTCACCCCCGGCGAAGATGTGCCGGCCGGGAAGCTGCTCTTCGAGCCGGGGGCGCGGCTGCGTCCCCAGGACCTCGGCCTTTTGGCGGCCCTGGGAATAACCCGCTTAACGACTTACAAAAAACCCCGGGTGGCCATCCTCTCCTCCGGCGACGAGATCGTCCCGGTTGAGCGGCAGCCCGGCCCCGGCCAGGTGCGGGACGCCAACGCCCATCTAACCGCGGCCCAGGTACGGGAGGGAGCCGGCCTGCCCCTGCTCCTGGGGATCATCCCCGACGATTTTGGCGCCCTGCGCGCGGCCCTGGCCGCGGCCATCGACGACGCCGACCTGATCCTCATCTCCGGGGGCTCCTCGGTGGGGGCGCGGGACCTGACCCTGGCGGCCATCCGCGACCTCCCCGCCTCCGAGGTCCTGGCCCACGGGGTGGCGATCCGCCCCGGGAAACCCACCATCCTGGCGGCCGTGGGTTTTGGGTCAGGGAGCGGCGCCAAGCCCCTCCTGGGTCTGCCGGGACACCCGGCCTCCGCCGCGGTGGTCATGGAAGTCTTAGGAAGGCCGCTACTGGCTCACCTTTCTGGCCTTAAGGCCGCGCCCCCCTGGGGCCGCACCGTCACCGCGGCCCTCTCCCGCAACCTGGCCGGGGCCAGTGGCCGGGAGGACTATGTGCGGGTGCGTCTGCGGCGGGAGGGCGAAACCCTGTGGGCCGAGCCGGTGCTGGGACCCTCCGGGCTCCTCTCCCCCCTGGTGAACAGCGACGGCCTGGTAATGATCCCCATAGGGGTGGAAGGGCTGTTAAAGGGCGAGCCGGTGGAGGTGCGGTTGTTTGGGTGATTATTTGTTTGGGTGATTATCTTGGGGAAGGGGGCCAGGGGCCGACGGCCCCTGCCCCATCCCCCAACCCCTTAAGTTTCTTGGCCGGGGAAGGCGGGGCCTCTGGCCC
>JBKQKO010000044.1:0-12372 GCA_052147455.1 Desulfobaccales bacterium | reverse complement strand
CCTAAGGTGGCCCTTACCGCCTGCATGCGCAAACTCCTGGTGATACTCAATGCCATGCTCAAAAATCGTACCTACTGGAACCCACAGCTGCCTCTGGCAGCTTGACAGAAAAGACAGTCGCTACATTAGAATTGGTGGGGAGTGCCCAGCCTATAATTCCCAGAAATTGGTGCGCAGTGCGCACCCTAGATTTCTAAGGAATTGGGTGGGCTTTAATGAACAGACTGGATCTAAAGGACCTTCATTACCTTTTTAAAGCCCCAGGTGGGCCAGCAAATCCCGGATAAAACTCCTGGTATTGTGTATCTCCCCGTAAACTAGATAGACCACCGTGCCCCGGCTATCCAGAACCAGGTAAGTGGGGGTGCCGAAAATATCCAGGGTCCTGAAAACTTCTCCCTTGGGATCCGGGATGAGCGGGAAGGGCGCCCCATATTTTCCCCGCCATCTCTCCATGGTCGCCGGGGTGCCATAATAACCGACCCCCACCATCTTCAGGGTTCCGTCGTTTAATTTCGGGTTTGCGGAAACCTCTTGGAATAGCCGTTTAACCACCGGGGCCTGGGCCGTGCAATGGGGGCAGGCGTCGGAGAAAATCTGGACCAGCAGGAAGCGGGCCGGGATGTCATTCATGGTGAATGGACCCGGCCGGGCCAGACCCAGATAGCGGCGGTCGGCGTCGGAAATGGTGCCGCTGAAGGTCAGGGAGCCGAAGCGCTGACCCTCCTGGAGATCCGCCCAGGCTGGCTTAGCCTGGGAGGAAATCCACAGGCTCAGGCAGATGCAGATAAAAAGAAGGAGACGTCGCATGGCTTCGTTACCTCATAGGGCCACCTCCGGTGGCGCCAGATAATCGGCGGCCACAGGCCGCCCTATAAATACCCGCTCCTAGGGTGGGCTGTGCCCGCCGCCTTATCTGACCTGTTGGGCAGCCAGAGGTACGCACAGTACCGGGCAGGGAAGGAGGCGCACCACCTTTTCCGCGGTGGACCCGAAGAAGACCTCTTCCAGGGGCCCGCGGCCGCCCCGGCCGTAACCGCCCATGACCACCAGGTCCACCGCCAGATCCCGGGCCACCACCGCGATCTCCTGGAAAGGCAGGCCAACGGCCACCAGGGTCTCCACCTCCAGGGGGCCGGGCTTGACCCTCTGAAGGAATTCGTCCAATTGCTGCTGGGCTCGCTCCCGGAACCCGGGCAGCAAGGCGTCCGCAGGCTCCCCCAGGTGGCCGGAAAGTTGCTCCAGCAGCCGCTGGTTAATGACGTGCAGCAGAATCAGCCTGGAGCTGAAACGCCGGGCCAGGATTTGGGCCATTTGAAAGGCGGCCGCGGCGCACTCGGAAAAGTCCGTCGCTACCAGAACAGCCTGCAGATCCGTGGTGGGCGTCCTTGCAGAAGGGCCTTTTTGCATCATTTTATCTTGGCGCGGAGGCCCTGGAAGGCCTTATTGGCGTCGGCAAAGACGCCGTCGTGCAAAATTATGACCTTGCCTTGTTTATCCAGCACCACTGTGGTGGGGGTGCCGGTAATCTTGAGGATATCGTTGCCGATTACCCATTCAGGATCCGGAATTAGGGGAAAGGGGACCTTGTAGGCGCTTTTCCAGCCGGCCACCCTGGACTCGGAATTGCTGACCACCCCGATAAACTTGATCCGGTCCTTGAGTTCGGAGGCCTCCACCAAACGGTAAAGCCGGTTCAGGACCGCGGCCTGCTCCATGCAGTGCGGGCAGTCGGCGTTGAGGACTTCAACCAACACATAATCCGCCTGGATATCCTTAAGGGCGAATTCCCCGGGATTCTTTAGCCCCAGATAGGCCTGGTCCGCCGGGGCCATGGTCTTGGCGAACTTCAAATTTCCCGCCGGAAAGCCGACCCCAAGCGGCGCCGCCATCAAGGCGGAGCACAGACCCAGCGTCAGCGCCGCGCCGATTAGCAGAGCTAATCTCACAACTTTTCGATCCATCTCGATTTCCTTGAGCCCATTTTAAACGGAGTGCCTGATATCGATCTTACCAATGACCTAAATTAAGGTCGGATCTGCCGGCAGTCCAATGGCGCAGAGAAAGGACAGGCCACCAAGTGGGGATTGGGAAGCCTGTCCCATCTTTTTGGGGATTTTCTTACGACAGCTTCTATTTTACTGCTGCTTTAATCCCCTGCAGGGGCTCTTCTGCGTTCTCGAAGGCGCCGATTTCCACCCAAACGATCTTGCCGGTCTTATTATCCACGACAATGTTGACCGGGTAGGGGGTGAAATTCAGGGCTTTACCCATGGCGCTGTTGGGATCCGGTAATACCGGGAAGGGAACTTTTTGCATAGCCTTCCATGCCATTGCGGGGCCCGTATCACTGCTCTGGGCCGCGGCCATAAATTTCAGCTTTCCCTTAAGGTTGGGATCCTGCTGCACCAGGTTAAAAAGTTGGTTCATGATCGGGGCCTCATGCATGCAGTGAGGGCAGGAGACGTTGAACTGCTCCACCAGGACATACGGCGATTTGACGTCCTTAAGGGTGAATGGGCCCGGCTTTTCCAGCCCCAGATATTTGGCATCCTCGGCGGACATGGGCGCGGCGAAAGTTACCGGACCCACCACCTGCCCCACCGTGGGTTCAGCCTCGGCTGCCAACAGTGGCGAAGCGCACCAGAAGAGTACCAGTGCCAGACAACAACCCAGGGCCAGGCCCTTTTTGCTCAAATTCATCATAATCTCCTTGTTCTCCCCGTTCCCAGGCTCCCACCGTGGAACGATGGATAGATTTATTCAAATGATAAGACACCCGTGGCCAAATGGCAATGTCAAGTTATGGATTTCTAGTTTGGTTCGACATAAATTGCCTGACATTAAATCAAGTGAAAATCTACTACCAAGGGTACTAAAGTCCCCCTTTGGAAAAGGGGGATTTAGGGGGATTTGAGGAGGTTATTTTAAATCCCCCCCGCCCCCCTTTTGGAAAGGGGGGTTAAAAAACCTTAGTTTGCAATATCCTAGTAATTATGAAGCAGCATAGTAGTTTTTAGTTTTGAGTTTCGGGAAAGAGATGCGGAAGGCCAAGCGGTCGCGCTGAGTCAAGGGAAACCCATTTCCTACACCGGCGGGACGCCCGCATTGGGTAGACTGGGCCTCTGGCCTGTGTATTAAAAAACCCCCAATTTGCAGGAGCGCAGGCTAAAGCCTGCGGCTACAAGAACCTGCTATATTAACGGGACGCCTGGACTACCGGGAGAAGCTGCTGGGGCGTGAAAAATGACTAGTGAAAAAAACGTTCCTCCCGCCAGTCCAACGGCAGCCGCACCAGGGAGCCCTGGCGGTGCTGGTAGATGAGGAAGCCGTGCTCCACCCCGAACTCGAAAATGCGGCGGGTGAGGGCCACATCCTGGCGGCAGTAGGATTCCAGTTCTTCCCAGCGGCCGGCGGCATAGAGTTCCAGGGCCAGGAGTCCGTCCCCGGATTTGCTCTCTCCCAGGGTCTTCTCCGCCAGATGGTTCAGGGAGAGCCGGTGGCCCAGGACGGCCTGAACCTCTTCCAGGATGTCCAGGGTGGGGATATCCTTAAGCCTGATCCGGGTGTAAGGCTGCAGCACCTGGTAGTCGAAGCGCTTGATATTGAAGCCCACCACCAGTTCCAAATCCTGCAGACGCCGGCAAAGGCGCTCCAGGTCGTCCTCCCGGTAAACGGTGGCCGCGCCCGTGCTGGTCTCGTGGAGCACCGCCAGGGAAACGCCCATGAGGTGGCATTGCCCCCAGCCGCCCACGTCGGCGGCGGAACAGCGGGTCTCCAAGTCCAGAATTCCCAGTTTGCGCCGGGACAGCCAGGTGTCGCCGGCGAGCGGTTCGGCGACCATGAGGGGCGCGGCGGCGGTTTCCTGCAAGGTAATATCGGCCTCCACCAGGGGTTCTTCCAACCCGAGGAGCAGGGCAGCGATGCTCACGGCTGCCTCTTTGTCCAGGGGCTTGTTTCCCGAGCCGCATTTGGGGGAATGGATGCAGGAGGGGCAGCCGTCCTCGCAGGGACAGTCGGCGGTGACTTCCCGGGCGCGCCGCAGCAGCTCTTCCAGAATCTCGAAGGCCCTGGCCGACAGCCCCACCCCGCCGGGGTAGCCGTCGTAGATGAAGATGGCGGCCCGGCCTACCTGGGGGTGCGCCGGATGGGAGATGCCCCCGATGTCATAGCGGTCCGCCAGGGCAAAGAGCGGAAACATGCTGATGAGGACGTGCTCCAGGGCGTGGATGCCGCCCATGAAGTGCCCCCCGGCGGCGTAAATGGCGTTTTTGACGGCATCGGGGATTTCCAGCCACATGCCCACGGTTTCGAAGATCTGGGGCGGCAGCTCCAGGGATACCGTTCCCATAAGCTCTTGCCCGGGCAGACGCCGCTTCTCGTAGGACAGGATATGTTCGGTGACCTTGAGGCGGCCGATGTGCGCGGTGAAGACCGCCGCCTGGCGGGTCTCCAGGATCTCCAGGATCTCCGTCTCCTTGTCCGTCTGGATGCGGGTGAAGTAGTTGGGCTCAACGGAATTTACCCAAACGTTGCGCCGCTCCAAATCCAGGCGTTCCACCCCCCAGGTCTGGGCCTTGTGGAGATAGACCGCTCCGGGGTGGCACTCCCGCAGGGCCCGGTGGCCGTCGATGGAGCCCAGGGGCCGTTTCTGGCCGGTCTGGAAGATGGCGAAGCTTTCCCCTACCCCCCGGATATTCACCTCTTTTTGGGGGAAGCGGTCCCGGGCCAACCAGGAGTCGCCGTCGGCGGCATGGAGCAGACGGCGTTCCCGGACCAGGTCGGCAAGCACTGCCTCGTGGGCCGCCAGGTCGAAATGGACCTCCCCTTGGAGCCGCAGGGGCAGCTCCTGGGCGGCGCAGGGCAGGTGGGCCTTAACCACGTATGGGTTATCCGGATCCACCACCGCGGTCTCCAGGGGGCGGCCAAAGAATTCGTCCGGGTATTTAAGGAAATACTGGTCCAGGGCGTCGGCCTGGGCCAGCAGGACGATGAGGGAGTCGCGGCCGGCCCGCCCCACCCGGCCGGCCCGTTGCCGGGTGGTGACCATGGTGCCGGGATAGCCAACCAGGATGCAGACGTCCAGACCGCCGATGTCGATGCCCATCTCCAGGGCGCTGGTGGAGATCACCCCCCGCATCCTGCCTGCGGCCAGGGCCTGCTCGATCTCGCGGCGCTCCTCCGGCAGATAGCCGGCGCGATAGGAGCTGATGTGGCGCTTGAGTTCCGGCGCCAGCCGCTGCGCCCAGACATGGATGAGTTCCGTGAGCTTGCGGGCCTGGGTGAAGCAGATGCTATTGAGGCCCTGGCGGATGGCCTGGGCAAAGATCTGGGCCGCAATCGAGGGCGCCCCGCCCGGGGGATTGAGAAAGAGAAAGTGCCGGCCGGGCTGGGGGGCGCCGCTGGCCGCGATGGTTTCCACCTTAAGCCCGGTTAACTGATTGACGAAAGTTTCCGGGTTGGCAATGGTGGCGGAAGAGAGGATAAAGCAGGGGCGGGAGCCATAGTGGGCGCAGAGGCGCTGCAGGCGCCGCAGCACCTGGGCCATGTGGCTGCCCATGATGCCCCGGTAAGTGTGCACTTCGTCGATGACCACGAATTGGAGCCGGGAGAAGAACCCGGACCAGGAAGCGTGGTAGGGCAGCAGCCCCATATGCAGCATGTCAGGATTGCTGATGAGCACCTGGGGGGGACTGGCCTTGATGGCCTGGCGCTGGGACGGCGGGGTGTCGCCGTCATAGATGGCCGCCCGCAGGAAAGGGGAGGGCAGGGCGGCGTCCAGTTCCTTGAGGGCCTTGAGTTGATCCTGTTCCAGGGCCTTCAGGGGAAAAAGGTACAGCGCATGGCCGGTCCCGTCTTTTAAGAGCGATTCCAGCACCGGCAAATTATAAATCAGGGTCTTGCCGCTGGCGGTGGGGGTGGCCACCAGCACGTTCCGGCCGGCCCGGATGGCGGCCAGGGCCTCGGCCTGGTGGCGATAGAGGCGGGAGATTCCCTGGCGCTCAAGGGCCGCGGTCAGCGGCGGCGGCAGGCCTGCATCTCCAGGGGCATAGTCCGCCGCCACTTCCGGCACGTAGCGATAGTGACTGAGGATATCGCGGTATTCCGCGGATTCTTTTAATTGTTTGATGAAATCTTTTAACACGGTTTTCAGTTTTCAGTTTTCGGTTTTCGGTGAAAACCAAATGCTGGGAAAATCATGGCAAATTTATGTAGCCGCCGGCTTTAGCCTGCGCCGAAAATGCTCAATTATAGGGCGTGCAGTGCACGCCGATGGCGACCACGCTCCGGCCTATATGACTGTCATTCTGATGCAGCGTTCCCAAACTCAGCTTGAAAACGAGATGAAATATGCCCACGCAGGCTAAAGCCTGCGGCTACACAAACTGATCCCTGATCCCTGGCCCCTGACCCCTCTTATTTCGTGCCCACGTCCATATGTTCCCAGTCGGTGTTATAGCCCTCGTAGGTCCATTCCTGGGGGAGGCGCAAGCCTAGAGATTTAGCGGCCTGATAGACCCAGCCTGGAATCTGGCGGGCGTCGAGTTTGTGCAGGGCGTCCCGGTTGAACTGGCGCAGGGAGTGGCTGACGGGATTGGGGGCGCCGTCCACCACCCCGGGGTAATTAAAATCATTGAGGTCGAAGGCCAGACCCAGGCGATGGTTGGAGGCCGGAGCGTGGTGGCCGTGGTAGATCTCAGCCAGGTTGTTATAGCAGCACCGGGCCACACCGGCCGCCAGGGAGTCGCTCTCCTTGTCCGGGAAACTGAGGCATTCCGCCACTACCGGCGCGGTGTGGGCGCTGACCGCGTAAGTGTCCTCGGCGCCCCTCACGTCCATCAATGGCAGCCGTTGGGCCGGGTCGTAATAGCCCTCCCGGAAGATGTACTCCAGCAGCAGGCCCACCAGGGGGGCGAACCTGCTGTTCACTTCGAACTGGATGGTTTCGGCGCGGTAAGCGGCCTTATTATTGATGTCGGCCAGGTTGGGGGAGAACCAGACGTAGCCGGACGGCCGGCTGGGGTTCTGGGCCACGGTCTGCCATTTTTTCTCAAAGGCGCAGAAGCTCTGAACCTTCCGAGCCCCGGCCGGCACCCACACCGGCACGCTCAGGGTGACTCCCACCCGGTCGCCGTCCGGCCAGCGGCGCCATCTCAAGTACTCCCAGGAGACTTCCATCCCCGGGGGAATCAGGGCCAGGGACTCCTTGCGGATCTCCACCAGGCGCCGGACCCCCAGCAGGCCTTTGGCCAGCTCGATTTTTTCCAGAAAATCGCGGCGCCGCTGGGCCGGGGACATTTGCGGAGCGTAGGCCAGGGGAACCTGGCTGAGAATGCGGGCGGCCCGGGGGGCCTGGGCCGCCTCCAGAATGCGGGGATGGGGCGGGAGCGGGGAAGGTTCGGGGACCGCTAGCCGCGCCCCTGCCAGGAGCACGAGGGCCATGATCCCCAAAACAGAAATGCGCATGGGATGATTTTATGGGAAGAGGAGGGGAGAGTCAATGACCGGGAGATGAGATGGGAAGGCGCTTACAGGAGGCTAGGCATGGGTAGTGAGGCGGTGGGTGCCACATACCATAAATTTGTCCTTAAATGTGCTGCTTCATAATTGCTAAGTCATTTCAAACTATGGTATTTTTAACCCCCCTTTGAAAAAAGGGGGGCAGGGGGGATTTAAAATAACCATCTGAAATCCCCCTAAATCCCCCTTTTGCAAAGGGGGACTTTGATACACTTGAAATTTAGGTTTTCACTTGATTTAATGCCAGACTATTTACGAAGAACAACACCAGAAGCCATTGCAAACCCCGGTTTTGCCCACAAATGTCATTCTGAGCGAAGCGAAGAATCTCGTATTTTTCTAGACTTGAGATCCTTCACTTCGTTCAGGATGACAGTGAAATCAGGTTTTGCAATAGGTTCCAAACGGTTAGAGATGGTGGAACCCGGGTCCAGCCTACAGCACTTCCAGGACCAGGCACTTCAAGTAGAGGCTCTCCGGCAGGGAGAGAAGGGCAGGGTGGTCCTTGGCGGCCCCCCGGCGCTCCACTATCCGGGCCTGGCGGTGGGCCTCAGCGGCAGCCTCCCGGACTATCCCGAGAAAATCCGGTTCGCTGAGGTTATAGGAGCAAGAGCAGGTGATCAGCGCCCCGCCGGGCGAGAGTAGCTGAAAGGCCCGGCGGTTGATCTCCCGATAGCCTTTGAGGGCCGCGGTACGCTCTCCCCGGCTCCTGGCAAAGGCAGGCGGGTCCAGGACGATGCAGTCGAAGCGCTGGCCCGCGGCCACCGCGGCCTTCAGGTAGGCAAAGACGTTTTCCCGCACCAAATCGAGATTTTGCAGGTTATTGAGCAAGGCATTTTCCCGGGCCATTTCCAGGGCCGCGGCGGAACTCTCCACCAGGGTGACCTCCTGGGCCAGGGGGGCCAGGTGCATGGCAAAGGCTCCCTGGTAGGCGAAGGCGTCCAGAACCCGACCCCTGGACATGGTTGCCGCCATGGCGCGATTTTCCCGCTGGTCGAGGAAAAGCCCGGTCTTCTGGCCACTCCGAATATCCACCCAGAGACGTACCTCACCTTCCCGCACCTGCACCCGGGGAGGCAGTTCTCCCGACACCGTTTGGACCTCCTGGGGGAGCCCTTCCAGCAGGCGCGCCTCGCCGTCATGACGCAGGGTGATGGATTTGGGGGCCAGGTGCCGGGTAAGCAGCGGCAAGAAGGTCTCGGGCAGGAGCCTGGCCGGACCCGGGTGATTGGCCTGGAGCACCAGATGGCCGGCGTAGGAGTCCGCCACCAGGCCCGGGAAACCGTCGGCCTCGGCATAGATGAGGCGGTAGGCGTCGCTGTCCCGGACCACCCGCTGCCGGTATGCCAGGGCTCGGAGGAGGCGCGCCTCCCAAAAAGCCGCAGTCACCGGCTCCGGTCCAAGGCTGACAAAACGCAGGGCAATGCGGGACTTGGCGCTGTAAAAGGCCTGGCCCAGGAAGCGGTCCCCCGGCGCCACCACCGCGGCCAACTCCCCGGAGGGCAAGGCGACCTCGCCGTTTAGGTCGTCGCGGTACAACCATGGGTGGCCGCGGCGCTGCCAGCGCAGGCCCTTGGCGTTGATCCGCACCACCGGCAGTCTTTGCCCTTCTGATTCCCAGTATTCCATGAGGTCTCGGTTACTCCCTCGTTGGCCCCGGGCTGATTTTCAGCCCGGCGAATTTTTTAAAAAACCGAAAATCGAGGCCCTCAGTCCCAAAAAACATTGGAAAAAACGCCGGCTGAAGCCTGCGGCTACAGAACCTTAAACAGCCCTTAACCAAACCATTGCCCGATGAAAAATCGCCGCTCCAGGGGCTTTATATGCATTCGGCCCCGTAAATCCGCGTCAAGTAAGGCTTTGCTCATTAAAGCAGCCCCTTTTTTATCCTGAGGCTCAGGGAAAGGTGGGGGGAGATCAATTTTTCCGGTTTCATGGCCGCGAAGCCGCCTTTCGGGTTATAGTATATCTATCTGAAAAGCATCCTGAAGCCAAGCTCACCCCAAGGAGATCTTGTCTCATGCGGCGCCGGACCTTGTTGATCTGCCTGATCGCCGTGATTTTGATTGCGGTTCTGGGCGCCGGCCTCTACCGGAGCTGGATCGCCTCACCCCGTTACGCCTTGCAGCGCATGGCCCTGGCCCTCAAGACCAGGGATATGGACCGGTTCTTTAAGTATCTGAATATAAAGGCAATTGCTAATAATATGGCGGAATCCGCCATCCCCAATTCTGACGACGCCCAAGGGGGCAAAGAAGACCAGTGGAACCGGAAAGGCCGGCAGATGGGCCGGCAGTTGGCCCGCATGGTATTGTCTAATCTGTCGGACTCCCTGGAAAAACAGATCCGCCAGGTGATGGAGAAGTATCTGCTGAATCTGGATAATACCAAAATACTGGCGATTGCCGCCGCGGCAACCACCGCGCAGATCGAGGTCCAGGAGGGGGATGCCCGGGTGACCCTGGTGGACCCCAAGAGCCAAGAGCCGTTTCACTTCCGGATGCAGCGGCAACCGAAGAGCGGGACCTGGCAAATTGTTAGCGTCGACTATCAGGATCTAAGAAAATTTGTTAAGCGGGAGTTTTAGGGGACCTTAATATAACGTCTGATAATATATATTATGTAAACTAATATAAGAAGATGGTAGAAAAATGTCCTAAATGCGGGGAACCCTTCCCGAGGCGGCGCTCGCCGTCTCCTACGGTGGATATCATTATCGAGATTCCCCTCAAGGGGATCGTTTTGATCCAGCGGGCCAATCCGCCCCTGGGATGGGCCTTCCCCGGTGGTTACGTGGACTATGGCGAATCGCTGGAGGCCGCTGCCTGCCGGGAGGCCCAGGAAGAAACCGGACTTAAGGTGGAACTCCTGGGGCAGTTGCACACTTATTCCGATCCCCGGCGAGACCCGAGGCAGCATAACATCAGCACCGTATTTGTGGCCCGGGCTTTAGGGACACCCAAGGCGGCCGATGATGCCCGGAGTCTGGAGATTTTTCGGCTGGAAGATTTACCCCAAGAGATGGCCTTTGATCACGCCGCGATCCTGGCCGACTACCTTAGGGTGCGGCGCGACTGGTTGGCTAAACTTAAGAAGTTATCTTAGTTATGACTGATAAGACCTTGGTTAAACTGGCATATAAGGGTTTGAGCACCCTGGCCGGCTTATTTGCCTGGCCTTTTTTTTATTGGCACCTGAAATCCAGGGGACGGGGGGAGAGTTTTCGGCCCCGCCTGGGTCTCGAACTCCCCGGCGGTCCGCCCCCGGGGGAGCCGCGTCTCTGGTTGCACGGGATTTCCGTGGGAGAAATCCTGGCGGCCCTGCCCCTGGTTCGCGAACTACGGAGCTTGCTCCCCGGGGCCGCCTTAATCGTCAGTACCGGTACTGAAACCGGCCAGGCCCTGGCTCGCAAATATTTTTTGCCATTGGGGGCACTGGTCTGTTACTTTCCCCTGGATATTCCCTGGACGGTGCGGCGCTACCTGGAAAGGCTGCAGCCTCAGCTGATCATTACCCTGGAATCGGAAATCTGGCCTAATTTTCTTAACCAGGCCAGGCAGCGCGGCATTCTTCTGGCCCTGGCCAACGCCAGGGTTTCTGATCAAAGCTTCAAAAGATACCTTAGTTATAAAAGGTATACTACTGACTTAATTAATAATTACGATCTTATTATTGCCGGGGACCCCCAGGATTATCAACGCCTGCTGGCAATGGGCCTGGACCCGGCCAAAATGGAGCTCAGCGGCAACCTGAAGTGTGACCGCCTGTTTCAGGACCGAAATGAGGCAGAGGCCACGCAATTTCAGCGGCTGCTGTACGGCGGCAAGGCAGTTTCCGGGGGCGAGGCAATCTGGCTGGCCGCGTCCACCCATCCCGGCGAGGAGGAAATAGTGCTGGCCGCCTATAAGGAGCTTCTGGGCCCCTACCCTTCTTTGCTCCTGGTTCTGGCGCCCAGACATCCCGGCCGCGCCCCGGGCCTGGGGGAAAATTTGGTGAGGGGGAGGCACGGCTTACCTTATCATCTCTGGAGCCGTCTGAAGGCGGGCTTAGAAGTCCGGACTCATCCAGTAGTGCTCATCGACACCATCGGCGACCTTTTTAGCCTCTACGGCGCCACGGACGTGGCTTTTGTGGGCGGCAGTCTGGTCCCCCATGGAGGCCAAAACATCCTGGAGGCTGCGGCCTGGAGCCGGGCGCCCCTTTATGGTCCCAACCTCTCCAACTTCCGTTGGGCCCAGGACATCTTGGAAGCTGACCCCCCCGGGGCCGGGATCAGGGTGGCGGACGCCGCCTCCCTGGCCGCCGCGGTGGACCAGCTCTTAAGGAACCCGGAACTTCGCCGGGATTTGGGGACCAGGGCCCAGGCGACCTTGATCCCCCATCAGGGCGCCGCCCGGCGCCAGGCCGAACTGATCGCCGGGCTTTGGGCCCAGAAGGCCGACAGGTTGGGGCAACGAAGCGGGTAGAGAACTCAGGCCCAGGTTGGGCTGACTTGAGTTGAATCAGTTCTCTGATTTTAGGGGCCAGTGCCCACCCAACCTGCCTCTTAACAAAACTTTGCCGGACATTACGGATCTCCCCTAACGTCCAGCCATGGTTTACCCTTACCTGGCTGCAAATCGCCTCTCCAGGGGCTTTATATGCAGCCGGTTTTGGGCAAGGACTGTGACCTGTTAAAACCCGCGGCCAGCCTGGCTGAGAGGGGAAAAGGAAAATGGTGGGCGGTGCCCACCCTTGTATCTTAGGTTAAGATACGCTTTATTGAAGTTCTGGTCATGGTCGCGTTGGCAAATGGACATTGTGGTTTGGACCACCCCTGGGGCAGGCCCCAGGGCCTGCCCCAGGGGTGGT
>JBKQKO010000043.1:0-4281 GCA_052147455.1 Desulfobaccales bacterium | reverse complement strand
GGGTGACCATCCAGCTCAAGAAGGACGAGCAGGCCGAGGTCATCCTGAACCAGCTCTATCTCAACACCCAGATGCAAGTCACCTTCGGCATCAACCTGGTGGCCATCGTCCACAACCGGCCGGAACTCCTGGGCCTCAAGGACCTGCTGCACCATTTCCTGGAACACCGCCGGGAAGTGATCCTGCGGCGCACTCGCTACGAGCTGAAGCAGGCCGAGGCCCGAAAACATATCCTGGACGGCCTGCTCACCGCCCTGGATTTTCTGGATCAGGTCATCGCTTTGATCCGGGCCGCGGCCACCCCGGCCGAGGCCAAGGAACAACTCATGGCCGGGATGTTCGTCACCGAGGCCCCCAAGATTGCCAGCCATGAGGAGATGCGCAGCCGCTACGCCCTCTCCGAGATCCAGGCCCAGGCCATCCTGGACATGCGGTTGCAGCGCCTCACCGGCCTGGAGCGCCAGAAGATCATAGATGAGGCCCGGGAGGTGGAGGCCGCCATCGCCCGCTTCCGCCAGATCCTGGCCGAGGAGGCGCAGGTGAAGGCCCTTATCGCCCAGGAACTGCAGGAGATTAAGGAACGCTATGGCGACGGCCGGCGCACCGAGATCGTCCCCGAGGCCCAGGAGTTCACCGCGGAAGACCTGATCGCCGACGAAGAGATGGTGGTGACCTTCAGCCACCGGAGCTACATCAAGCGCACCCCCCTGACCATCTACCGCAGCCAGCGCCGGGGCGGCAAGGGGCGCACCGGCATGGCTACCCGGGAAAATGATTTCGTCTCCCAACTCTACATCGCCTCCACTCACACCTACTTTTTGGTGTTTACCAATAAAGGCCGGATCTTCTGGCTCCGGGTGCATGAGATTCCGGTGGGCTCGCCTTCGGCCCAGGGCAAGGCCATCGTCAATCTGGTACAGTTGGGGCCGGACGAAAAAGTGGCTACCATCCTGCCAGTCAAGGAGTTCCTGCCCGGGATCTCTCTGGTGATGGCCACCCGGCATGGAGTGGTGAAGAAGACGGACCTGATGAATTTTCAGCGGCCGCGCAGCGGCGGCATCATCGCCCTTTCCCTGGATGCCGGGGACGAAATGGTGGGCGCCTCCCTGAGCGAACCAGGGCAAAGCATCCTTCTGGAAAGCCGCCAGGGCAAGATCATCCGCTTCCCCGCGGGGGAGGTTCGGGATATGGGCCGCTCTGCCCGGGGGGTGAAGGGCATGAGGTTGGCCCCGGAGGACGAGGTGGTAGGGATGGAGGTGCTGCGCCCCGAGGGAACCATCCTGACGGTGACGGAGCGGGGCTTCGGCAAGCGCACCGATCCGCGGAAATACCCCCAACACCACCGGGGCGGCCAGGGGGTGCGGGGGCTCAACGTCACCAAGCGCACCGGCCTGGTGATGGGCATCCTGCAAGTGAACGAAGACGACGAAATCATGCTGGTCACCGACGGGGGCAAGATCCTGCGTCTGGCGGCCCGGGGAATTTCTCTCATCGGCCGGGTCACCCAGGGCGTGAAACTGATGGACGCCGAAGCGGAAGAGCGGGTGGTTTCCCTGGCCAAAGTGGCGGAACAGAGCGATGTCGGCGAAGCCGAACCCGAGCCCGATCTTGGACTCTCCTGAGCCCAGGACCGTGGCGGTGGTGGGGGCCGGCAGTTGGGGCACCACCCTGGCCAACCTGCTGGCGGACAAGGGTCTGGCCGTCCACCTCTGGGTTAGGGAAGAGGAGGTCTATGAAGACCTGCAGCAGAACCGGCGCAACCAGGCCTTTCTGCCCGGGGTCCGGCTCGCCTCGAGCATTGCCTTCAGCCGGTCGCTGCCCGCGGTCTTGCAAGACGCCACCCTGGTGTTGATGGCGGTTCCCTCCCACGCCTTCCGGGAGGTGCTGCGAGCCTTGAAACCCTGGTTCCCCTCCGGAGGGATTCTCCTGAGCGCCACCAAGGGCATGGAGATGGATTCCCTGCTCACCATGGAGGGGGTGACCCGGGAGGAACTGGGTCCGGAGGTCCATTACGCGGTGCTCTCCGGCCCCAACTTCGCCAGAGAGGTGGCCCAGCGGCAGCCCAGCGCGGCGACCATCGCCTCCCGGCAGCGGGAGGTGGCCCAGTTCTTACAGAAGCTCTGTTACACCCACTACTTCCGGATTTATACCAGCCGGGACGTTACCGGGGTGGAACTGGCGGGCGCCCTGAAGAATATCTTCGCCATCGGCGCCGGCATCGTGGGGGGCATGGGCTTGGGAGACAATCCCCGAGCCGCCCTGATCACCAGGGGGCTGGCGGAGATGACCCGCCTGGGAGTCCGCCTGGGGGCCAATCCCCTGACCTTAACCGGATTGGCCGGAGTGGGGGACCTGATCCTTACCTGCACCGGGATCCAGAGTCGCAATTTCCAGGTGGGTTTCAAGCTGGGGCAGGGCCAGGCCCTGGAGCAAATCCTGGGAGCCATGACCATGGTGGCGGAAGGAGTCAAGGCCTCCCGGGCGGCGCATTTGCTGGCGGAGAGGCTGGGAGTGGAAGTGCCCCTGGTGACCGCCATCTACAAGATTCTCTATGAAGGCCTGGCCCCCAAGGAAGCCATTAAAAAACTGATGACCCGGGAACTCAAAGACGAACTGGAAGCCATGAGCGAAACCTGGTAATGCCAATGACCAACGATCCCATCGATGTCCAAATTCCCGTAATCGGGGAATCCAGGGTAAATTCCCCCATATCCCGCGCCCCCATGTGCACCCGGGATGGGCTATGCGTGCCGAAGGCCTTTATCCAGGATGCCGACCAGATCCTGGTCCACGACAGCCTCGATTACTTTAGGAGCCTGGGGCCGGGGGAAGAGCCCCTGGCCTTTGAAATGGCCGGCCCCCGGGAACGGATCTATTTCGACCCCTCCAAGGTGCACTGCGCCATCGCCACCTGCGGCGGCCTGTGCCCCGGCACCAACGACGTCATCCGGGCCATCGTCCTGGAGCTCTATTTCCTTTACGGGGTGCGCCACATCTACGGGGTACGGTACGGCCTCCGGGGATTCATCCCCCAATACGGCCATGGGCTGCTGGAACTCAACCCGGAGAGGGTGGCCAACATCCACACCTTCGGAGGCACCATCCTGGGCACCTCCCGGGGCCCCCAGGATACCGGCGAGGTCGTCGACGCCCTGGAACGCATCGACCTTCGCATCCTCTTTCTTATCGGCGGCGAGGGCACCCTGCGGGCCGCCTACGACATCTACCAGGAGGTTACCCGGCGGGAACTGCGCATCAGCGTCATCGTCATTCCCAAAACCATTGACAACGACATCCCCCTGGTGAGCCGTTCCTTCGGGTTCGACACCGCGGTGGAACAGGCCACCAGCTCCATCCTGGCGGCCCATACCGAGGCGGTGGGATCCCCCAACGGCATCGGCCTGGTGAAGCTCATGGGCCGCTACTCGGGGTTCATCGCGGCCAACGCCACCCTGGCCCTGCGGGAGGTCAACTTCGTCCTGATTCCCGAAGCGGATTTTGATATCGACGGGGAGTGCGGCCTGTTGGTAGAACTGGAACGGCGACTCCGGGAGCGGCAACATGCCCTGATCCTGGTGGGGGAAGGCGCCGGCCAGAAATTTTTCCAGCAGCAAGACCTGATTCGGGACCCTTCGGGGAACATCAAACCGGGAGATATCGGACTTTTCCTCCAGGAGAGGATCAGGGAATACTTCCTGCAGAAAAAAATGGAAGTGAACCTCAAATACATTGACCCCAGCTACTTGATCCGCAGCATGCCGGCCAACTATAATGACCGCATCTACTGCGGCTTTCTGGGCCAAAACGCGGTGCACGCCGGCATGGCCGGCAAGACCGGTATGCTGGTGAGCCGCTGGCACAGCCACTATGTACACATTCCCATCCAGGCCGCGGCGGGCCGGCGCCAGGAGGTGGAACTCAATTCTCCCCTGTGGCGAAGCGTCGTGGAATCCACCGGCCAGCCGCCCTTGAAAAATCCGTAAAAGCGGGGGGGGTCCGGGGCCAGGGGAGACAGGGCGCGCCCTGCGTGCCGGGTAGGCGCGCTGGGCAACCGCGTGAATTTGAAAGAAGATGTGAAGCACACCGCATGGACCATACCGATAAAGCTCCCGTGTTCCACTGCCGCCAATGCGGCGATTGCTGCGCCGGCCGGGGTGGCATCCATGTGCGCCCCCAGGAAGTGGAGGCCATGGCGGCGCACCTGTCCATGTCGGTAGAGGAATTCCGCCGCAACTTCGTAGAAGCCTCCCTTACCGGGCCCCGCCTGACGGTGGCCAACGA
>JBKQKO010000042.1:0-27351 GCA_052147455.1 Desulfobaccales bacterium | reverse complement strand
CCTTCAGGCCCGCCTCATTGAGGCGGCGGATGGCAGGGGCCGCCTGGGGGAAGACCCGGAAGCGGCTCAGATGGTTGATATAGCCCATCTCTTCGTTGATGGTGCCGTCCCGGTCCAGAAATACCGCGGGGTGCCTCATTTTTTCCGTTTTCCGTTCACTGTTCACTGCTTACTGCTCACTGGCTCCGTGAGCCAGGGCCGGGCCGCGGACAAAACCTCTTCCACGCCGATGGCCGTCAGGCAGGCGTATCCCAGGCTGCAGGTGCGCCGCCAGCAAGGGCTGCAGGGCAGGGGCCGGCGCAGTACCGTGGCCCGGGGAGTAAAAGGCCCGGTGGCCGCCGGGTCGGTGGAGCCGAACAGGGCCACCAGGGGCACCCCCAGAGCGGCGGCGGCGTGCATCAGGCCCGAATCGTTGGTGACCAGCAAGTTTAAGTGGCTCAAGATCGCCAGTGCCTGGCGCAAGTCGGTTTTGCCCGCCAGGTCTAGAACCGGCAGGCCCAGTTGCGCCTTTACCAGGTTGGCCACCGGGGCCTCTCCCGGCCCGCCCAGCAGCACCAGGCGGGCCCCGAATTCCCGGGCCAATTCCTTTCCCAGGGCTGCGAACCGCTCCGGCGGCCAGCGTTTGGCCGGGCCGTAGGCCGCGCCGGGGCTCAAGCCCACCCAGGGGCCGGAGCCGGAGCCGGCGGCGGCAAGCAGCTTCGCCGCGGCCGCGGTCTCCTCTTCCCGCAGGTAAAGGGCGGGGGGCGTGAAGGCCTCCACCTCGCCCAGGGTCTTCAGCAGGCCCAAATAATAGAAGACCGTGTGCAGCCCGGCCAGGCGCCGCCGCCCGGAGACCGCCGGGTTAAGGAGAGGACCCCGGACGTCGGCGGCATAGCCCAGCCGCACCGGGGCTCGCAGCAACCAGAGCCCCAGGGCCGATTCCAGGGAATTGGGCAGGGTTACGCCCAGGTCAAAACGGCCTCGCAGGCCCCAGAGAACCCGCCATTTATCCCGGTCGGCGGGGTACGTGATGACCTGCGCCACCCCGGGCAGCCCCAGGAACAGGGGGGATACCCGCCGGGCCGCCAATACCGTGATCTCCGCCTGGGGAAAGAGGCTTCTTAACCCGGAGAGCACCGGCAGGCTCATGACCGCGTCCCCCACCCAGTTGGGGGTGCGCACCAGGAGGCGGGGCGCCCGCCCCGGGACCGGGGGAAATTTCCGCACCGGCTGCAACCGTTGCCAGCGCTGCTTCACTTCCGGGGGCAGGGGTTGTTCTTTAAACTGATAAGGATAATGCATTATTCCTGAGCCCTGCACTGCCAGGTAACAGCCGAGGGCGGGGGTCTCCAAGTTTTTTTCAGAGTTCTTCAATCATTATCGCACGAGGGGCAGGTTAAAGGAACTCCAGTAACTCCATAATTCTCTCCGGCTGGCTGATTTGGGCCTCCACCTCCAGGACCCACAGGGGCACAGTCTGATCCCAGCGTTCAGCCAGGCGGGCCCAATCCTTGGCGGTTGTGACCAGGGCCCAGGCCCCGGCGGTTTCCGCCTCCCGGACCAGGGCCGCCAATTCCGCGGGCTCATAGGGGTGATGGTCCGGGAAGACCCGGAAGCCCCGGAGCCGCACCCCCAAATCTTCCAGGGTTCGCCGGAAGACCTCCGGCCGGGCCAGGGCGGCGAAGGCCAGCAGGGCTTGATTGTTAAGGACGGTGGGCGGCTCCATAGGGCCGTCAGGCACGAGGCGGACCGCGGCGGGGGTGATGCTGGCCGTCAGTACGGTGTTCTCGGGAAAGCCGCGTTGCAGGGCCGCCAGGGTGTGGCGGTCCCGGTCCTCCTGAAAGCGGGTGAGGATGAGCACCTGGGCCGCGGTTTTTTTGGGGTTTTTTACTTTTTTGGTTGGTTTGGTTTTTTGGGTCAGCACGGCCCGGGGCTCCCGCAGGATGCCCCGGGGCAGCAGCCGGCCGTTGCCGAAAGGGGCGGCCGCGTCCAGCAGCACGATGTCCAGGTCCCGGTGTAGCTGAAAATGCTGGAAGCCGTCGTCCAGCAGGAACAGGTCCGGCCGGACCTGCTCCCAGGCGGCCAGGCCCGCGGCATATCGGGAGGCCCCGGTGTAGACCGCGGCCCCGGGGAGGGAGCGGGCCAGCCAGTAGGCCTCTTCGCCCGCCTGGGGCGGCTTTTGGTAAATCCGCCGGCCGTCGGAGATGCAAGCGACCCCCTGGTTTTGGCCGCCGTAACCCCGGCTGAGAATGGCCACCTTGCGGCCCTGGGCCTGAAAAAGGCGGGTAAGGCAGGCGGTCACCGGGGTCTTGCCGGTGCCGCCCACGGTCAAGTTGCCGACGCTCACCACCGGCGCCGGCAGACGCCTGGTCCGGAGAATGGACCCGGCATAGAGAGCCCGCCGCATCCTGGCCCCCAGGCCGTAGAGCGCGGCCAGCCCCCCGGCCACCGCCCCCAGGGAACACCTGGGCGCCGGGGCCTCCTCCCCTGCCTGGAGACCATCAAAGAGGCGGTGCCAAAAAACATGCATAGGCGTGCAAGTTGGGCGACTCGGACAGAACCAACTATTTTCGGGATTTAATAAATTGCTCGATACTGCGGTCGTAAGTGCGTTCCACCTCCGGAGAAAAGTAACACGCGGGCAAGCCGCCACTTTCCCGGTGATGGCGCAGGCACTCACAGCAGACGCCCTTGCGTTCGCAGGGCTCATAGGTACAGGTGCATTGCTCTAAATTAACTTGCTGCCGGGGACATTCTTTCATGCTTCGAGTTTCCATGCTGCTGATTTCTATCCTGCCGCGGCCACTCCCAATAGGCTGAGTGTGGAAAGTCAACCTATTTCACCTGCCCAGTAACGGAAATTTTGGTTTGACCTCCGATGATCACGGTGTCTTGGTCTTTCTCATTCTGCGAGGTGTCATCATGCCTGGTCCCCTGTGACGCACATGCTGATACCGAGGAGATCATAATCAATAATAACAGTCCTAAAATTAACTTTTTTATCATTATCTTAAGCTCCAAAACTTTGGACTAAGCGCAACCCAAAGTATTTAGAAATATCTGAGATAACGCGGCTCAACTTAACTACCGCAGCGCCCAGGCGGGACGCCCAGGGTAGCCGGTAGCATAGGCCTCTGGCCTGTGTGAAATGAGCTCTCCGTCTGGCACACAGGCGGGACGCCTATGCTACCTGCTGTGTAGCCAGCAAGTCTCTGCATCACTTCGCTGAGCCGTGCCGCGTGGAGTGGGCACTGCCTGCCAATAGGGCCGGCTCCTTATCCTCCTCCCGGGCGAACTGCATTTCGTAGAGGCGGCGGTAGAGGCCGCCGGCGGCCAGGAGGTCGGCGTGTTTGCCGCTCTCCACCACCCGGCCCTCTTCCAGGACCACGATGCGCTGGGCATTCCTGACCGTGGACAGGCGGTGGGCGATGACCAGGGTGGTGCGCCCCGCGATCAGCCGGTCCAGGGCCTGCTGTACCTCCCGCTCGGATTCGGAGTCCAGCGAGGAGGTAGCCTCGTCCAGGATCAGGATGGGCGGGTCTTTGAGGAGGGCCCGGGCGATGGCCAGCCGCTGGCGTTCGCCGCCGGAGAGGCGCACCCCTTGCTCGCCGATAACCGTATCCAGCCCCCGGGGCAAGGCCGCCACAAAATCATCGGCGTGGGCGGATTTCAGGGCCGCCAGAATTTCTTCTTCGGGGGCCGAAAGCGAGCCGTAGGCCACGTTGTATCGCACCGTGTCGTTGAACAAAATGGTCTGTTGGGTGACCACCCCGATCTGGGCCCGCAGGGACGCAAGGGTCACTTCCCGGAGGTCCCGGCCGTCGATCAGGATGGCTCCCCCGGTTACCTCGTAGAAACGGGGCAGGAGGTTCAGCAGGGTGGATTTACCGGCCCCGGAGGGACCCACCAGGGCCACGATTTCGCCCCGGCCCACCGTGAGGTCGATGTCGTGCAAGACCGGGCGGTCCTGGTCATAGGCGAAGCTGACCCCCCGAAAGACGATTTCCCCGTGCAGGGGGGCAAGGACCGCGGCCCCCGGGCGGTCCTGGATCTCCGGCGGCCGGTCCATCAGGCCGAAGACCCGCGTGGCTGCGGCCAGACCCTCCTGGACGATGTTTTGCACCGCGCTCAGGCTCTTGATGGGCTGGTAGAGCATGAGCAGGGCCGCCAGGAAGGAGAAGAAGGTGCCCGGGGTGGAGGTCCCCCGGATGACCGCGTAGCCGCCGTAAAAGATGATGCCCGCCATCCCCAGGGAGCCCAGGAACTCCATGGTGGGCGGGGAGAGCTCCCGGACCGCGTTGAGGCGCATGCGGGTGCGGAAATAGTCCCAGTTGGCCCCCCAAAAGCGCCGCTCCTCGTAGTCCTCCCGGGCGAAGGCCTTGACGATCCTCTGTCCCGCCAGGCTCTCCTGGAGCACCGTGTAGAGGCGGGCGTTGGCCACCTGGGTGTCATGGGAGACGAGGCGGGTGCGTTTCCCCAGCCAGAGGATGAGCAGGACCGCCAGGGGAAAAACCGCCATGGCCAGCAGGGCCAGGCGCCACTCCCGGTAGAAGATCACCGCGCTCAGCCCCAGCACGGTGAAGGAGTCCTTGAAGAAACTGGTCACCACCCGGGTCATGGCGTCCTGCAGCAGGTTGACGTCGTAGGTGAGGCGGCTCATCAGGGTGCCGGTGGCCTCGCCGTCGAAGAAGGACAGGGGCTGGCGCTGCAAGGAGGCAAAGAGCTGGTCCCGCAGGGTGGTGACGGTGGCGTTGCCGATGTAGCTCATCTGGTAGTTGTGGGTGTAGGACATGAAGCCCTTGACGGCGTAAAGCAAGATGATCAGGGGCGGCAGCAGGTAGAGCATCTGTTCTTTGCGCCCGAAGAAGACGTCGTCCAGGACCGGTTTCACCAGATAGGCCAAAGCCGCGGTGAGTCCCGAGACCCCCAGCATGGCCAGGATCGCCGCGATCATCCTGAATTTGTGGGGCTTCAGATAAGCTAAGAGGCGCACATATAGGCGCAGGTCGTCTTTGTACATGGGCGGACGGATCACCAACCCTTTTTTGAGTTTTGAGTTTCGAGTTTTAAGTTTCGAGTAGTAGGGGCGACCCGCTGGGTCGCCCAAGTTGTAGGGGCGGACCCAGGTGTCCGCCCTGGGCTTCGAGTTTCGAGTATCCATCTCGTTCCCGGGTTGAACTTGGGAACGCCTTGATAGTCCAAGGGTGCTTGGGCACCTTTTATTTTTCAATATATATCTTATATATAGAGATTTTTCCAGCAAAAACCCGGAAGGGGAGGGGTATGATATGAGCGGCGCAGCAGGGGCGACAGTTAGTGTAGGGTGGGCACTGCCCACCATCTCGTGTAGGGTGCGCACTGCGCACCATTTCCGTAGGGGCGAGGTTTCCCCGCCCAGGGCGGCGAGACGCCGCGCCTGCAAGCCCAGGCTTCCAGCCGGTGATGGATCGCCCTGCTAAATTGGGGCCGAAGCTGGCGGGGTAATCGCCAGGATTGAGGGAAGGCGGCAGATGGGATTCATTCGAGATAGCGCTCTGTGGGCCAGGAAAATATTTTCGCCCATAGGAATAGTACAACATCGGGGATGGCTAATTTCGATCTCGCCAAAAAGACCTTGCCAGCAATCCGCCTGAACTGGCCGATTTAGTTAGTTCCCATTAATGGCTAATCATATATTTTTAAACGAAATATTGTTTTCTATAGATTTTATTACTTCTTTGATTTCAAATGAAATCTCTTCTGGACTTAATTCTTTTGTAATTGCAATATTTCCGATAGATATTCCATAGTTATCTTGAGCCCATTGAGATAGCATTGATATTGCTTTTTTACCCGATATTACCGATAACCGGCCTTCCAATGTCCCCCATGCTATATCAATTATTTCCCTTGCTTTCCTATTAGATTGGCTGGCATCTAAATGTTTGTGATGATGGTATTCGTTAGATATTGCATCAAAAGCTTCATCGCGAAGTTCATCTGCAATCAATTCGATTTTATTGCTGATTTCATTAAAATCTGGAGAATATTTACGTGAGCGAGATGATATGAAACGATATATAGCGCTCGGGACAATAAGATAATTTTCAATTTCTTTACGCTTCCAAAAATGCAGCTGTACCCCATATTTTTTAGCTTCTTTAGTCCTTTTCTCAATTTCATCTGGAGTATGATAATCCGAGTCAAAAATACAATATGTAGTGATTTCTTCCCCCCCTGCGTTTTTTAAAAGTAGCTTTGATCCAATCACGTAATTCCACCCGCCCCATCCTCCAATAGAAAAATTCGGAATAGTATCAAATGATTCTTTGCCCTCTGGAAACAGCTTTTCATGAATATGTTTCAAAATAATTATATCTTTCCCCTCGACTATCAGCAATCTTCGGGAGTTCCAAAGCCTTGCTAATTGAAGATTATGTGCGCTACCAATATGGTCAATGACTCGCTGAATTGCGGGTATAGAATTGGTAAAATTAGAAGTTTTCCTTCTTCGGTCCAAAACTAATACTTGGTCGGATTCCACTTCAGATAGAATTTCAGTTGAATGGGTAGCGGTAATCACTTGATGGAACCGTCCTTTTAAGAAACGGATCAATTTTCGCTGTAAATCGGCATGTAAATAAACATCCGGTTCGTCTAGTATGATTGTGTCATCCCCTTGTGAATGCGTTAAGAACCAAATTGTTTGTAGCCACATTTGTAATCCATGACCCATCCAGCCAACCTCAGCGGCAAAGTCCCCATCTTGGACTAATAGCGATAAAATTTTACCAGGCATTGCATTTCTGCCATCAAGGGAGAGGATTCTAAGTTTTGGCCAGGAAGATTCAGCTAATATTTTAAATTTCCGAAATAATTCGTATCGTATATTAATTTGATTACGAAAATGCATAGAAGCCAAATGAGATGATGCCGAACTTCTAACGTATTCCGGATTGAGAATTTTTTCTTCAATTGCAAGCGGACCGATTTGCGGTAAAATGCTTACTCGAGGAAGCTTTATTGTTTGAGCCTGACCTTTTGTTGCCACAGTTTTCCCGTAACGGTCCCTTATTATGGCGTGAATCTTTCCTTCATTGCCAATATAAACAGCTATTTGTTCCCCCCTTAAAAAGTTAGCAGTAATAATTGCAGGAGGATTGCTATAACGATGAAAAAGCGAAACAAGGTTTATCTCCAGATTTTTCAGTGAAGGGGAAACCCCCCTTTCTCTTGATGGGATATCAAGCCAGAGTGGGACATCATTAAAATTCAACCATTGGTAGCGATTCACAATGGTTGATACAATACGTAAAGCTTCAACAATTGTAGATTTGCCAGCATTATTTTTACCAATAATTATAGTGGTTGGGCGGAATTCGAGTGCATGGTCTTCAAAACACCTATAATTTCGCAGATGAAGTCTTGTAATCATCTAATTCTCCTTACGGTAAATGCACCATAGCACTATTGATAGGAGAGAGCCAGAGAGAAAATTAAATTGATGGGCTATCGAAAGTGATGATAGCATAGATTCAAAGAATTTATACAGACGGTATTACTGAAAACTGAAGACTAACCGTCAGCCATCCGCCATCCCGGTTGACAGGGGCGCCCGGGTTTGGGATAACTAGCTTAACAAGCCAAACGGCTCAGGATTTTCTCTCATGCTAATGGTCATTTTTTCCTTATTGGCGGCCCTGTGGCTCTGGCCCGTGGGACTGGTGGCCGGCCCGGTGGCGGCCCCGCCCCCGGCGCCACCCGGCGAAACGGTGCGCTTTCCCTACTTTCGGGTGCCGGAGGAGGTCTATCTCTGCGGTGAGCCCGTGCCTCTGGACGATCCCGCAGTCAGAGAGGACCTGGACCGGGAATTGACCATCGACATCTGGAGCCGGGCCCAGACCACCATGTGGCTCAAACGGGCCCACTGCTACCTGCCGGAGGTGGAAGAGAAGCTGCGGTCCCGACGGCTGCCCCTGGACCTGCAGTACGTGCCCATCATCGAAAGCGATCTGCGCCCCAGGGCCAGGTCCCCCGTGGGCGCCGCGGGCCCCTGGCAGTTCATGGCCCCCACCGCCCAGCGCTTTCAATTGACGTTAAACCAGGCCGTGGACGAACGCCTGGAGTTTGGCGCGGCCACCGACGCGGCGCTCTCCTATTTGGAGCGCCTTTACCGGCTTTTCCACGACTGGCCCCTGGCCCTGGCGGCCTATAACTGCGGGGAAGCCCGGGTGCAGAAAGAGATGGCCATCCAGGGGGTGAACTCCTTTTACCGCCTGAGCCTGCCGGAGGAGACGGAGCGCTACGTCCACCGCCTGCTGGCGGCCAAGATCGTCCTGGAGGACCCGGCCCGCTATGGTTACGAGATCCCCGCGGACCAGCTCTACCCGCCCCTGGCCTATGACGAGGTCAGCGTTACCCTGGGGAAGGCTCTTACGGTGCGGCATCTGGCAGAGGCCTGCGGCAGTTATTATAAAGCCTTCAAGACCCTGAACCCCTGGATCAAGGGGGCGGAGCTGCCGCCCGGGGTCTACCGCCTCAAGCTCCCCAAGGGGTCGGCGAGCCGCTTCCAGGAGGCCTGGCGCCGGGGGATTGATTAGCCGCGAGCCGGGAGCGGGGCGCAGTGAGCCGCAGGGCGGGCCTCCGGGGCCGCCTCTCCCCCAGGCAGGTTGCGTCCCTGATACAGCTATCCATAGGTATGGTGGGGGCGCACAGTGGCCCAGGCTTCCAGCCGGTGATTGGGTGCGCCCGCAAACGGGGCGGACGTCCGCCCCTACAGCCTTTGCCTTTGAATTTCACGGAAAACGGAAAACGGAAGGGAGAGGATGGCCCAGGTAGTAAAGGAAAAGGCTTCCTTGCTGGTCACCGGGGCCTGGGTGCTGACCCAGAATGAGGCCCGGGAGGTCGTGGCTCCCGGGGCGGTGGCCATCCGGGGCGCAAAGATCGCGGCGGTGGGGCCGCAGGCGGCGCTCTCGGCCCGCTTCGCCCCGGAACGGGTGCTCGATTATCCCCAGGGACTGATCATCCCGGGCTTGATCAACGCCCATACCCACGCGGCCATGTCCCTGTTCCGGGGCCTGGCGGACGACCTGCCCCTGGAGACCTGGCTCAACTCTCACATCTTCCCGGCGGAATCTCTTCTGACCGGCGAGTTCGTCTATTGGGGCGCCAGGCTGGCCATCGCCGAGATGCTGCTCTCCGGCACCACCACCTTCTGCGACATGTACCTGTTTGCCGATGCGGTGGCCCGGGCCGCGGCGGAAACCGGCATCCGGGCGGTGGTGGGGGAGGTGCTCTACGACTTTCCCTCCCCCAACTACGGGCCGGCGGCCGCGGGCCTGGCCTTCAGCGAGGAGCTGTGCCGCGCCTGGCGGGATCACCCCCGGGTGAGCGTGGCCATCCAGCCCCATGCGGTCTATACCTGCTCCCCGGAGTTGCTGCAGCAATGCGGCCAACTGGCGGCGAGCTATGATCGCCGCTTGATTATCCACCTGGCCGAGACTGAGCGGGAGGTTAAGGACTGCCAGGCGCGGTACGGCGCCACCCCGGTGGCCCACCTGCACCGCCTGGGTCTGCTTAGCCGGCGGCTGCTGGCGGACCACGCGGTGGTCTTGACCGAGGCGGATCAGGAACTGCTGGCCGCGTCCGGCGCCGGGGTGGCCCATTGCCCGGAAAGCAACATGAAGCTGGCCTCGGGCCTCGCCCCGGTGGTGGACCTCTTAAGGCGCGGGGTGCCCGTGGGCCTGGGGACCGACGGCTGCGCCTCCAACAACAACCTGGACCTGATCCAGGAGATGGACAGCGCCGCCAAGCTCCAGAAGCTGCGCTACCTGGACCCTACCGTGCTGCCGGCCGCCGCCGCCCTGGATCTGGCCACCCGGGGCAGCGCCCGGGTCCTGGGTCTGGAAGGCCGGGTGGGGGCCCTCAGCCCCGGGATGATGGCGGACCTGGTGGTCCTGGACCTGGATCAGCCCCACCTGACGCCGCTGTACGACCCCTATTCCCATCTGGTCTATGCCGCGGGCGGGGGCGATGTCCAGACCGTGGTGGTCCACGGCCAGGTGGTGGTTCAGGACCGCCGGCTCCTCACCTTCGACCTTAAGGAAACCCTGGCCCGGGCCCGGGAACTGGCTCAGGCCCTGGGGGCCAGACCGGCGCGCTAGCGGCAGTTTTCTGTTTTCTGTAAAGTCAAAGGCAAAATCAATCAAAGTCAAAGGCGTTTTAGCAGAGACAGAAAACAGACAACAGACAACGGAAAGCAGGTCTAATATGCCGTCGGCGGCCTCAACTGCGGGCCACCAGGAAGACGCCCAGGCAGATGACCAGGATGCCGCTCATGCGGGTGATGGTCAGCGTTTCTCCCATGAGCGCCCAGGCCATGATGGCGGTGAAGACGTAGCCCAGGCTGATAAGGGGGTAAGCGTAACTCACCTCCGCCTTGGCCAGGACCACCAGCCAGACCAGGAAGCCCATACCGTAGCAGACCACGCCGAGGAGGATGAAAGGGTTGAAGGCCGCCCGGGCAAACACCGGCGGCAGGGCGCTCAGGGACAGGGCAAAGTTGCCCATCTTGGACATGCCAAATTTCAAAGAGAGCTGCCCTAAGACATTGAGCCCCACGTCCAGCAGGATCAAGCCCAGCACCAGTTGGTTAACCATCAGGCGTTTCCTTGGGAAAATGTTTGGTAGAATGATAGATTAAAGCTGTATTCTCGGAAAAGTAAGACTGCGATGCAAGGAAATAATGCAGCCGCTATCACCCCCGGCCGGCTCAGCCGCCGTCTGGATCCCCGGACCAAGCTGGCCCTGCTGCCGGACCCTTTTCCTGCTCCTGCACCTGTGGGGCTGGGACTGCCGCACGGGCTCGGTATGGTCCTCCCCGAACCTATCCATATTTAATGGCTAAAATTAACGGATTCCTGAAAAACTCTCTCCTGGTGCTCCTGGGGCTGTTCTTCTCTTTGATCCTCCTGGAATTCGCCCTGCGGATTGCTCCGCCCTTTGAGATGCGGTTCAAGCCGGATCGGATCGTCCTGCCGGTGAATAAAAGATATCTTATTGACAACACAGAGAAGTTCCCCACCAAACTGCCCAAGACTACGGTACACACCAAAAATTCCCTGGGCTTCCGGGGGGCGCCGCCGCCTGCCAACTTTGCCGATTACCTCACCATCCTCACCATCGGCGGCAGCACCACCGAGTGCTTCTATCTCTCCGACGGCAAGACCTGGACCGATCTCCTGGGTCAGCTACTGGCCCGGGATTTCCCCAAGCTCTGGATCAACAATGCCGGGCTGGACGGCGCCACCACCTACCGCCACCTCATCTTGATGGAAGATTACGTGGTGCACTTAAAGCCCAAGCTGGTCTTGTTTCTGGTGGGGATCAACGACGTGGGGGTGGGAGACCTCAATTACCGGCCCCGAGCCGGACTCGGCGGCTGGATGAGATCCCTGGCCAATAAAAGCGAGGTCTATTCCCTGGGATTGAACCTCTATCGCTATTTGGTGGCCCAGAGGAGGGGCCTGCTGCATCGGGAAGTGGACCTGAAAAAGCAGGGGACCGTTGAGGTGCCCGAAGAAATCCAACAGGAGACGCTGCGGAAATATCGGCAGGAGTTCCTGCCATATTACCGGGCCCGGCTGGAGAAGCTCATCCGGGTTAGCCGGGTTAATGGCATCGAGCCGGTCTTCATCACCCAGCCCACCCTCTACGGCCCGGGGATCGACCCGGCCACCGGGGTGGACCTGGGGAAGATCAGGCTGGAGGAGAACCTCAACGGCGCCCTGATGTTCGCGGTGGTGGAACTCTACAACGACACCTTGCGGCAAGTGGGGGCCGCAGAAAAGGTCCCGGTCATCGACCTGGCCCGGCAGATGCCGCGCTCGTCGGTCTATTATTACGACTTCCTGCACTACACCGAGTCCGGGGCACGGAAGGTGGCGGAGATCATCTACCGGGATCTAAAGCCGATTTTGACCGAACAATTTAAATGAAAAGAATCTCACTCTAAGGCGCCCAGGATGAGAGTTCAAAGTTCAAAGTTAAAGTCAAAGGCAAAAGCAAAGGCGGTTTTCGGAATCTGTGTTCATCGGCGTTCATCTGCGGTTAAATATTAGCCGCCGATACACGCAAATATCCGCCGATAACCTTGAACTTCTGTTCATCCCAGCATTTTTTCCCTTGCTGACAGCTTCCTCACTTCGGACTGGCCGCCAGGATGGCCTGGTCCACGCTGCCCTCATACTGGGTAAAATTTTCCCGAAACCGTCCCGCCAACTCCCGGGCCACCTTCTCGTAGGAGCCGCGGTCGGCCCAGACCTTCTCGGGGAAGAGGATGTCATCCGGCACCCCCGGGCATTTGGTGGGCACCGTCAGGCCGAAGAAGGGCTCATGGTAAGTCTCCACCTGGTTCAGTTCCCCGGACATGGCGGCCCGCAACAGGGCCCGGGAGTAGGCGATTTCGATGCGATGGCCCACTCCGAAGGGGCCCCGGGTCCAGCCGGTGTTTACCAGCCAGCAGGTGGGCCGGTGTTGGGTCACCATCTCCCGGAACAGATGGGCATAGACCGCGGGCGGCATGGGCAGGAAGGGCGCTCCGAAGCAGGTGCTGAAGGTCGCCTGGGGTTCCTTGCCCAGGCCCCGCTCCGTACCCGCCACCTTGGCGGTGTAGCCGGAGAGGAAATGGTAGGTGGCCTGCTCCGGGGTCAGGCGGGCGATGGGAGGCAGCACCCCGAAGGCGTCGCAGGCCAGCATGAAGATGTTCCGCGGATGGACCCCCACCCCGGCCCGGACGATGTTGCGCAGATTGGAGATGGGATAGGCGGCCCGGGTGTTCTCCGTCTGGCTGGCGTCGTCCAGGTCCAGGCGGCGGCTGATTAGGTCGATGCCGACGTTTTCCAGAATGGTCCCGAATTTTCGGGTGCACTCGTAGATCTCCGGCTCGTCCGTGGGGCTCAGGCGGATCACCTTGGCGTAGCAGCCCCCCTCAAAATTGAAGACGCCGTCACGGCCCCAGCCGTGTTCGTCGTCGCCGATGAGCTTGCGTTCCGGGTCGGCGGACAGGCTGGTCTTGCCGGTGCCCGAGAGGCCGAAGAACAGGGCGGTGTTGCCGCGTTTGCCCTGGTTGGCGGAACAGTGCATGGACAGCACTTCCTTCTGGGGCAGGTAGTAATTGAGGATGCTAAACACCGATTTCTTGATCTCCCCGGCATAGGAAGTGCCGCCGATCAAGACCAGCTTCTTGGCGAAGTTGACCAGGATGAAGGCCTCGGAATTGGTGCCGTCGAGCTCCGGGACCGCGTGGAAGCCCGGGGCGGCGATAATGGTGAAATCCGGGCCGAGATGCCGATGTTCCCGGTGATCCCCCGGGGCCAGGAACATGTTGCGGGCAAACAGGTTTTGCCAGGCGGTGGCGGTGATCAGGCGGATGTTCATCTGGTAGTTCAGATCCGCGCCGGCCCGGCGGTCCTGGACAAAGATCTCCTTGCCCTGGAGGTAGGCCAACAGCCGGTAATGGATGAGATCGAATTTTTCCGGGGTGAATGCCTGGTTTTCCCCGCCCCAATTGATCTTGGAGGCGCTGCTGGGCTCCTGGACGATGAACTTATCCTTGGGAGAGCGGCCGGTATAGGCCCCGGTGCGCACCACCACCGGCCCCTGGTGGGCGATGAGGCCCTCCTGCCGGGAAACGATCTTCTCATACAAGGCCGAAGTGGGCAGGTTCCAGTGAGCCGCGGCAATGTTTCTGATGCCGTGTTGCGTCAGATTTTTCTTCATTTAACGCCTCCTGCTTTAATGCGCCCATCCTGAAATTTTCTGAGTATACCTACGATTGTTTAATCACCCTATCACGAAAAATCAATTTAGGCTTTTACTACTCAGGGCGAAAAATTGATTACCTAGGGAGGTTTTTATTTAATCCCCTCTTACTCGATGGGGGAGAGGGTTGGGGCGAGGGGGAATTTAATCTCTTTTCCGCGCCATTAATAATTTCAGTTTTCCCGGTAAGGCTCCTCTCTTTCCAGATTCTTAGGAATTTCTCTTTAAATTTGTGATGGACCGCTAAATCAGGATAACCCAGTCCGGATTTAATCAAATAGGTATTAATGAATATCTTATTTTTTAGATAGATATAAGCCGGTATAATATTACCATTGCTTTGAGCATCGGTCTTAATTATAATCGATTTTCCCAGCAGCCGGTCGTTTAAATAATTGACGGTTTCCTCTTCTTTATCAATAGTTATCCCCAGAAACTTAATAACCTTGCCGTTATTTAATTTAACTTTATTTCCACTGATAATTTGCACTACTTTAACCAGATGATCTTTTTCAGGTTCCTGGGGCCGGGGAATAGGCTCAGCCTCCTGGATCGCTGGAACATAATCGATTTCCGGCAATGCCCCCAGGTCGCCGCTTCTCCTGATAATTTGCACCTCCGGGGTAAAGATAGGTAATTTATCCTTAATGCCCAGCTTTTCTTCCAACATTTTCAGAACATTTTCATTAATTTCATAACCCAGAGCGTTTCGCCCCGATTCCAGGGCCGCCTTGACCGTGGTGCCGCTGCCCAGAAAGGGGTCCAGCACCGTGTCGCCCTGAAAAGAGAACATCCGGATGAGGCGGCGGGGCAGCTCTTCGGGAAACATGGCCTCGTGGCCCAGTTGCCGGGCGCCGCCGAAACGCCAGTGCCCGGAAAAATATTCCTTCCATTCCTCCTTGGTCAACTTGGAGGCTTCTTTCACCTCTTTCGAGACCTTCCTGCTTGCCCCAGGTTTTTTGAAGATGAGGATGAATTCATAGTCGATCTCCACCAGGCCGTTTTGGGGATACGGGTAGGAGCCCATGACGTTGGCCCCGCCGCTGGTATTCAGGGTGGTCTTTTTTTGCCAGATGATGGAGCCCAGGTAATCGAAGCCGAGGCGCTCGCATTGGCCGATGAACTCGGCGTGCAGCGGGATGACCTTATACCTGCCATAAACCGCGGCGCGGGCGAATTGATCGCCGACGTTGAGGCACAACCGGCTGCCGGGCCGCAGGACCCGGAAACCTTCGCTCCAGGTATGAAACAGGTCGGTGAGGTATTGATGCAGGCTCTGGCCATGGCCGATCTGCCCGCTTACCCGGTAATCTTTGATTTGCCAGTAAGGCGGGGAAGTGACCACGAGATCAATGGTCGCGGTTTCGATCTCCGGCATGGCCCGGCTGTCGCCGATAATGATTTTGGCCCAATTATCCATAGAAAGATGTTGGCAGGGTGGGCCTCCGTGCCCGCCTCTTTAATCTACTCCGCACAAACCCGAAGCCTGTGCCAGCAATCTTTAAGCCTAAGGTTTTGTACGCCGAAGCTCATTCGCTCTGTTCATCAGTGCGGCGGCTAAGAGTTCCAATTCATCTGCAGTTCCGGTTATATGCAAGGTTTTCGTGGGATCATCCTGTCTTACCAAAAGTTCGTTAGCAGTTCGTAGTTGTTTGAGTTCATCCGCGCTAAGATCAATTCGATGAGGTCCGAGGCTAGAACCATATGGTATTTCGCTTCTTAACATCAGATCCTCTCATCATATAAGGGATTGGGGGTGGGGTTTGGGGAGGGGGTAAGGGCTTCTGCCCTTAGCCACCTCCCCAAGATTTATTTGGCCAGCCATTTCAGGCCCTGGCGCAGCAACTCCTCCAGGGTGGCGGCCCCCTGGCCCCGGGCCGCCTCCAGGGCTTTTTCCGCCAGGTTCTTGGAATAGCCCAGGTTGAGCAGGGCGCTCAGGGCGTCTTGTACGGGGCCCTGGCCGGGAGCCATCGCCAGCCGGGGGGCCCCGGCGGCGAGCTGCTTGTCCTTGAGTTCCAGGATGATGCGCTCGGCGGATTTCTTGCCGATGCCGGGAATGCCGGCCAGGCGGCGGATATCCCGCTGGGCCAGGGCCTGGCCGAACTCCCCCGGGCTGATGCCGCTCAGGATGTTCAGGGCCATGCGGGCCCCGATGCGGGGGATGCCCAGCAATTGGAGAAACAGCTCTTTTTCCTCCGGGGTCCCAAAGCCATAGAGATTCAGGGCGTCTTCCTGCAAGCGGGTGTGGATCAAGAGCGAGATGCGGGCCGGAGGCTCCGGCAGGGCGTAAAAGGTGGACAGGGGGATGTGGACCCGGTAGCCCACCCCGCCCACCCTGATCATTACCTGGGTCGGGCCTTTGCTGATGATTTCCCCTTCCAGTAAACCGATCATGCGGTCCTCCCCGGCCAGCGCTGGTGGAAAAAATGGCAGAGCCCCACCGCCAGGGCGTCGGCGGCATGCTCGTCGGCCACCTTCTGCCCCAAGAGTTGCTCCACCATGAGCTGCACCTGGGCCTTGGATGCCAGGCCGTAGCCCACCACCGCCTTTTTGACCAGCAGGGGGGGATAATGGCAGACAGGCAGGCTTCTCTGGGCCGCCAGCAGCAGCACCACCCCCCGCACCTGGCCCAGGGTAAAGGCGCTCTTCACGTTGGCGGCCAGGAAGATATCCTCCAAAGCCACGACCTGGGGCTGGTGCTGCCGGATCAATTCTCCCAGGCCGTCATAAATCCGACAGAGGCGGTCGGCCAGGGGGAGCTGGGAGCCGGCCTTGATGCTGCCGGAGGCCAGATGGAGCAGGCGGTCGCCCTCCCCCTGGAAGACCCCAAAGCCGGTGTGCCGGGAACCCGGGTCCACCCCCAAAATCACGGCTCTCAAATCAAGGCCTCGAGTAACTGATCCGGGATGTCGAAATTGGCGAAGACGTCGCTGACGTCGTCGTGTTCTTCCAGGAGTTCCACCAGCTTCAGGAGTTGTTGGGCGGATTTCTCTGCATCGATCTTCACCGTGGTCTTGGGGCGCATCTGTACCTCGGCCAGAGCCGGCGTGAAGCCCCGGGCCTCCAACGCCTCTTTGACCTCCAGGAAGGCGGTGGGGTCGGTGAGCACCTCGAACTGGCTCTCATCGCTTTGCAGGTCCTCGGCGCCGCATTCCAGGGCGGCCTCCAGGAGTTGGTCCTCATTGACCTCGCCGCAGTCGAAGACGATGACCCCCTTTTTGTCGAACATCCAGGCGACGCAGCCGGGCTCTCCCAGACTCCCGCCGTATTTGGTGAGCAGATGGCGCACGTCGGAGACGGTGCGGTTCTTGTTGTCGGTGAGGGTCTCCACCATCAGCGCCACCCCCTCCGGCCCGTAACCTTCCAGGAAGATTTCTTCCAGGACCGCGCCGCCGGCTTCCCCGGTCCCCTTGCGGATGGCCCGGGTGATGTTGTCGCCGGGCATATTTTCCGCCTTGGCCGCGGCGATGGCAGCCCGCAGGCGGGGGTTGCCGGTGGGGTCGCCGCCGCCCAGGCGGGCCGCCACGGCCACCTCTTTGGTCAGCCTGCCGAAGACCTTGCCGCGCTTGGCGTCCACCGCCCCCTTCTTGCGCTTGATGGTGCTCCACTTGGAATGGCCGGACATCTGCTTGCTCCTCCTACTTATTAATCAGAGCATAAAACAAGTTTATAAAGGGGAATTTAACTGTAGCCGCAGGCTTTAGCCTGCGCAAGCTAAAGCTTGCGGCTGCTCGTTAAAATGCAATCCAGTTAATCCTCTGATTAATAGCCCTTGGCCCGGCGGCGCCCTGGGACCGGAAACCGCTGGGGACCCCCCGGACCGGGGCCGCGGCGGTTCAGGCCCAGGAGATAAAGTTCCCGGCTGCCCGGCCGGGAGCCCGCGGGTTTCACCTGCCGGCAGACGCCAAAGTCCTGGCGCAGGGCCGCAACCAGGCCGGGAAGGTCTGGTCCGGCAAAGATCTTCACCAGGAAGTGGCCGCCGGGCTTAAGCAGGCGGCGGGCCAACTCCAGGGCCTGCCGGGCCAGCAGCAGGGATCGCTGCTGGTCCACCTCCCTCACCCCGGTGGTATTGGGGGCCAGGTCGCTGACCACCACCTCAAAACCCGGACTTACCGCGGCAATCGTCTCTAAGTCTAGACTTCCCACCACACCCTGGAGAAAGTGTAGGGGTGGGGCCACCGGGATGCTCAGAGGGCTGGCATCCACCCCCAGCACCAGGCCCCGGGGGCCCACCCGGCCGGCGATATATTGCAGCCAGGACCCGGGGCTGCAGCCCAGGTCCAAAACCCGCTGGCCCTGCCGGAACAGGCGGTATTTCTCATCGATTTCCTTTAATTTGTACACCGCCCGGGCCACATAGCCTTCGGCGAGGGCCCGGGTCCGGAAGGGGTCCGGAATTCCAGGGCGGGGCATGGTTCAAAGCCTATCTAAGTAAATTAACTCAATTTCTTTTAACACAGGCCACTGCTTTTGGCAATGAAAAACGGCTGTCAAGATTTTGACGAAGAAGGGGGGGAAAGCGGGGCGAGACGGTTTTGGAGTCAGCCCGCGGCCTTGCCCCGGCTCGCCTGTGGCCTGGGCTGCAGAGCGCCGGGACGGGACCGGGACCTCGAAATCTTCCCTGAATTTCAAGGGCTTGACCCGCAGGGGCGCCATAACCAAAAACCCGCTCCTGGGGCCGGCGGCTCAGGTCCTTACCTGGCATAGACCTTGCTTAACCCCATGGCAGGAGGCGGCGCCGGCGGCGCCGCCCGGGAAGTTCCCGGGTGCCCCGGCCGGCTTCAGGCCGGCAACGCCCCGGGGCGGGCCGGGTCAAGGACCGGCTGTCGCCGGACTTCAGGAGGCTAAAGGTGAACCAGGTCTTATCCCCTAAAAAAGCCGCGGTATGGATAGAGGATCCGGCCGACCTCGATCCTAACCTGGAAATTCTGGGGTTCATTCCCTTTGACGAGGCCATCTCCCAGGTGGTGAACCGGCAACGCCCGGTCTTGCCCCTGGACCCCCGGGCCCCGGCCAGCAAGTCCTTTATTAGGGGAGCCCGCCGACTGCTGGCATCGCCCCGCCGTTGGGGGCAAGGGGCAGCCTCAAGTCCTTCAGGCGTGGTTAGCTCGGCCATCAATCTAGAAAAGACAAGGGGAACGGCTATCATGGATGAACGGTCGTTGGTCCGGAACGAATCGGCCCCGGGCTCCGGAGCGGTCCCAGGCAACTTAGACCTTGCCCGGCAGCAACAAATGGTGCTGCAATATGCGCCGCTGATCAGATATATCGCCGCCCGCCTGGCTTTACGCCTGCCCTCCCATATCTCCCAGGATGACCTGATCAGTTCCGGCATTATTGGCCTCATCGATGCCATCCAGAAATATGACCTGGGTAAAAAAATCAACTTCAAGACCTATGCCGGGTTCCGCATCAAGGGGGCCATGCTGGATGAACTGCGTAGCCTGGACTGGATCCCCCGTTCGGTGCGCAAGAAGTCCCACCTCATCGAGAAGGCTTACGCCCATTTGCAGAAGAGTCTGGGACGGCCGGCGGAGGCTGAGGAAGTGGCGGCATTCCTGGGGTTGGACCTGGAAGATTTTCATCAGCTCCTGGCGGAAACCAGGTCCGTTTGCCTGGTGCCCCTGGACGTCCACCCGCGCCAACTCGCGGGCGGTCCGGGCGAGGCTAAGGAGCCCGCGGAATTTCTCCAGGATGAGAATCTGCGGGATGCCCTCCAGGCAGCCCACCTGTCCCAATTGCGCCAGATCGTCATTAAGGCCCTTGAGGTCCTGCCCGACAAGGAGAATTTGTTGATTTACCTGTATTATTACGAAGAGCTCACCATGAAGGAAATCGCCCAGATCATGGGTTACACCGAGTCCCGCATCTCCCAGTTGCACGCCCAGGCAATGTCCCGTCTCCGGCACCGGCTCCGGGAATACGCCCGGGAGCTGGAGAATTGAGCAGGAGAGGCGCGCCTGTTTGCGAGCCAATCAACATTTTTCTGGTGGCACAGGTGTCTCGCCTGTGCGGCGCAGACTCAAGCATTCGGTAACCAGGCTTTTAGTGGCACAGGCTTCCAGCCTGTGTCCCACTTATAGGGCGGGCTGTGCCCGCCGGATATTGGCGGCCACAGGCCGCCCTATTTCAAGCTCTGCTTGGGCAGCGTCTGGAAATGCGATGATAATTTTCTATCAATAAACCTTGCCAGGCGGAGCCTGTCGGAAAAATGGGTTCCCCAGCGGGAGCTTGGGAACCAGATAAAAACCACTTGTTTGAGTTCCCTATTTCTAAAATGAATTTTCCCTGGGGCCGCAGTCTCCAGGCGCATCGGTTCTCCGCGGCCCTCATTTAACCCAACCCGGGAATTCGTAGGTCTGACAAACTCACGGTTGCGCCGGCCTCGCTTTTTATCTAAACTGGCCTCACTGCCAGGCGTAAAAGGGGTTTTGGGGCGGCGGCTCTCCCGGCGCCCCGGCCTGGTAATGGGAGCGGAAAAGAGATTAAATTCCCCCTCACCCTAACCCTCTCCCCCATCGGGGGAGAGGGGATAGAGCTGGAACCCCTTTCATGCTTTCCACCAACCGGAAGGGAAAAGTTTTGGTCAGGCCCCAGGGAAGGCTGGCGCGGCGGCTGCGAGTAGCCCGGGGGGAGGCCCCGGCGGACCTGGTGCTGGCCGGGGGTCAGGTTGCCGACCTCTACCGCGGCTGCTGGCAAAAAATTGACGTGGCCCTGTTCGACGGGGTCATCGCGGGGCTGGGGAATTACGACGGCCCCAGAATGGAGGTCCGGGGCAGCTATATCCTGCCCGGGCTCATCGACGGCCACCTCCACCCGGAAAGCAGCATGCTCACCCCCCGGGAACTGGCCCGGGCTCTGCTGCCCCTGGGAACCACCACGGTGGTGGCGGACCCCCATGAAATCGCCAACGTCTGGGGCACCGCGGGCCTGGACTACCTGCTGGCCGCCAGCCGGGGGCTGCCCCTGGATTTCTTCTTCATGCTGCCGTCCTGCGTCCCCGCCTCCCCCCTGGAAACCTCCGGGGCGGTGCTCACCGCGGACCTCCTGGCTGCTTACCGCCGGCGCTCCCGGGTCTTGGGCCTGGCCGAGGTCATGAATTTTCCCGGGGTGGTGAGTGGCGAGGCCGGCCTGCTCAGGAAGCTGGCCCTCTTTCCCCGGGGCCCGGTGGACGGCCATGCGCCGCTGCTGTCCGGCAAGGCTCTCTCGGCCTATCGGCTGGCCGGGATCGGCTCCGACCACGAATGCACCCAACTCGACGAGGCCCGGGAAAAGCTAAGTCTCGGTTTCTACCTGATGCTGCGGGAAGGGAGCCTGGCCAAAAATCTGCAGGACCTGTTGCCCGCGGTGACTGCCGCCAGCCTGCGCCGGGTCATGCTGGTCACCGATGACTGCCACCCGGAGGACCTGCTTAAGGGCCATCTGAACGCCCTCCTGAAAAAGGCGGTGTCTCTGGGGTGCGATCCCCTCCAGGCGGTCACCATGGCCACCTTGAACCCGGCGGAATACTTCCGCCTGGGGGACCGGGGGGGGCTGGCCCCGGGGTTGAAGGCCGATCTGCTGGTGGTGGGGGACCTCCAAGGGTTTCAGATCCAAAAGGTCTTTAAGAATGGCCGGCTGGTGGCGGAGGGCGGCGAGCTGCTGGCCGACCTGCCCTCTCAGGAGACGGCGGTTCCCGCCACCCCCTTCCGGGTTCGGGAGTTCCCCCTGGAGGCCCTGTCTCCCCTGGCGGCCGGAGACCTGGTCAAGGTCATCGGCCTCATTCCCGGCCAACTCCTGACGGAGAAAAGGGTCCTGCCGGCCCCGGTGAAGGGAGGGCGGTTGGCGGCGGACCCCGGACGAGACCTCCTGAAACTGGCGGTGGTGGAGCGCCACCATGGCAGCGGCAACCTGGGGTTGGGCCTGGTGCAGGGCTTCGGCATGCGCCGGGGCGCCCTGGCCTCCTCGGTGGCCCATGATTCCCATAATATCGTGGTGGTGGGGGCCCTGGAAACCGACATGCTTCTGGCGGTGCGGCACCTCACGGGCCTGGGGGGCGGCCTGGTGGTGGTGGCCGCTGGCCAGGTGCTGGCGGAGCTGCCGCTCCCCATCGCCGGGTTGATGAGCCCCAGGCCTTTGGGCGAGGTGGCCGCGGCTTATACTCGTCTGAAAACGGTCTATCGCGACCTTGGCGGAGTCCTGCCAGACCCCTTCATGGCCTTGTCCTTCCTGGCCCTGCCGGTGATTCCGGAACTGAAGCTCACCGACCTGGGGCTGGTGGATGTCCAGCGTTTTCGGGTGGTGCCGCTCTTTGGGGCGGATTGATAATCTTAATGAGAGCGCAAAGAGATTAAATTCCCCCTCACCCTATCCCTCTCTCCCATTGGGTGAGAGGGGATAAATAAGGGACCCCATAAGGCTCCTATTAATAAGTGAGCAGCCGTTCATGGGTCTTTGGCCCACCCTTAAATTATGAGCAGACCGGTGGGGCGGGCGTCTCGCCCGCCACTCAGTCCGCACAGGCGAGACGCCTGTGCCACCAATTCTTCACAACTTTTCAAGCCAGTGAGCAGTAGGGGCGACAGTGGCACAGGCTTACAGCCTGTGATGGGGGCGCCCATGTTGTGGGCACTGCCCACCATAGGGCGGTCTGTGGCCGCCGGAATTGACTAATCCCCGGCATCAGTTATTTATTTAAGGTGGGCCCGGCCCACCAAATGGTAACTTTTAAACCAATAAGTTGAATTTATAAGCATTTAATTGGCGCGTAAGACGCTCGACTGTGGCCTGTGACCCGCAATCCACCTGGACGGCTGGGCGACCCGCTGGGTCGCCCGGTAAGCGGTGAGCAGGGTTGCATGGCTTACGGAGGACCTATGAGCCTGGTGTTGACCGCATCCGAGGTGATGCAGGTGCTGGATCTGGACCTGGCGCTGGCCGCGGCCGCGGAGGCCTTCCGGGCCTACGGCGAAGGGAGGGTGAACATGCCCCCCAAGTCGTATCTGACCCTGGCCCAGGGGGACTTCCGGGCCATGTACGGGGAAATCAACCTGCCCCAGGGCCACATCTGCGGCCTCAAATGGGTCAATGTGCACCCGGGCAATCCGGCCAAGGGATTGCTCACGGTGATGGCCAAGATCCTTCTCAACCATCCGGATACCGGGCTGGAGTTTGCCGACCTGGATGGCACCCGCATCACCGATTTCCGCACCGGGGCAGCCGGCGGCCTGGCGGCTAAGTACCTGGCCCGCCCCGGGGCGGCCCTCCTGGGGGTGATCGGCTGCGGGGCCCAGGCCCGCATGCAGGTGGCCGCCATCCTCAAGGTCAGGCCCATTCAGGAGATTGCGGTCTTTAACCGCCATCTGGACCATGCCCGGGCCTTTGCCGAGGAGATCACGGCCGCCCATGGGGTCCCGGCCCGGCCGGTGGCCACTGCCCAGGTGGCGGTGCAGGGGATGGATATCGTGGTCACCACTACCCCCAGCCGCACCCCGGTGGTCCAACGGGAGTGGCTGGCGCCCGGCGTCCATATCAACGCCATCGGCGCCGACGCCGCCGGCAAGCAGGAACTGGCCCCGGCCATCCTGAAGGCCGCCAAGGTGGTGGTGGACGATTGGGCCCAGGCGTCCCACTCCGGGGAGATCAACGTGCCCCTGGCCAAAGGCGAGTTCTCTCCGGAGCAAGTTTACGGCTCCCTGGGGGAGGTGGTGGCAGGCAAGAAACCGGGCCGCCTGGGTCCTGAGGAGATCACGGTCTTCGATTCCACCGGCCTGATCATCCAGGACCTGGCCCTGGGCTACGCCGTCTATCTCCGGGCCCGGGAACGGGGTCTGGGGGAGGAGAAGGATTTTTTAAAGTAAGATTGGGCAGAGGGAGCCAAGGTTTTTGGCAATTTTTCGCAAATTTTTGTAAGAGTCAAGGAGGTGAGGGCTTTTGACCGCCCAACATCCGGGCATTAACAGTCAGAGCACTCGCCCGGCTTGCCAACCAGGCGCATTTTGGATCACCCGGTGCGTAAACCGGTGAATCGGTCGTGGACCTGGGGGAAAGTCCAATTGAACAGGTCTTGGGGGCTATGACTTCTTCCCTCCTTGCGGCGCCGGGGGGGCGTCTGTGCTAGCAATTTATGGCAGGCCCAAAAAGGCCTTGATCTTCTTCAGGATTTCCGGGCGGCTGGCCGGGTCGAACTCCCACAGGGTGGACTGCTGGGGGGCGTCCTTGTCATCGTCCATGCAGTCCCCGAAGCCGCAGACCGCCGGGGGGGAGCTGGGCGGCCCCAGGAGCCGGGCCAGGCGCTCCGCCACCCCGGCCATGTCGCCCCGTATCGGCCAGAGGTTCAAGACCAGGTGGTCCCGGCCCAGCCGTAAGTGGAGGTTGAGGGCCCCCTCCGGGTCCCGGTGTCCGGCTTCAAGGCCTTCAAAACAGGTGCCGCGCCGGTCTTCCCGCACCGTGAAGTCGAATTTTATCGGCAGCGTCATGATCTATCCTTAGGGCTTTGATTAAGGGCTATCCAGGAGGGCCGCGGCCCGGCCCGAGAACCCCAGGGGAATGCCAGATAAAAAGATTATAGCAAAGATCTCGGAAATTTCCAGGAATTCCGGGATCATCCATGATGCGGCCAGTGCCCCGCCTGGGTCCAGCTCAACCATAATGCATTTTCCAATTGAAATTTGTTAGAATGGCATTATATGTAGCATTATCTGTAAAAAAAATACCTATAGAGTTAAATCCACAATCGGCTCACTAGAGACTACCAAGGAGAATAGCGAAATGGCAAAACAAGCGCAAAAGGCGGCAACCAAAAGGTATTGCTATACCTTCGAGGAAGGCGACGGCACCAATAAAAAGCTGTTGGGGGGTAAGGGCGCCGGCCTGTGCAGCATGACCCAGATCGGGCTGCTGGTGCCCCCGGGCTTTTGTATCACCACGGAGGCCAACCTGGATTATTTCGGCCAGGGTTCGCATATGCCCGAAGGTCTGATGAATGAAGTGCACGGTTATATGGAAGCCCTGGAGAAAAAGACCGGTAAAGGGTTTGGCGACCCGAAAAACCCTCTGCTGGTTTCGGTGCGTTCCGGTTCCGCCCTCTCCATGCCGGGGATGATGGATACCATCCTCAACCTGGGACTCAATGATGAGACCGCGCAAGGCATGATCGCCCTGACCGGGGACGAACGCTTCGTCAACGACGTCTATCGCCGCTTCCTGCAACTCTTTGGCAAGATCGGCCTGGGGGCGCAGGATGCCGGGTTTGATGAGATATTTGAGGAAGTGAAAAAGGAGCAGGGCGCCACCGTGGACACCGAGCTTTCTGCGGAGGCCTTGTCCAGGATCTGCGAACGCTTTAAGGAATATATCCGGAAGAGCACTGGCCGGCCTTTCCCTCAGGACCCCTGGGCCCAGTTGCTGATCGCCATTGAGGGGATCTTCAAATCCTGGATGGGAAAACGGGCGGTGGATTACCGCCGCCAGTTCAACATCACCCCGGACCTGGCCAACGGCACCGCGGTCAATATCTGCACCATGGTCTTCGGCAATATGGGCAACGACTGCGCCACCGGGGTGGGCTTCACCCGGGACCCGGGGACCGGGGAGAATGTCCTTTACGGCGATTATCTGATCAACGCCCAGGGCGAAGACGTGGTGGCCGGCATCCGCACCCCCCGACCCCTGCGGGAACTGCGCACCGACATGCCGGCCATCTACCGGGAACTGGAAAAGCTGCGCGGCATCCTGGAGAAGCACTACCGGGAGGTCCAGGACATTGAGTTCACCATCGAGCGGAGCAGGCTCTTCATGCTGCAGACCCGCAACGCCAAGATGAACGCCTGGGCCTTGTGCAAAACCTCAGTGGACATGGAGAAGGAAGGACTCATTACCAAGGAGGAGGCCCTGCTGCGGATGGACCCGGACATGCTGGAGCAGTTCCTGCACCGGCGTATCGACCCCAATGCCAAGATCGAGCCGCTGGGCGTGGGCATTTCGGCTTCTCCCGGCGCGGCCACCGGGAAAGTGGTTTTTGACGCCGACCGGGCGGAGCGTCTGGCAAAAGAAGGGGAGAAGCTCATCCTGACCCGCATCGAGACCAGACCTGATGATATTCACGGGTTTTTCGCGGCCCAGGGGATTCTCACCAGCCGGGGCGGCAAGACCTCCCACGCCGCGGTGGTGGCCCGGGGCATGGGCAAACCCTGCGTCTCCGGGGTTGAAGGTCTGGACATCAACTATGACTTGAAAGAGGCCCGGGTGGGACAGGTGGTCATCAAGGAAGGGGATATCGTCACCCTCGACGGCACCAATGGCACTTTTTTCCTGGGAACGGTGCCCATGCTTGATCCGGAGCTGCCCAAGGACCTGGCCATCCTGATGCAATGGGCCGACGAGGTGGCCAAACTGGAGGTTTGGGCCAACGCCGACACCCCGGAGACGGCGGCCAGTGCCAAGCACCATGGGGCCAAGGGCATCGGCCTGTGCCGCACCGAGCGCATGTTCAACGCGGCTGAGCGCCTGCCCCTGATGCGCAACATGATCCTGGCGGACAGCCCCGAGGAGCGTAAGCAATGGGCCGACAAGCTCATGCCCATGCAGCGCGCGGATTTCCTGGAAATCTTCCGGGTCATGGACGGGCTGCCGGTCGTCATCCGGCTGCTGGACCCGCCGCTGCACGAATTTCTGCCCGGCATTGAAGAGCTTCTCAACGAAACCAGCCGCCTCCGGGAGTTTAGCCAGATGATTAACGCCCTGGAGCAACTGCCCGGCACCGTGACCTTGCTGGGTCCGGATCTTTATCAGCACGTGCCCTCCATTGAGGCGGTCACCCGGGAGCTCAGCGAGTTCAAGGCCAAGGGCCTGGACCAGAAAATCCTGAAAGACAAAGAGAAGGTGCTGCGCCGGGTGCGGGTGCTTTACGAGTTCAACCCCATGCTGGGGAACCGGGGGGTGCGCTGCGGCATCTCCTTTCCGGAAATCTATGACATGCAGATCCAGGCCATCTTCGAGGCCGCGGCCCTGGCCGTGCGGGACAAGATCGACGTGCGCCCGGAGATCATGGTGCCCAATGTCTGCACCCAGCAGGAGTTGGTCTGGGTGCAGCCCCGGGTGGTGAAGATCCACCAGGAGGTGGAAAAGCGCTACAATGTCAAGGTCAAATACAAATTCGGCACCATGGTAGAAATCGTCCGGGCCTGCATCCGGGCCGGCCAGTTGGCGGAAAATGCCGAGTTCTTCTCCTTCGGCACCAACGACCTCACCCAGGGGACCTTCTCCTTCTCCCGGGAAGACGCGGAAAACAAGTTCCTGCCCATTTACAACACTGCGGGCATCCTGAAGGACAACCCTTTCGAAATCCTGGATGAGCTGGGGGTAGGCTGGCTCATGCAGCTCGCGGTGACCGAAGGGCGCAAGACCCGCCCCGGCATGAAGATCGGCATCTGCGGCGAACACGGCGGCCAGCCTCAGGCCGTCGAGTTTTGCCATCGCATCGGGCTAACCTACGTGTCGTGCTCGCCGATGCGCATCCCCATCGCCCGCATGGCCGCGGCGCACGCGGTCATCAAGGAAAAACGGGGCCACGCCGGCAAGTCCAAATCCCTG
>JBKQKO010000041.1:0-5069 GCA_052147455.1 Desulfobaccales bacterium | reverse complement strand
TAGGTAACTCCGACTCCGCAATGATCCGGACGATCTCTTCCACTGTGAACCGAGACTGCCGCATGAAGGTCTCTCCTGGTTTCGAGGCCTCTCATTATAACAGTCTCATTTTTGGGGAGCACCTCAGGCAGGGCCAACGGCCCTGGCCCCCTCCCCCAATATCTTCAGCTTAATTCCTTTAAGGCCCGGGCCGCGAACTCCAGGCTGGGGTCCAGTTCCAGGGCCTGTTTCAGGACGTAGGCCGCCTCCTGCCGGTGGCCCAGGCGCTGCAAATTGATGCCCAGGTTGGCGTAGTCGATGGCGGAGCCGGGGTCCAGTTCGATTACCTTCTCGAAGCAGGCCACCGCCCGTTGATATTCCTCCAGCTTGAAGAAGCAGAATCCCAGGAAATGGTGGGCCTCCTTCAGATTGGGGTCCAGCTCCAGGGCCTGCCGGAAGGCGGCGGCGGCGGTTAAGTAGTCGCCCAGGTCCTTATGGCAGTTACCCAGGTGCACGTGGATACTGGGAATTTCGTGAGCCGGGGGATTCAGGGTTAAGGTCTTTTGGAAATGGTCCAGGGCGTCGCTGGAGCTGCCCAGGTTGGCCAGGGCCAGTCCCAGAAAGAAGTTTACTTCGAAGCGCTCCGGAAAGGTCTGGTTTAGCCGCTGCAAGGCTGCCAGGCCATCCAGGGGCTCGGCATAGAGGGCCGCGGTCTTGGCCAGGTGGAAGATAACGTTGGTGTTGCGGGTGCGGTCCAGGAAGTGGGTACCCGGGATGAGGACGTAAACCGCGGGGATACCGATCCGGGGATGGGTGACGTCCACCGCCAGGACCTCCAGGTGCAGGCGGGCCAGGGCCTCCAGGCAGTTGCCGATCTCCACCTTAAGGTTGTCGTGGGCCAGGTTGGGCAGGCTGCTTAGGGGGACCAGCGGCCCGGGGGCCATGAGGTAGGCGGCCTCCGCCAGGGACTCGTATTTGGGCAGGGTAGGGCGATAGGAGGTGCGCCGGTGAAAATCCCCCGCCAGTTGGGCCACCTCGGTTAAGGCCCGGATCAGGGACTTGGCGGGGTCGGTGGTGGTGCCGGCCGCGAAGACGATTTCGCTGGATTCGGGGAAGGTGGCGGGATCGTAAGCCAGGGCCGCCACCGTGGGGATGCCGGTATTCATCGAGAAATCTCTAAGGTAAACCTTGATGCCGTTTCTGGAGAATTTCTCCAGCAACTCCCGGGCCGCGGGGTCGGTCACCGACTCCGGGTCGATGGCCGGGGTGGGCCGGCTCTCCTGGGTGATGACCGTGCCCACGTGGCGCTCCACCACCTCGCACAGGGCCTGGAGCACCGCCTCCTCGTAACCGTTGCCCGCCGCCGGGCCGTTGTACTCCTGGATGAGGTAGAACCAGTAGAGAGGCAGATAGACCGGGGCCCCGGTGCTGAGGTTGGTGGCTGGGACGAAATGGAGGGGCCAGTCCTGATAGAGGGGCGCGGCGGCCTCAACGTCCGGGGAATCGTCGAACAGGGAGCGGGCCAGGTAAGAGAAGGGCAGGGCCTGGCCCTCCAGGTCCCGGGCCCGGCCATAGTGCTTCGGGCCTTCCTCGATAAAGGTGAAGAAGCTGAAGCGCTCCACCAGTTCCATGAGGGCGCTGGCCTCGGACTGCACCGGGGTGGCGCCTTTGCCCATCTGTTTCTGGGTGGGCACCACCCGCCGGGCATCGGCTCCCAGGAGGCTGATGAAGACCGGGATGTTCAGGCGCCCGGAATCGATGCGCATGGTCTCCGCCAGGATCTCCAGGTCCAGACCGGCCAGGCGCTCCCGTACCCGGCGGATGGTCTCCTCCGGGGTCATGAGCTTGTCCTGGTCGTAGGTGTAGCCTTTAAAGGCGTCGGTGAGTGGCAGGATCGGCAACTTTAGTCATATTCTCCTGGCTCAGATTATGACCTTGGGAGCGATTTTTTGCAAACGCCAGGGCGAATCCGGTGGAACCGCGGTCTGCAACGGTTCCTGAGGGGGCGGGGTGGCCGGCGAGAGGGATGGAAAGCGATATTAATTTGAATAAGGGCCTAATTATCCCCAAAAAATAGATTTCTCATCTATTAAGATAAACTGGTGGCCCAGGTTTCAACAGATAACTTTGGAGCAACCGGGGCCGTCAGGCTGCGGCGGTCCCGGTCCGGGTGGGCAAATTTCTATTACATGGTAATCTGGAAACCCTTGGGCCCGATGTTCAACTCCACCCCCTGCTGCACCGCATACAGATTGATAATAACGCCGGCCTGGTTCTTCAGGGTCAGACCGGCCCTGCCTCCGGCCAGGGCGAGGCCCGCCCCTACGCCCGTATAGTTGCCGGCAAACTGGGAAACATCGTTCAAGTTGTAGACGTTACCCACCGCGCTGATGGAGGCAATGCCGACGGCGCCCACGCTGAGGCCGTCAACCTTGAAGGTATAACGTTGGCCGTTAAACCTCAAAACGCCGCTCCCCGAACTGAAGCCGATACCCAAGGCCACGCTGGTCATATCAATAGATACCGTACCGACCGAATAGTACGGTTCCTGAGCGGTTCCAGGTGTAACCGCCACCAAAAACAGCACCACCATCGCCAGACTGAGAAAAATCCTCTTTGTGCGCATCATCTACCGTCCTTCCTTGCGAAATTTATATGATCTCGTGATTCTAAATTAAGGGCTTACCGCACAAAGTCAAGCGCGCTATTCCCTCAGTCCAGATTTTTGGAAAGGCGATCTCTACTTTACGGGGTTTAACCCCGAGAATCTTCCTCATTTTTATAGCCCAATTGCTTATGTCCTTTACCAGCTTGAGGGCCTTTAGCCTGCGACCCGGAGGGTCACCCCTGCAAGGGATGGCGGCTTATCCCTCCAGCCCGTCGGTCCCATCCCCCAAATAGGCGTCCTTCAGGCGGGGGTGTTCCAGGAGTTCAGCCCCGGGGCCTTCCAGGACGACCCGGCCGGTCTCCAGGACGTAGGCGTAGCCCGCAATCTTCAGGGCGGCGACCGCGTTCTGCTCCACCAGGAGGACGGTGACCCCCTGCTGGTTGAGCCGGCGGACGATGTTAAAGACCTCTTTGACCAGCAGCGGGGCCAGACCCAGGGAGGGCTCATCCAGCAGCAGTAACCGGGGCCGGGACATCAGGGCCCGGCCCAGGGCCAGCATCTGCTGCTCGCCGCCGCTCAGGGTGCCGGCGGGTTGGCTCTGGCGCTCCGCCAGCAGGGGAAACGTTCGATAAATCTCATCCAGGTCACTCCCCCGGGACTCCCTTGAGGAAAACTCACGGCGGCTGTAGCCTCCCAGGAGGAGATTCTCGTGAACCGAAAGGTTGGCAAAAATCCGGCGCCCTTCGGGGACCACCGCCACCCCCCGGCGGACCACCTCATGGGGGGGCAGGCCTTGAAGGTCGCGGCCTTCCAGAAGGACGCGGCCTCCCTGGGGCGCCACCAATCCGGTGATGGCCTTGATGGTGGTGGTCTTGCCGGAGCCGTTGGCCCCCAGCAGGGCCACCAGGGCGCCCTGGGGGACGCTCAGACTGACGCCATCCAGGGCCTGGATGGCCCCGTAGGCTACTTTGAGATTGAGGATTTCCAGCAAGTGTCCTGCCTTTATAGGAAAATGTAGCGCCGGCGCGGGAACCGCCGAGGGCGCCGGTTCTTCATTTTGATTCGCTATTGTCCCAAATAAGCTGAAAGCTAATTAGGAAATGGTGGGCAGTGCCCACCCTACAATGCTGACCGCTATTTCCCCAAATAAGCGCGGATCACTTCCGGGTGCCGGCGGACCTCCTCCGGTTCGCCGGCGGCGATGGTGAGTCCGTGGTCCAGGACCAGCAGGCGCCGGCAAAGGTTCATCACCAGCTGCAAATTATGTTCGATGACCAGCATGGTCAGGCGGTAACGCTCCTTGATCTCCTGGAGGAATTCCATCAAGTTCAGGGTTTCCTGGGGGTTGAGGCCCGCCGCCGGTTCATCCAGCAACAGGAAGCGGGGACCGGTGGCCAGGGCCCGGGCGATCTCCAGGCGCCGCTGGTGGCCGTAAGGGAGTTTGCCGGCGGGTTGGGCCGCGGCCTCTGCCAGGCCCACCTCCCGGAGGAGTTCCCAGGCCCGGGTCCGGTGCTCCCTTTCCTCGCCGCGGTAGCGAGGCAATCGCAGGATCGCCTCGCCCCAGGAGGCGTGGCTTCGGCAATGAAACCCCACCAGGACGTTATCCAGGACGCTGAGCTCCTGGAATAGGCGGATGTTTTGGAAGGTGCGGGCCACCCCCAAATAGGTGATCCGATGGGGCGGCAGCCTGGTGATCTCGGTCCCGTTCAGGGAGATGCAGCCGCTGCTGGGCTTCAAAAAGCCGCTGATCAGGTTGAAGACCGTGGTCTTACCGGCGCCGTTGGGGCCGATGAGACCATAGAGCGCACCTTCCGGAACCTCGAGACAAAAATCCTCCAGGGCCAGCAGACCGCCGAAGCGCATGCCCAGGTTTTGGATATTCAGGAGCTTCATGGGCTAGGCAGCCATTTGCGGAGGCCCTCGAGGAGGTCCCAGGAAAACTCCCGCCGGCCCAACAGGCCCCGGCGGAAAAAAAGGATCACCAGCAGCAGGGCCAGGGAGAGCAGCACCAGGCGCAGCCCGGGGATGCCGGGAAAATTAAGGCCCCCGAGCCGGACCGGCTCCTCCACCACCCGGAGCCATTCCCCGGCCAGGGTGAAGAAGACCGCGGCCACCACCGCCCCCGTAGTGGAGCCCAGGCCTCCCACGACAATGATAATGAGCAGGTTGAAGGTGAGGAAAAAGGTGAAGAGCGAAGGCGAAATGGTGGTGATCAGATGGGCCAGGAGACCGCCTCCCACCCCCAGGAAAAAGGCGCTCAAGACAAAGGCCAGCATCAGATGGCGGAAGGAATCGACGCCCGTGGCCCGGGCCGCGATTTCGTCCTCCCGGATCGCCTGCATGGCCCGGCCGTAACTTGACGAGACCAGGGCCGCCACCGCCGCCACCGTGGCCACCGCCACTCCCCAGGACCACCAGAGCTTGGTGTAAGGGGCCAGGCCCTTGAGGCCCAAAGGGCCGTTGGTCAGCCCCTGGAGATTAT
>JBKQKO010000040.1:0-5823 GCA_052147455.1 Desulfobaccales bacterium | reverse complement strand
CCCGACTTCCATTGCTTAAGAAAATTAATCAATAATAATTATGTCCACGGATTCCTGGGAGCCAAGTTATTTAGAAACTTATCGCCGCGGCCTGCGGACCTGAACGGTAGCCCGGTTGACACCACCGGGCTTTTTTATTACCTTGAACCAAGAGAACTATTGAATTTGCCCAAAAGGAACCAGCCCATGGAAAAGTTCATCGACCGTGAGTTAATCGCCAAATTCAGGGCAGTCATCCAGGGGCCGGATGCCGACCTTCTGATTCGCTTCGTGGACCTGCTTTATCACCGGGACGAAGTTTATGACGACGAACCGTTGACCGAAGAGGATCGGGCCGCCATCCGGGAAGGCAAGGAGGCTATCCGGCGAGGGGAGTTTATCTCTCTGGAAGAGTTGGAAAAAGAGCTGGAGTTATGAGCTATACCCTCCGGTTCGCTAAACCCTTCCTCAAAAGCCTCAAATCTCTGGATCAAGTCACCATCAGACGCATTCAACAACGATTACAAGAACTGACGAACCACCCCTTCGATCCCCGCATCTCCGGGTCAGTGGAAATGGAGGAGGGCCAACGCAAGTCCAGGGTGGGCGACTGGCGCATCTTCTATGAAGTACACGAGGCGAGCCGCACCCTGGATATTCTTGCCGTTCGCCCCAGACAAATGGCTTATAAGAAGAAACGATAAGGGAAATTTCGGCAAGATACCTTTGGGCAGGAAACCCCGCCATGGCCAAATGGGAACCGGCTTACTTAGAAACCCATCGCCGGGGGCTCTTAGAGCCGAAGATCGCCGCGGCCTACGACATCTTGAATCAGTGCACCCTCTGTCCCCACAATTGCCTGGTGGACCGCCATCACGGGGAGCGGGGCCTGTGCCGCACCGGCGATCTGCCCGTCACTTCCTCCTATGGCCCCCATTTCGGCGAAGAAGACCCCCTGGTGGGCCGCCGCGGCTCCGGCACCATCTTTTTCACCCATTGCAATCTTTACTGCATCTTCTGCCAGAATTATGAGATCAGCCACGGCGGGGAAGGGGAGGAGGTCTCCATTGCCGACCTGGCGGCCATGATGCTCGCACTAAAGCAGCGGGGCTGCCACAACCTCAATTTCGTCACCCCCAGCCACCAGGCCTACCAGATCCTGGCGGCCCTGTCCCTGGCCATTGCCGGCGGCCTGAATCTGCCCCTGGTCTACAACACCGGCGGCTACGACGCGGTGGAGACCTTGCGGCTGCTGGACGGGGTGATGGACATCTATATGCCGGATTTCAACTTCTGGGACCCCAAGGTGGCCGCCGACCTCTGCCAGGCGGAAAACTACCCCGAGATGGCCCGCCGGGCCCTGAAGGAGATGCACCGCCAGGTGGGGGACCTGGTGCTGGATGACACCGGGGTGGCCCGCCGCGGCCTGCTGGTGCGCCACCTGGTGCTACCCGGCGGCGTGGCCGGCACCCGGGAGATCATGGAGTTCCTGGCCCGGGAGATTTCTCCTGACACCTATGTCAATGTCATGAGCCAGTACCGCCCCTGCGGCCGGGCCGCCGCACACCCCTTGCTGCGGCAACCCCTCAGCGCCGAGGAATACGCCGAGGCCCAGGGCCTGGCCCGGGAAGCTGGCCTCACCCGCCTGGACCGCCGGGAGAAACGGTTCCGGTGGTTGGAATGAGGATGAGAGGGAGGGGGCTTGCGGGAGGGCAGGGAACCAGAAACTTCATTTGACGCCTTTCATTTTTAAATATACGAAATAAGCTAAACTCAAAAGATTAATATGGCCGCAGACATTTACGCCATCGGCGACATTCACGGCAATCTGGACCTGCTGCAGCGTCTCCTGGAAAAGATCCAGCCTGACCTGGCCCGGGACCAGTTGGTTTTTATGGGAGATTATATCGACCGGGGGCCGAACCCCAAAGGGGTGGTAGATTACGTCCTGGGTCTCAAGAGAGTGGCGAATCCACAGCAGGTCATCTGTCTCAAAGGCAACCACGAGGCCATGTTCCTCAATTATTTGCAGGGCCGGGACCTGGAGCTCTTCCTGTTCAACGGCGGCATAAGCACCCTGCGGGACTATTGGGGCGAAGATTGGGATCGCCTAAAGCATTTGGCGCTGCCCCCGGGGCACCGTAAATTTTTCGAAGAGCTGTGCCTCTATTATGAGACCCCGGATTACCTCTTCGTCCACGGCGGCCTCAAACCCGGGGTTCCCCCGGCGGAGCAGGATGAAGAAGACCTGCTGTGGATTCGGGGGGATTTCATCGCCTCCATGGAAGATTTCGGCAAAAAGGTGATCTTCGGTCATACCCCCTTCCAGCAACCCCTGGTGATGCCCAACAAGATCGGCATCGACACCGGCGCCGCCTACGGCAACCGGCTCACCTGCCTCAAACTTCCCCAGGAAGAATTCATCTCGGTGGGCCATGAAGCGGGCGGCTGAGATCTGATTAAGTCCGGCAGGCGCAGGGGCGCGGCTGGCTGCCACCGGCGGGGAGAGGCAAGCTCCCTGCCCCTACCTGCGCCGGCGATGAGAGCTGCGCGGAGTTATTATTTTTTTTCACCCCTAAGGCGCGCCACGGTCTCTTGAAGCAGTCTCTGCACTTCCTGGATATGCCCTTCATCCCGATAGCGCTGCCGCGGCCAGAAGAAGCCCTTCAAGCCGTCCCGGCGCCGCCGGGGCACCACGTGGATGTGCAGGTGGGGGACGCTTTGGCTGATGCGGTTGTTGATGGCCACGAAGGAGCCGTCGGCCAGCAGGCCCATTTCCATGGCCTGGGCCAGCAGCGCCGCGTCGGCAAACAGGGGTTCCAGGAGGCGGGCCGGCAATTCCGGCAGGGTCGGATAATGGCTCTTGGGCACCAGCAATATGTGCCCGGGGAACAGGGGCTTGTGGTCCAGGAAGGCCAGGGAGAACTCGTCCTCGAACACCACGTAGGCGGGCAACTCCCGGGAAATGATGCGACAGAATTTACAGGGTAATTCCATGGCGGCTATCTATGATTAGTTCAAGGTTCAAAGTTCAAGGTTCAAAGTTGAACCCAGGCGTATTTAACCTTGAACTTTGAACTTTTAACTAAAATTCCTACGCCGGCAGGCCGCGCTCCCCTTCCCGAAGCTTACCTGGAAACTTGACAGGCACCCCTCAGTACAGTAATTTAACCATGTTTGGCGAACTCAGGGTCTGCTCCAGGGTACCCCTAAGGCTTCGCCTTTTCCAGAAGAATCAGCAGTCCCGGGCAAAAAGGAAGTCGCGGCCCGACCGTGCCCTTTGCTTCGGCCTCCAAGGAGATCATAGATGCTGCGAGCTGTGCGCCTGAAATTTTTTCTCCTCTTTATCCTCACCGTCTTGGCCGTCATCTTTGTGCTGCCCTCCGTGACTGGTGAGTTGCCGGGCTGGTGGGAGCAACACGTCAGCCGTGGTCTGCATCTGGGGCTGGATCTGAAAGGGGGCATGAACCTGATCCTACAGGTGGACATGGACCAGGCGATCAACAACTCCTTGAGCCGGGCCGGCGTGGACCTGAAGCAGAAGGCTGAAAAAGGGGGGATAGACCTGACGCTGGGAGAGCTGGCCCATCAAGCACTCCCCGTCACCCTGACCAATAGAGATGATCAGGCCGCCTTCCTGAGGCTGATGAAAGAGGAGTTCCCGACGCTGGAAGTCGGCGAGCCCCAGCGCCAGGATAACCACCTGGTCTTTGGCCTGACTGTCAATCCCAAGGAAATCCAGGGTTTACAAGAGCGCACCCTTTCCCAAAGCCTGGAGGTGCTGCGCAACCGCATCGACCAGTTCGGGGTCACCGAGCCGGTATTGCTGCGCCAGGGAACCGAGAACATCGTGGTGCAGCTTCCCGGCATCCAGGACCCCCAGCGGGCACTGGATCTCATCGGCCAGACGGCGCAGTTGGAATTCAAGGTGGTGGACGATCAGGCCGGCCTTGATCTGCCGGGGCTGCTTGACCAGGCCCTCAAGGAGGGCAAGCTGAAACCCGGCTATACCCGGGAGCAGCTCAATCAGGCCCTGGCCGGCAAGATCCCTGCGGACGATGAAGTCTATATCGAAAAGAAGGTCGACAATGAGACCGGGCGGCTGCAAAGGATTCCCCTGCTGCTGCAGAAAAAGGTTCTGATAACCGGCGCCGACATCAACGACGCCAATGCCAACAGCGGCGAATATAACGCCTATCTGGTCAATTTTGAGTTCAACAGCCGTGGGGCCCAGGAGTTCTCCCGGATCACCGAGGCCAACCTCCATAAACGCCTGGCCATCATCCTGGACAACGTAGTGCAATCGGCCCCGGTAATCCAATCCCGCATCGGAGCCCGGGGCCAAATCACCGGCTCCTTCACCCCCCAGGAGGCCCATGACCTGGCCATCGTCCTGAGGGCCGGGGCGCTGCCGGCCACGGTCAAGATCGTCCAGAATATCACGGTGGGTCCCACCCTGGGAGCCGACTCCATCAAGAAGGGCCTCACCGCAGGTATCCTGGCAACCATCCTGGTGATGGGCTTTATGCTGTTCTACTACCGCTTCTCCGGACTGGTGGCCGACTACGCGTTGGTGATCAACATCATCTTCCTCCTCGGGGCCCTCTCCCTGTTCGGCGCCACCCTCACCCTGCCGGGCATCGCCGGCATCATCCTGTCGGTGGGCATGGCGGTGGACTCCAACGTCCTTATCTACGAGCGCATGCGGGAGGAGTTCCAGGCCGGCAAACCCCTGAAGGCCGGCATCGACGGCGGCTACGACAAGGCCTTCTGGACCATCATCGACTCCCACGTCACCACCCTGATCACCGCGGTGGTCCTGTTCCTTTTCGGCACCGGCCCCATCAAGGGCTTTGCCGTCACCCTGAGCCTGGGCGTCATCCTCAACCTGTTCACCGCCCTGTTTGGCACCCGGGTGGTCTATGACTGGCTGCTGATCAAGCGCTGGATCAAAAAGCTCAGCTTCTTCCAGCTCTTTGAAAAGCCCGACTTCGATTTCATCTCCTGGCGGCGCTATGCCTTCCTCATCTCCGGGACTCTCTGCCTCCTGGGTCTCATCGCCTTCGTGCAACTGAGCCGGGGCCACGGCAACCTGGGGGTGGAGTTCAGCGGCGGCACCCTGGTGCAGATGAAAGCCACCCAGCCCTTCACGGTCGACCGGGTGCGGGAGGCCCTGGCCAAGGAAGGCTGGGGCCATGCCGAGATCCAGCAGGTGGAAGAAGGCACGCAACTCATCATCAAGCTCAAAAAGTCGCAAGAGTCGGTGGGCCAGATCTCCACCCGCCTGGCCGGGGTCCTGAACCAATCTTTGGCCGGCAACCATTTTGAGATCATCGGCAAATCGGAGATCGGCGCATCCATCAGCCATGATCTGCGCAACAAGGCCATCGTCGCCATCATCCTCTCCATGGTGGGGATCATGGCCTATATCGCCTGGCGCTTCGAATTCATCTTCGGGGTGGGCGCCGCGGTGGCCACCCTGCATGACGTTCTGGCGGTCCTGGGGGTCTTCTGGCTGCTTAACCGGGAGATCACCCTGCTGGTGGTCACGGCGCTGCTCACCCTGGCGGGCTATTCCCTGACCGACACCGTGGTGGTCTTCGACCGCATCCGCGAGAATCTGGCCAGGCGCCGCGGCAAACTGGCCGCAATCATCAACCTGAGCGTCAACGAGGTGCTCTCCCGGACCATCATCACCAGCAGCACCGTATTCCTGGTAGTGGTCTGCCTGTTCTTCTTCGGCGGCGTGGTCCTTCGGGACTTCGCCCTGGCCATGATCATGGGGGTCGTGGTGGGCACCTACTCCTCGGTCTTTGTGGCCAGCCCCGTGGTCTACGCCTGGCG